>NZ_WJFC01000062.1 GCF_009725235.1 Scytonema sp. UIC 10036
TCCATCAGACTGCAAAACTTTTGAACAATCGTTATTTTGGGGTCTACTCCGATTTACTACGATATGTTGTTACGCCTACCTAACAAGCTGGGCAGCAGAGTTAAAAAATTGCCGACTCAGTCCTCGCGTCAGTAACAGTGTTGTTAGCAGATTGGTAAAAGCGATGGTAAAGGTAATCAGAATCTGGTAAGAGGCAGCTTCGCGAGCATTCACACCACTCAATAACTGTCCGGACATGATTGTCGGTAGTGTCACCATACCTATAACTAGCATCTGATTGAGTGTGGGAATGAATGCAGCACGGACAGCTTCCTGGCGATATTTTGCAACTGCTTGCCAAGGAGTTGCACCCAAGCTCAAGTGAGTTTCAATTTCTAATTGACTGGCATCTATAGTGCTGACGAAACGTTCTCCTGCGATCGCAGCCGCATTCATCGCATTACCTAAAACTATACCGGCTAATGGAACAAAATACTGTGGTTCGTACCATTTATCCGGTTGAATTATCAAGACAGTGGTATAAATCAGAGTCAGGCTTATACTGATAAAAATTGACCCCCATACGAGAGGCAACATCTGAGGTATTGTTTTATCAATGCGATTTCGTGCCACAACTGCTGAAATCGTTAGGATTACTGCTAAAATGCCCAAAACAGCCCAAGGAGTGTCAAGAGCAAAGATGAACTCCACAACGTATCCCAAGACGGCCAGTTGTAGGATAGTTCTTCCAGTAGCAAGGGCTAAATTCAGTTCTAGTCCGATTTTTTCCCATGCAGACAAACCTATAGCGACTCCCATGAATGCAACAGCCAAAGCCAAATCAACAAAATCTAGCTTTATTAAATCCTGCATGAGTTTGATACTTCCTTGATTGGTAGTAGGTTGGGTTGAGGAACGAAACCCAACATTGAATTGAATTGTTGGGTTTCGTTCCTCAACCCAACCTACTAACCACTCTAAAACAACTAAATGATTCAGGAACTTTAATTCTCAAGAAGGGTTCTTAGCTTAGCACAAGGTTGTTTTCGCGAGCGGCAATTATAGGCTAGAGCCAACACACTTTGCCATAAAAATCTCTTTTTCCCGATCCCTACCCCCTACCCCCTACCCCCTATTCCCTTGCTGATATTTATCCTTAAAAAAACTCATGATTCAAAGCATTAATTCCGTTCCTGCCTTTGACATTAAACAACAATACACCAATATTGAAGCAGAGGTAAGTACAGCCGTTTTACAAGTTTTAGCGTCTGGTCGCTACATCGGTGGTTCTATTGTCGAAGGTTTTGAGCAAAACTTTGCTGCATATAGTGGCGTTAGTGAATGTGTAGCCTGTAATTCTGGAACTGATGCATTATATTTGGCTCTTAGAGCTTTTGATATTGGAGCGGGTGATGAAGTTATTACCACACCCTTTACTTTTATTGCCACTGCAGAAGTTGTGAGTGCTGTAGGTGCAAAGCCTGTATTTGTTGATATTGATGCGACCACATTTAATTTAAATGTGGAACAAGTTGTGGCAGCAATTACACCAAAAACCAAAGCGATTATTCCAGTTCATCTCTTTGGTCAACCTGTTGATATGACGAGCTTAATGAATGTTGCAAAAGCTTACAATTTAGTCATTATAGAAGACTGTGCTCAGTCTACAGGTGCAAGTTGGGCAGGGCAGAAAGTAGGAAGCATTGGGCATATAGGCTGCTTTAGTTTTTATCCAACCAAAAATTTGGGGGGTTGTGGCGATGGAGGGGCGATAACAACCAACGATCCGCAAATTGCAGCCAAGCTACGAATTATAAAAGAGCACGGTCAAAGAAATCGCTATCACTACGAGGAAATTGGTGTCAACAGCCGATTGGATGCGATTCAAGCTGCTATTTTACAGATTAAGTTACGTTATCTAGATATTTGGAATAACCAACGGCGACAAGTTGCTGCTCGTTATCACCAGTCTTTGAGTCAACTAGCCAATATCATAACGCCTCAAGAATTGGCTGGAGGCATGGGAGTGTGGAATCAATATACCATTCGCGTCTTAGATAATAAGAGAGACTGGCTTCGCAATCAATTACAAGAACGAGGCGTTAATACAATGGTGTATTACCCCTATCCATTACATCTACAGCCAGTTTATGAAAGTTTGGGATATCAAATGGGGCAATTGCCAGTTGCAGAGCAAACCTGTCAGGAGGTTTTATCCTTACCCATGTTCCCAGAATTGTCAGAAGAACAGCAAAACCAAGTGATATTTGCTTTGAAGGAGGTTAGTTGTTAGTTGTTAGTTGTTAGTTGTTAGTTGTTAGTTGTTAGTTGTTAGTTGTTAGTTGTTAGTTGTTAGTTGTTAGTTGTGTGGGTTCATCTGCTTATCCAATACTTGTCGGGTTTTGCCTAAAAACACGCAGTATTGGTTAAGTAACTATTTAATGGACAGTTAAAACAGTTAAGATAGTTAAGGAGATAATGAAAATATTTCAAGCAGTTAATAAAGAATAATTACCAACTGTAAATTCTTTGTATCTAGAGCATCAGCCCAGTCGAAGATATTGACAAATCAGGCATAAGATGTATGGTACAACAAGGAACTCAGTTACAGCAAAGATATTGGTTTGATAGCATTAAACGCCAAGCATTTCTTCTGCAAGTCTATTGCAATCAATATCAATAGACTTGTATCTTGCACTTGAGGATATAACTCAGACAAGGTAAAAATATCAGCGATAACACTACCTTCTTGTGGGCGATAAAAGCCGCGCACAAGAAGGGATTGAACTTTATACTAAGTCATGAAATGATACCAATTTTTTCTGGTGGTATTATGGGGAGTAAATATATCCAGATTTCCCTAAAATTGCCCAAACATTATAATTAATAACCTTCAAAATTCAACGAAAACTGAAAAATCAACATATAAATACTATGAAAAATGCGGAATGTGGGGTATAAGCGCATGAACCCACAGTTAGTAGATAGTAGTTACTACTATCTACTAACTACTATCTACTAACTACTATCTACTAACTATTATCCCTTAACTAGGGTCGCTGTTCTTAAGGCTTCTACCAAACCACGTACAGCCGCAATCATCGCGACTTCGTTATTGAGTTGGTTGATAGCAGAACCGACGCCAACACCAGCTGCACCAGCTGCAATTGCTAAGGGTGCTGTTACGTTGGAAATACCAGAGGCGCAGAGTACGGGAACTGAAACTGCACGAGAAATTTCATAAGCTGCTGCTAAAGTGGGGGCTGCTTTTTCAATCAGTCCCAACACTCCAGGGTGAGTAGGATTGCTACTAGTCCCACCTTCTGTTTGAATAATATCAGCACCAGCTTTGATTAATTCCTCTGCTAGTTGTACTTGTTGGTCTAGTGTCAGAATGTGAGGAACGGTGACAGAGAGGGTGATTTCAGGAAGCAAAGCACGAGTTTGGTATGTCAATGCTAAAACTTTTTCGGCTTCAAATCTCAGTCCCTGAGCGTAAAAAGAATCGAAGTTACCAATTTCAATTAAGTCAGCACCCGCGTCTACAGCTTGTACGAATTTTTCTGGCTCTACGGCTGATACACAGATCGGCAAGTTTGTCAAAGATTTTGCTGTTTTTACCAATTCTGGACTGGCGGCAATATCAATAAAAGTAGCACCGCCGTGATGGGCTGCCTTAGCAATCGCGGCTACACGCTTGGAATCAAAGTTATTCAAGCCGGCGATAACTTTGAGGACATTTCGGTTGGTAAATGCACGTTGCAATAAAGGATGCATCGTCATAATTTAGTTTTTAGGCTTTGAAAATTAGTGACTATTGTACCGTTACTTAAAGAGCCAGGATTGAAAAGAAGCAAAAATTACCGAAGAAAGGCAGAGGGTAGAAGCATCGAGGGCAGAAGATATCGTAATTTTTTATACTACAATTCTCTATTTGTACTCAAGCCCCTAAACTTATTTATGGAGACAAAATAATAGATGTTAAAAAATATTTTTCCAAGCTTCTACGGTTCTTTTGCCAATTTCACTGTCTACTGCTTCTCCACTTTCAGCCACAAGCCTAATATCGACATTCTCCGCAGGTGAGTTTCTGAGGGCTGTTGCTAACTCAGGGCTGACATCAAAAGTGCTGTTGTTTCCCTCAAGGCGAAACACCTTCTCTCCAAGTTTGATATAGAGGTTCGTTATCTTAATGGTATTTTTAGCTCCCAAACATCCCGTTCCTGATATCTTGGTGTAGGGGGATAAGCCGTACCCGGACAAGCAATCGCGTTCGCGGTAGGATAAAAGAACGCGAACAGATTTCTTTCTCCAGAGACTAATCACTTCAAACTTAGAGTTAACATTTAGAAAGTTTTTATAGAAGGAGTGGTGGTCAAATATACCGACGTAATTCCCTTCAAAGGGGTCTTCAATCTTAACCGGTTTTGACCAAGGTACATCCATATCTATACCTAAGGCTGCCGATTTTACAATTGGTAGTTCTGTAGATGCTTTTGCAAGTCGGTTATCTTCTTTAGCGGCTACTAACTTGGGAGAAATGAAGGTTGTGGTTGCTAAAGTTACAAACGCTAGACTTAATCCTGCGATCGCAAGTCTAGCCAAATTTAAACTATCAGGATTTTTGTGCTTGCAGTGCATTGTCTTACTGAGAATAAAATTACCTATCCTTTGAACTTATCCGGAAATTTACTGAGAAAATTTTGTCCTAAACTATGGGCATGACCGTAATTTACGGATAGGTCTACCCCGATTATAATCATCAATAGCTATTGTGCGTCATAATACCCCAAATGTTGACTCTATAAGCTCATTCGCCTTTTTTGGTACAGATTTATATGACCCCGAGTAGTAGAAAAATATTCAGCATGAAGTCAAAGAATCTTAACAAACTAGTGTCTTTTCACGTTTCTAGTTACTTGATTGTGGGTATCTTAACTGTTACAAATCCATCACAAATTGTTGTCGCCAAAGGAGGTCATTTCGCAATTGATAAACAACATACACGGGTACAGAGACTAGCACAATTCTCTGATGACACACAGCAAGAGCGATCGCAACTTGTTCAAATTGCCAATACTTTATTTAACCAAGGTGATTTAACTGGTGCAGAAGAAAACTTACGTAAGTTAGTTAAGAAGTATCCAGATTATCCCTTTGGCTATTATCAGTTAGGTAATGTTCTGTTTCGTCAGGGAAAAAAAGAAGATGCTATTAAAGAATATGAAACAGCAATTAAGAAAAATTCTAAATATGCGCTAGCGTACAATGCTCTTGGAGTCGTTTTTGCAAGCCAACAACGTTGGGAGCAAGCCGTATCAGTATATCAGAAAGCACTAAATATTAATCCTAATTACGGTGATGCACTGACTAACATAGCTCAAGCACTTTGGGAACAAGGAAACCGAAAGGAAGCGATCGCATCTTTAGAAAAAGCTTTAAATATTTTTAAGTCCCAAGACAGACAAGAAAAAATCAGGCAAATAGAACAGATTTTAAAGGATCTCAAAGCAGGAGACGATCCAAGTATTTCCTAGAAATACCCCCCTTAATCCCCCCTTATAAAGGGGGGAAATAAGAAATTGAGTTCCTAACCCTCCCCTTGGAAAGGGGAGGGTTAGGGTGCAATACTTGTCGGTTAAGCTAAAAATTCAAATTTAAGGTAGGTTGGGTTGAGGAACGAAACCCAACATTTATCAGCATTTGTTGGGTTTCACACACGGGTTTACCCAACTTACAAAAACGCTTATCCGAGCAGTATTGCGTAGGGTGGGCAATGCCTACCGCTTTATATCTGTAGCATAGCCCACCTACAGTACTGAAAACTTTTCATAAATCATTTATGATTCCCATAGTACAAAAACTTATCTTTTTTCTTAAGTTTGTTATTTTCAGTAAACCAAAAAGTTTTTCCCCAAAGAGCAATCACCCAATATTTTCGGGTTCGCCAGTTGCTTCAAGCCGGGGAAACTGTCCAACGCACTGGCTCACTCCCTTTCCTCTTACGACTGATTTTAAGCCAAAGGAGGTTAACCCAAATTAAGTTACACAAAGTGGCAACTCAAGAGCTTTTCCGCCAGCAGCAAATTTAGATATCTGTTTCAGCTTACTTTGTTAAAGTAAAAGCTTCCCCTTAGACTGAACTTCCCCTTAATAGCCTTCCTTTTTAAGGGTAGGGCTAACATACATTTGCACGAGCTAACTTCAGGTGAGCGGGAGAGGATGTCACTCAGAACAAGAGACTTAACTTTTTCTTAAGTTTCTTATCTTAAGTTGCTTAAGTTCTGTAAACATAGTAGGCTTTACTTGCTAACAACTATCTGCTTATTACATAAATAAACTAGGGTGTGTCAATGACCAATCAGCAGTGCGATGTACTAGCCAAAACTCAGAAGTTTTTAGATAAGGCAATAGTGTTAGCCTGGAGAGATGTAAACACGAGCCGCAGACCACCAGATCTGACCTCTAAGCGTTGGGTATGGCGGCTTGCTGGTGCCTACCATTCGAGTCGCCATACTACAAGACTGATGGAGGAAGCGCGAGAGCGCTTTGCTGCTTCTGGTCGCGAGAATTTGGCACAGTGGGCTGCACAGAAAGCCAGGGAGGAAGCAGGTCACGACCGACTCGCCCTGCTTGATATCCAGGCGATGGGATACAACGCAAAGGCTGTGGTGCAAGCGCTTGTACCATCTCCTATACAGGCTTTGGTAGATTACTTCTTTCAAACTGTGCAGACGACCGATCCAATTGGTTGCGTTGGTTTTTTCTATACAGCCGAACGCTTGGGGACATTTATAGGGAAGGAATACATCCAGAGTGTGGAGGCTTTGCTACCACCAGGTACTTATGCCACACGTTGGCTGCGGATACATAGTGGTGTTGGTGCTGAAGTTAACCATGTAGAAGAGACAGTCGAGGTTGTTGCACAGCTTACTCCCGAGGAGCGTATCTGCGTAGCGAGAGCTTGTTATGAAACCGCATTGTTACGTTTTAATCCACCTAAAGAGGATTACATATCAGACGAAGAACTTCAGAATGTATTGAAACCGCTGGAGTTAAACACTTGTCTCCAAGTATGAACTAATTTTTAGAAGCTAAGTAAATGACCAAGTAAGCAAGAGTGCTTTTCTCAGATACTCTTAACTGTACTGTTCAAACATAAAGGAGAAGAAAGATGCGATTTCGGATTTTCGATTTTGGATTTTCGATTTTAGTATGGCTAGGTTTAAGTTCTGCCTATGAAGCTGTTTTTTCAAAGATTTTTCCAAATGCAATGAAGACTACAACTATTGAACAGCAGTCTTTAAGGCATGATTTCGCCAGTAAACTCTTTGAGAACAGTTCCAATGTGTTGGATAACATTGAACTTGATGATTTGGAAAGTATCATAAATGAGTTCGCGCAAGGATTACCAAGCGACACTGAATTTAGTACAATGTAAATTGTGTGTATCTGTCCATTAGTGGCTAAAAATTGGAACAGTTAGTTTCCCTGATTGTCTATTCCCTGTTAATTAAGCTAGGAGCTTGGTAGCGAGTTAGCCCTAGCTTCAGTTACAGTTAGATAATTAGGGATTAACTACAGATTGTCCAAAGATAATTCTTTATTCATGGCTCCAACATTTTAGATTAGAATTTGCATTAGACCAAGCTTTCTCAGTGGTAAAATCTCCGATGGTTTCATGTAACTGCTTGTGGAGGATAATTTTCAGGTGCAGCTCCCAAAACTTTCAGCGTAGCAATAGTTGCTGTAGTTATACCTGTAACACCCATAATGTTCATGCGCTCATAAGGTTTCTCAGTTTTCAGAACTTTTAAGCACTTACCTGTTGTGACATCCCACAGTCTAATTGTCTCATCTTCACCACCGCTAGCCAGAGTTTGATTATCCGGACTAAAGGCGACTGATCTAAGCCAACCGCCTGTATGTCCTTGTAAGGTTTTGAGACATTCACCAGTGCTGATATCCCACAACTTGACCGTATGGTCTTGACAGCTACTTGCTAGTATTCGGCTGTCTGGGCTAAAGGCAACTGAGAGTAACCACCCTGTATCTACCTGCAAAACTCTAAGGCATTCGCCAGTTTTGACATTCCATAACCTTAACTTTCGATCTGTACTGGTACTCGCCAATAACTTACCATCCGGACTAAAAGCAACTGACCAAACCCAACTCTTATGCCCCTCTAACGTCCTAAGGCATTCACCAGTTCTGACATCCCACAGTTTGAGTGCCTGCTCTAACGCACTGCTTACTAGCATCATCCCTTGAGGACTAAAAGCAACTGACCAGACTTGATTTTTATGTCCCTTGCAAGTTCTCAAAGCCTGACCCGTGTTAACATCCCATAGCCTAACGGTTTGGTCTTCACTGCCACTTGCCAGTGTCTGACCGTCAGGACTAAAGGCAACTGACCGAATCGCAGCACGATGTCCCTGAAGAATCTGCGAGACTTGACCTGTGTTGACATCCCACAACCTTACCGTTCGATCTTCACTACCACTTGCTATGCTCTGCCCATCTGGACTAAAGGCAACTGACTGGATCGCAGCACGATGTTCCTGGAACGTTTTGAGGCATTGACCTGTACTGACATCCCACAACTTCACTAAAGAATCGTGACTGCCACTTGCCAGAGTCTGTCCATCCGGACTAAAGGCAACTGAGAGTACCTGATGAGAATATCCCTGGAAGATTTTGAGGCATTCACCAGTGCTAACACTCCACAGCCGTACCGTCTGATCGTAACTTCCAGTAGCCACAAGATCGCCTTGTGGACTGAAGGCAACCGAGTAGATCCAACTGGAATGTCCCTGGAAGGTTTTAAGGCATTCACCAGTGTTAACACTCCATAGCTTGACAGTTTGGTCAAAACTGCCACTGGCTAAAATATTACCTTGAGAGTTGAAGGTAACTGAATATACTTCGTTGAGATGTCCCTGAAAGGTTTTGAGGCATTCACCACTACTGACATTCCATAATTTTACCGTCCGGTCTTCACTGCCACTCGCCAGCATCTGACCATCAAGACTTACAGTAATAACCCGTATTCCATCACTGTGTCCTTGGTAAACTTTGAGGCATTTACCCGTATTGATATCCCACAACCGAATAGTGTGGTCATCACTGCCACTTGCCAGCTTTTGCCCATCTGGGCTGAAGGTTACCGAGCATACCCAACTTGTATGTCCCTGGAAAGTTTTTAAGACTTGACCCGTGTGAACACTCCATAATTTTACAGTACAGTCATCACTGCCACTTGCTAGCGTGTTTCCATCCGGACTAAAGGCAACTGACCAAACCTCATCATCGTGTTTTTGTAAGGTTTGCAGGCATTGACCTGAACCGACGTCCCACAGCTTTACAGTACAGTCAACACTACCACTAGCAAAAGTGTTGCCATCAGGACTAAAGGCAAGCGATACAACCCAGTTAGTATGACCCTTACAGCTTAGAAGTTGTTTCCAATCCGAAACTTGGTACAAGCGAATCTCACCATTTGTATCACCTAAAGCCAAAAGTTTACCATCAGGACTAAAGGCTACCGACAAAACACCGCCGAAGGTTTCTGCAAAAACAGACTTAGCTAGATTGGCGGAATGAAAATTTACATCGTGCAATTTCACATTACGCAGGTCAGCTTGCCAAACAGCCAAGTGAGAAAAATCATAGCCACTTAAATTTATCTGTAGTTGACTAAGTAAATTGATAATATTCCCAGCAGTATAACTTTGTTCTAGAGGCGATTTTTCTCGTATCATTGCTAGAATTTGAGCCAACTGATTTTCAATACTTCTTTTGTTTTTAAAAACAGTCAGCAATCCTTCTATAACTGGTTTAAGAATGAGGCAAATTTGAGCCTCTCTAACATATTCTTTTGCCGTCGCTTTTATCAAAGCATGGCTCTTGAACAAATTAATATTCTGAGTTTCAATTTCTCCACAAACCTGCTCTACCAATCGATTAGTCACATATTCCATAACTACAGGTTGTAGCGTGAACATCGCTGCGCTTTTCTCAACAAGCGATCGCCTCACTAGAGACTCGAGCGCCTCCAGTAATTTTTGTGGTGGTACTGGTGATACAACATCTTCTCGTAACTCGGATAGCGAAACTGGCTCGCGATTAATTACCAGCCAGTACATGAGTTCCTTTTCTAAATACGACAAGCGTGCAAACTGCTGCTCTAAAAGTTCGCAAATATCACCAAAGACAGCCGTGTCTTGTTTTAAAAATTCAGAAAGATTACCATCAAAAACATCTTTAATTGTCGTCGCTACTATCTTTAAAGCTAAAGCGTTACCAGCATAGCGCTCGACGACTGTTCTCAATTCTGACTCTGAGCCAGAGAAACCCTTGACTTCAAATATTTTTTGCCCATCTACCACCTCCAAACCACTTAGTCGTAATGAGCGAACAGGCAGTGCTTTTCCTTCCAGTGATGCCACATCTTTGGGTTTTTCTCGAGACGTAAGCAGCAAGCAGCTCTTGTGGAGAACTTCTCCTACCCGTCTTATCAACCGACTATAATCCTCACAGCCTTCTCGATAATTTCCCGCAATAGTACCGCTTTGCAAAATAGTTTCAGCATTATCGAGTACAATAAGACAGCGCTGTTTTTGCAAATAATCAATCAGTTGCGAGATTCTTTCGTCTACACTGGTTGGTAAATCAGCTTCTAATACCTGCGAGTTGTCGAAAAATTGAATCAAGTTACCAAGTAGCTCAAACAGTGGTGGCGCATTGTACAGCGATCGCCAAATAACATACTCAAACTGTTGCTCAATTTCATGTACCAGCTTAGCCGCCAGAGAGGTTTTACCGATACCTCCCATTCCCAACAATGCCACCACTCGGCAGTGCTCTGTCATAAGCCATTGTTCCAACAAAGCCAATTCTGCTGTGCGTCCATAGAAAACAGATACATCAACTGCTTCTCTCAAATCAACTCGTTTGAGGCACTCCAAGCTTTCCTGCTTTTCTATAGCCGACTCTGGCTTTATATAATCACTTCGACCCAATTCTAAATTAAACGCCATAAACAAACGAACAAGTGTTTGTTTGTCAACCCCTGTTTCACGAGTCAGTACTTTCCTAAAGGTGACAGGAGTAATTCCAACCCGTTCGCTTAATTCTTCTAAAGTACACCTAGAGCCAAAATTTTCTTGAAATTCCCACTCAAGTTTGGCATTCTGAATTTTTTGCCAGCCTTCACGAGTGAGAATAACGCCGCGATTTCGTTTTAACTGCCTATTCATAAATATATATCAATTTTTGCTCTTAGTAAAAATTACTGAGAGCAAGTTATATTTGTTAGTCTACACTAGACTATGGTTTAAAAATCTATAGTAAAAATACGTATTTTCAATTTAGATTAAAATACTCTCTCTAGAGAACAACATTCTCTCTATGTAATAACACAGAGAGTTTTTTCAGAAAATAGTTAAAAAATAATTTTCAGCCTGCAACAGCAGCAGTACTTGCTAACTTACCATCTTCCATACGGACAATGCGATCGGCAATATCTAAAATACGGTTATCGTGAGTCACCAAAAGGATAGTACAACCTTGCTCTTTTGCAAGTTGTTGCATCAAATTCACTACATCTCGACCTGACTTACTGTCAAGAGCTGCGGTAGGTTCATCTGCTAAAACAATCTTGGGGCGACTCACAAGGGCGCGTGCGATCGCAACTCTTTGCTTTTGTCCTCCTGACAAGTCATCTGGGTAGTAATTGAGGCGATTTCCCAATCCCACTACTTCCAGCATTTGGGCCGATTGTTTTAACATCTCGTTTGGAGAAAGACCCTTATGCAGTTCCAAACCCATCCTCACATTTTGTATTGCTGTTAAACTATTATGCAAATTGTGAGCTTGAAAAATATAACCATTACTGCGCCGTGCTAGTGTAAGTTGTTCTGCACTTGCACCGCATAGTTCTCTTCCTAAAACCTTCAAACTTCCATATTGTGCCGATCGCAATCCACCAACTAAGGTCAAAAGAGTTGTTTTCCCCGAACCAGAGGGACCTGTCATGATGATAATTTCACCAGCATATATTTCTAAGTTGATGTCAAATAAAACTTGTTTGCGGAGTTGACCTTTCCCAAAGTAGTGTTCTAGATTTTGGACAATAATAACAGGGTCTATCATTTTTGTTAGTGGTTAGTTGTTGGTGGTTAGTTGTTGGTGGTTGGTGGTTAGTAGTTAGTGGTTAGTTGTTACTACTAACTACTAACTACTAACTACTAACTACTAACCCATTCCTAAAACATATCTGCAGGGTCGGCAGATTGGACTTTACGAGTAGCGATCGCACCAGAAATCATACACATAACAATAGTTAAAATTTGTACTTGCAGGGCGCGGGCTAAAGTCATATATAACGGTAAATTTGTAGCATTTCTTGTCAGGGTATAGAGACCAAAAGAGACTGTTATACCTGGTAAAAAACCCAGCACTGCCATTATTATGGCTTCTTCAAATACCACTCCTAGTAAGTAGGCATTGCGATATCCCATTGCTTTGAAAGTGGCGTATTCTTTCATGTGGGCATTCACATCAGTAGATAGAACTTGATAGACAATAATCACTCCCACTATAAAACCCATTGCCACACCCAAACTGAAGATAAAACCAATAGGTGTGCTTTCTTGCCAATGATTCTTCTCAAATTCAACAAATTCTTCTTTTGTTAGAACTTGAACATCATGACTGCCTTGAAGATGAACTTTTAACGCATTTGCAACTTGCCGAACTTTTTCTGGTTCCTTATAGCCCGGTTGCAACTGAATAAGCCCTATATTCACACTTCCTGCATCTTGTCTGGTAAAGATGCGTAAAAAGTTTTGGTCGCTAGTTATCAAACTGCCATCTGCAATAAAAGAAGCTCCGACTTTAAATAAACCACGAATCGTAATTGTCCGGCGTTCTATTTCAGTAGTAACAGGTTTGCCTTGGTTGACTTGGGCATAAACTTTTTCATAAGCACCTCTAGAACCACTGTCAAACAGTACAGTATCTGGAAGTTTGATAGCATTTATTTGACTGTTTATTTCCGGTAAATCAAAGGCAGGTCGATCTGGATTGAACCCCATAATCAATACGCCAGTTTCCTTACGCGTTTGAGGATTTTTCCAATCAATAAAACCAAGATACATTCCATCAGCTGACTTTACCCCCGGTATATCCCTTGCTTGCAACAATCGCCGTCGAGGAAATGTGGACAAATATGCCAAGTTACGTGCTTGAGGGCTAATTAAAAAAATGTCAGCGTTCATGCTGCGATGCAATCGAGTGTTGCTATCAAATAATGCAGTCTGAAAACCTAACTGCATAAACATAAGAACATCAGCAAAGGCAATACCTGAAAGTGCTACCAAAAAACGACCTTTTTCGTGAGTTAATTGCAGCCATCCCAAAGGTGTTCGTCGCCCTATTTCTTGAAAAATGAAACCAATCATAACACAAGCACTCACCTAATAACTACTATACAGGCGCAGAGCCTTGCGCCGTTACTAACAACTAACCACTAACAACTAACCACCAACCAATCACAAATCAATCATTGCTGTAACTTGCAAATTAGAGAATTGTGCTGCTTTCCGGCTAGATGTTTCGTCCAGTCGAACGTGGACTTCCACAACTCTTGCGTCGATGTTGCTCGTAGGATCGCTATTCACGACGTTTTGTCTCTGGACTTGCCAACCCACTCGCTCGACTATTCCCTGCAATTCATCGGGCATAGACTCGCTTGTTAACCGTACCTTCTTTCCCGTTCGCACTTTCTTGATATCGCTCTGGTAAACCTCTACCACTGCATACATCTGGCTGGTTTGCCCCATTTCTGCGATGCCTTCATTAGATACGACTTCTCCAGGACGGCTGTGAATCTTTAACACTTGACCATCTTGAGGCGATCGCACAAAAGCTTGTTTGAGATTTGCTTCGGCTCTTTTCACGGCTGCTATGGCTCGATTGACTTCTGCTTGAGCTGTCGCCACATCCACAGCACGCACTTCAGAGATTCTATCTAAAGTTGCGCGGCTTTCCTTAATTTGCTGATTTCGCGATGTTTCTATGCGTTTGAGGTTGGCTCGTGCTTCTGCGAGTTGTTGTTCTCCTGCAGCTTCTATGCGTTTGAGGTTGGCTCTTGCTTCTGTCAGTTGTTGGTTTCGCGATGCTTCGATACGTTTGAGGTTGGCTTTTGCTTGTGCAACTTGTTGTTGTGCTGTAGCCAGAGCTAAACGCTTGTTATCTAGTAAAGATATAGCGATCGCACCCTGCTCGTACAGTTTTTGATAGCGTTGGAATTCTGCTTGGGCATTATCCTGTTGTGCTTGAAACTGAGCAATAGTTGCTTTTTGTGCTTCTGTTTCTGTTTGTTTTTCTGCTTCTAGGCGGGCGATAGTGGCTTTTTGTGCCTCCATTGCCGTATCTTTCTCTGCTTGTATGCGAGCAACATTGGCTTTTTGTGCTTCGACTTCTGTCTCTCTTTCCACTTGTATGCGAGCAACAGTGGCTTTTTGTGCCTCAATTTCCCCCTGTTTGGCACCTGCTTTAACTTGAGCAAGATTTGCCTGTGCCACCCGCACTTGCTCTTGTGCTTCTGATAGTGCTGCAGCAAGGCGATCGCGACTATCTAAGATAGCGATTAACTGCCCTTGTTGTACCATAGTTCCTTCTCGAACTAGGAGTTGTTCTACCCGACTTCCTTCTGCTGATGCCGGCGCAGACAGTTTTACCACCTCTCCTTTAGGCTCCAAACGTCCCAATGCTGTTACCGTTTTAATCTCTGGAACAATCGTCTGTTGCGATAAGCTTGCCGCAGTATTGCTCTGAAATTTTTGGAATTTATGAAGACTTAAGCCACCTACTATAACAGTTGCTAAGAGAACGAGAAAAGCAGGCGGACGCAGAAAAGGCTTTAAAGGAGATGAACCCTCAACCTTGGACGAGTGTTCCCGCATAGTTATGTTTCCATCGGATAAAAAAAACTAAACCGTTTAGTCTTATAATATATCTTAACTAAACCAAAAATTTAGTTTTGCTTCTACCAGTTTTTATTTACACTCGCCAAAGTAGAATTATCTATGGTGCCTGTGATGTTTTCCAACCCCACTCAGCAGAACCAGCTTTTGCTGGATAAAGTATAGAAAAAGGTTACCCAAGAGCAGGTGCAGAAACCATATATCTTAGGTGGCATCTTCAGGTTTTGTAGCGGTCATAAAAAATACTCTGCCATTACTAGTAGTGCCTATGACTGTTTGAAAATTGCTGTCCTAAGAGATATTGCAAAAAAATCAATGTAGTGATATGAAAAACCAGATATTGCAGAAACTGGCTCATAACGAAGTAATGAAAACCAATTTTCCGCTCTTTGTAGGGGCGCAGTGCTTGCACCTCTACTACCTAACCCCTACCCTACCCCCTACCCCCTTATCCCCAGCCAGGAACAAAAAAATGGTAAAAGCAAGAACGACTGAGTTGAACGGGATAATCAGCAGATAAGGTTGAACAGATTTTGCAAGGTGCGATGCAAGAGTTTTTATCCCATGGCTATGCTGAGACTAGTATGGACAGGGTAGCATCATGCGCTGGTGTTTCCAAGGCAACAGTGTACAGTCACTTTCAAGATAAACAGGGATTATTTAAAGCACTGATAGAAAAACTAGCGCAAGAACGATTTCACTCAGTTTTTGGGACAACACCTCTAAAAGGAAATCCTAAAGTAGTCCTGCGTCGATTGGCATTAAAAGCATTGAATGAGATGCTGGATGATGAAGAGTATCGTGCTTTTAATCGAGTCTTGATAGGAGAGTCCGGGCGTTTTCCCGAATTAGCTCAGTTTTGTGTTGGTAGTTTGATAAAGCCCGCGATCGACATTCTCAGTCAATACCTAGCGACTTATCCAGAACTTAAGATAGCCGATACAGAAGCAACAGCAATGCTTCTTGTTAGTTCATTAACCCAATTCGTCATGATTCAAGAGACTATGCACGGTAAGAATCTTATTCCCATGGAGAGCGAACGATTTATTGATGCGTTAATAGATTTGATTTTGAAGCCAGTTTCCTGTGAGCTATAAAACGAAACATTTTTTGGTAACTTGCTTGATATCAATATACTAATTATGACACGGGGACGCGAACCCGTGTAGCGGCGTAAGGCTTTACACCTTTACTAACTACCAACCGCAAAGTTAAGAAACACGAATTTGATGTGAATTTTTTGTAAAAAAAGTAACATTATCTTTTAATTCGAGTAAAGTTAAGAAGACCTTAAAAATAGCTTTGACAATCAACAGAAAAGCGCTAATCCAAATAGTAAAGCCTATTCAAAACACTTATTTTGTTTCTAGCTGTTTGTCATAAATTGCTAAAGTCTTTACTGTTCAGTGATATTGCTTAATTAAAACTGAAACTTATTTTTCAGTATAAAAATCAGCAAAATTACTTATTCTTTTTTTACTGGTAGTCTGCTAATAGAACTTTGCGAGGTTAACAGCAGCAAAGTTAATGTGACAGAGTACTAGTGTGGGAGTGCGGTGAAGTAGTTTGTCCAAGCTTGCCAAATAAGGTTAAACGTATTGCTTTCGGTTCCCTTTGATTTATATAACTCTGGCAATGGTTTCTACTCGTCGCTACGCTTACACAAATCAGCATAGGCTAAACAGGGCAAACAAAAAGTTGGCACAGCTAGCTACTGAATGTAGTTCTGGTTGCCAGAAGACCGATCGCGGGCTACTAATGGAATTAGAAATTTGTCAGCAATCAAAAGCAGGCTTGCAAGAACTACTGAATTCGTTGGTAGAACTTAGTCCGTTTCCTATTGCGGTTATCTGTTTGGAAAGCGGTCAGATTTTATTGAAAAATCAGCTTATAGAACCTTTTTTTGGGGTAGACTCGGACAAAAGTCTCGATAAAATCACTCCTAGCTTATGTGCTCATCCTGCTTCATGGTCTTATGTGGTTAAACAACTCTACAAAGGTGAAACTTTAACATTACATACAGCAGAACTCAAAAAAGTGAACGGAACTTCTTTTGAAGCAGGAATTTCAGCTAGAGCTATTAACTACGAAGGGAAACGAGTAGCACTTTTTATGTTTGTGGATAAAACCGAGCAATTGAAGATAGAGCAGATGAATGCTTTATTAACAACTGCTATGCAATTCTCAGACATAACCAAATGGCAGCAGGTAGAGACAGAACTCAAAATTCGTGAAAGACAACAAAGAGCCATAGCTGAATTAGGACAGAGGGCATTGGCTAACACCGATTTGTCAGTACTGATGGACGAAACTGTTCGTTTAGTCACTCAAGTTCTAGATGTAAAACTTGGCGGAATTTTAGAACTGTTGCCTGGAGGTAATATTTTACTGCTTCAAGCAGGGGTTGGTTGGCATGAAGGGTTCGTGGGATCGGCAATGGCTGGGACTGAACCAACTTCTCTCTTGGGTCATACTCTGTTAACTTCAAAGCCAGTAACTGTTGATGATTTGCGGGTAGAAACCCGATTTGATGGTTCTCCGCTACTGCACAATCACCGAGTGGTTAGCGGTATTAACGTTACGATCGCAACTCAAGGAAAAGCATTTGGCATTATAGGAGCATATGCGACTCAAGAGAGGATATTCACTGACGATGATAGCTATTTCCTTCAAACTGTGGCTAATGTCTTGGCACTTGCAATTGAGCGCAAACAATCTGAGGAGCGCTTGCGTTTGATGGAACGTGCGATCGCAGCTAGCAGCAACGGGATTGTCTTAACTGATGCCCTTCAACCAGACAATCCCATCATTTATGTGAATCCAGCTTTTGAGGAGATAACAGGTTACCAAGCGAGTGAAGTTATCGGCCAGAATTGCCGTTTCTTGCAAGGAGACAAGCAGAATCAGCTAGCCCTTGACGAACTGCGTAATGCCATTTTGGAACAAAGAGATTGCCAAGTGACTTTACGTAATTACCGCAAAGATGGTACTCTTTTTTGGAATGAACTTTATATAGCTCCTGTATTTGATTCTCTTGGGTACTTAACTCACTTCATTGGCGTTCAGACCGATATTACACAACGTCAAGAGGCTCTTCTTGCGTTACGACAACGGGAGGAACAATACCGCTCAATTGTAGAAACAGCAACTGAAGGAATTTGGTTACTCAATAAAGACAACGAGACTACTTTTGTGAACCAACAAATGGCAAATATGTTGGGCTATACAACTGAGGAAATGCTCGGCAAGATGTTATTTTCTTTTATGGATGAGGAAGGAATTGCAATTACTAACGCTAATCTAGAACGTCGGCGTCAAGGTATTCACGAAATGCACGATTTTAAATTCCAATGTAAAAATGGTTCTCCTTTGTGGGCGATTGTTTCTTGCGCTCCAGTATTTGACGAACAGAAAAATTATGCTGGGGTGTTGGGAATGGTTACTAACATTACCGAGCGCAAACAGATGGAGGAAAAGCTAGTTTACCAAGCTTTTTATGATGCTCTAACGGGACTACCCAACCGGGTGTTGCTTATGGAAAGGCTTGGACAAGCGATCGCACAAGTCAAACGTCACCCAGAAAATTTGTTTGCAGTGTTATTTCTGGATCTCGACCGCTTCAAAGTTGTTAACGATAGTTTGGGTCACGCAGTGGGCGACCAACTCCTAGTCGCGATCGCTCAACGTTTGCAAAGCTGTTTGCGACAAAACGATACCGTTGCTCGTTTGGGCGGAGATGAGTTTACGATCTTACTGTCTCATATTCAAACTATCGACGATGCAACTCTTGTTGCAGAACGCATTCATCAAGTACTCAAATCCCCCTTTAACTTAAGTGGATATGAAGTTTTTACAAGTGCCAGTATTGGTATTGCCATAGGTACAACTCAGTATGACCAACCTACAGATGTGCTGCGAGATGCTGACACGGCTCTTTACCGTACTAAAGAACAAGGTAAAAGCGGGCACATAGTCTTTGATACTGCTATGTACGAACAAGCCCTAGCACTTTTGCAATTAGAAACGCAATTGCGTCGGGCAATAGAAAGGCAAGAGTTAAGCGTTTATTATCAACCAATTGTGTCAGTTTCCACAGGCGCTATTACAGGCTTTGAAGCACTAGTTCGATGGCACCACCCCCAACAAGGAATGATTTCGCCAGACAAGTTTATTCCGATAGCAGAAGAAACGGGGCTGATTGTCTCAATTGGTCAATGGGTACTTCGTGAAGCTTGCCAACAGTTGCGGCAATGGCAGAAACAATTTCCTGCTTTTAAGTCTTTGAACATCAATGTTAACCTTTCTGCCAAACAATTTTCCCAACCCAATCTTGTTAAGCAAATCAGCCAAATTTTAAAAGAGACTAACCTTGCTCCTAGCAGCTTAAAGTTAGAAATCACCGAAAGCACAATTATGGCAAACTCTGAAACAGCAGCCACCGTGCTTAAGCAATTGAAAGCCTTTGGCGTGCAATTGTGCATTGATGATTTTGGAACAGGTTACTCATCCCTTGCTTATTTACATCGTTTTCCCATTGATGTTTTGAAAATTGACCGTTCTTTTATCAATCAAATTGATAGCGATCGTGAGCGATTAGCGATCGTGAGCGCAATTGTTACCCTAGGTTCTCATTTAGGGTTGAGTGTGGTTGCTGAAGGAGTGGAAACAATGGAGCAGTGGGCACAACTTAAGCTGTTACAATGTGCTTTTGCACAGGGGTACTTATTTTCAAAACCCTTGAATGCAGAAGACACAGGTGTATTACTTGCAACAACACTAGGGTTTTAATAAGATTGTGGATTATAGTAATTTATTTAACCGCACCAGACGCAGATTACGCAGAGATATGAGGAGAGAAGTATCTTTACAACATTTATTTGTCATATGATTTTTCTAAAACTGTATTATTTATCTGTTGTATTTCCTGCAAAATATTAGAACGCGCAGATAATTCAAAAGCTTGAAACATGAATGGTGTGTAGTAAATGCGATCGCGTTGCAAAAATTGCTGCAAAACCTGTTTTCTTCCTGCAAGATACTCTGCTTGTGGTACCCAAGCATATTCTTGCCGAATTGCTACAGCATAATTACCGTACTCAACGGGGGGACTGCCTAATATTGCCAGATCTGCATCTAGAAGAACCTGGCAATCAATATCATTCGGTGCAGCTTGATGAAATTTAGTACTCAAAATCAAACGGCTGACGGTAGCAATAATCCTTGAGGAAAGCCTCAGAGATGCAAGCAAATGACTGGCATATTTAGCACTTCTCTCTTCATTGTCATGTGCTTGGGTGTCATAAACCAAGTCATGAAACCAAGCAGCAAGTTGAACAACCTCCAAATTCTGAGTTTTATCTTGTAGACTTTCTATTATATTGAGAATATATTCTATGTGTTCTAGCGTATGATAATAGCGTTTGGGACTAGAGTAAGCTGTGACTATTTGAGTAAACGTTACCTGGGCGATATCTGGCGTAACTTCAAAAGATGCAAGTAAATGCTGCCAGCGCTCCAATAATTGGTTGATAGTGTCATTAAAATTCATAATTAACAGTGTAGGTTGGGTTGAGGAACGAAACCCAACAATTCAATTCAATATTGGATTTCGTTCCTCTATTTAAAAGCACTCTTATCTCTTGGAGAAAGAGTTTTTAAAAAAGATGCTAAATTCTCAACAGAGACTAATTCATCAAACATCCCCGGAACTGTATTGCGAATTCTTAGCTCGATTACCCTGCCCGATTTATCTTCGAGAAATTCGTAGATGAGATTGTTGTTAACAGCCTCTTTGAGAAGAGAATAGTGTGGTGGGAATGCTTTGATAGCTTTGGCTCGCTGTTCTTTTGATAAAGCAAACCACACTTTATCTTTCCTATGGGGTTCAATTAGAGCGATCGCTTCTTTAATTTGGTTCCAGTCAGCTTGACCGATAGCTGCTTCTAAGAGGACTTCAACTGCTTTAAGTTCTAGTAAAGACAGTTCGCTCAGAGGAGTTCTCAGGGGGGAGTTTTCCATCGAGAACTCGGCTTGGTATTGTGTAATTTTTTGTAGAGTTGTTTGGCGTTCGACACTCTCAACAGATACTACTGGTGGTTCCATAGGGACGGGCATGGGTTTATTTAGTTCCAGAACGCATTTTTTGGTTGCGTCTAAGAGTATAAACTCCTGTCCAAGGAAATTGATTTTGGGGAGCGTCGGGTTGAGGGTTTGGGTGGCGTATCCCACTCCGTACAACCATCAATAATTTCCACAATTGTGGTAGAGGTTAAATTCTGTTGCAACATCATCAGCTATATTTTTTCGCAATTCCCAAGGCATGATGACTTCAGCTTTTGGTCGCCATGCTCGTATACGCATACTGACGTTGTTATCGCCATGTCGGTAGTAGAGGCGATAGTAAGCATCTTTATCGGAACGATTTTCTAAAATTTTGAGCAATGTCTGTTGTTGTTCTGGTTGTTTTGTATTTTGCTGTATCAGATTTTTGGCTTGCTTGTAGCTAATTGCTTCAAAAGTTTCGTGTCGGAAGGTATTCTGAATATAGCGATCGTGAAAATTTCGGTCAAATCGTAACAGCATCAGTTGGGAGGGCAAATAGAAATCGAACCCCCACGCTTGAGACATTTCTATAGCAATGTAATCTGGGGTGGGTAAAGATGCTTTTTGATAGCACTGCTGTAAATGAGAGGGAATGACTGATGTCCATTCTAAGGCAGTCATTTTGTGAATGCGATCGAGGCGAAAATTGTACCAATTTGTTTTTCGTTCGGGGCTTTCACCATAAGCGCATAAATAAACTGCTCTCTGGACATAGTAGATGCAGACTGGGTAAACGATGCAATCCACAACGTTTCCCACCCTAGCACTTTTGTAACTGAGTTTAACCGGTGGTACGGGAGTTTTTGCCCAAAGCTGTCTTAACTTGTATTGCCAATCCTCTACTATATCAATGGTACTGCGGGGAATGACATAATCAAGTTGTAGGAAAAAGCGTTGCACACCGTTGATTTTTTGGGCGTAGGTTTCTGCGATCGCATGGCAGCGCCGCCGTACCCGGCTTATCGCAACCAAATCTTCCTGTAGAAAGTTTAATTCAAAAGCACTCAGTTGGGTAGGAGTGACTTCATCTTGAGAACTAACGGGACGTGGTGGGAATTCCCGCACGCGATGGTATTTTTGGGCTTTGTATTGCAGCCAACCAAGATCGGCGAGAGTTTGCAGATCGCCCTGGAGAGAACGACGAGTGACACCGAACAAACGCTGTTGTAGCAGTTGTTCCAGATGAGACAAATCCATACCAGTGTGAGCAAGCATCAATCCCTTCCACTGGGGAGCACTAATACTGGTTTTTTCACAAAATAACCACTCAGCTGTCGTTTTGGAACACGGGCAAAGAGAGTCGTGTGGTTTGGGGATAATATCTCCTTTAGGGTGCGTGCGAGTGAAGAATGCGTCCCGCCATTCTGCATAGGTGAAAGAGTCATTTAAAACCAAGCGCTTTTGACTGTTTCCGTATAACGAACACAACCACACCCACAAACGAATTGCACGCGACAGGTTTTGTTTGAGCGAACCGCGTGCCAACCACTGTAATAATTCTACATGGGGAAGATCTTGAAAAACTTGTTCAAACACTAGCCAAATTCCCGTAGGTGTAACTTTCTCTAGGATAAAGCCAATTGGAAGCAGAGTTTTCCAAGAAGGGCTTAACTTCAAAAGACGCAATTAAAGAAATGAAAACCTACATAACATGGCTACCATCTGCGCCATCGGCTCTCAATACTTGTCGGTTAAGCCTAAAAATACAAAAACAAGGAACGAAACCCAACATTTTACAAAAACAAGTTGAAGAACGAAACCCAACATTTTACAAAAACAAGTAGGTTGGGTTGAGGAACGAAACCCAACATTTTACAAAAACAAGTTGAAGAACGAAACCCAACATTTACAGACATTTGTTGAGTTTCTCCAAGGGGAAAGCCTAGGGCAAACGCATTAAAATTCTGAAAGCCATGTATCATAAGGGTTTCAATTTTTAGTAACAAAACCAAACAAAGGCTGAAACCTTTGTCCAGCAAGCATTCTAAAAATAAGATGCGTTTGCCCTTGATTGAAGGTTAATTATCCATCAGATGCCCAACAATTTGGGTATATAGTAATAACTTAGTTAACTCCTTAAGAGAGTTTAGAAAATCTCACTTTTGGTTTCGTGTTATCATATTAAATTTCCTTTAAAAGACCATAAATTTCTTCACTCAAATTCTCAAATTCTTTGACTGCACTTTGAGTAGAATCTAAGAAAGTTTTGTTTTTTTTGAAATCCCAAATAACAGATTCTGCAGTGAAACAGTCTCCTACAACTTTGCGATCGTGTATTATTGTTCTGAGCAATTTAATCTCAGGAATTTTATCTAATAGGGGAAAAGCTTTCTCTTTAGAGCTACTTCTGACTGAAGCACGAGATAAATAAGCAGCCGCCACTGAGGGTAGACCGCGAGAAATTTTTCTCGCTAGCTTGATTGCGCGCAGTGTCTTGCTACAAAAAGCTTCAAGATCCAAACCGACTGGCTGGATTGGGGATACGGATATATCAGAAAAGCATAAGAGGCTTTTATTTATTTCCAATATCTCTGGTACACCATCCACCACCACAAAGTCATACTCTTCATTCAGTTCAGGTAGCAGTTCTATTATTTTATCTGGGTCTGTGATGTGACTGCAAGTTATTGCAGTATCCAGATATCGCAGCCAGAAGCTGGAACTACCTTGCTCGTTAGCATCGACAAAATGAACTTTTTTTTGCTTGTAGCGTTCCAGCCAAGAAGCAAAAGTGACTGCTCCTGTGGTCTTGCCACAACCCCCTTTAATATTGCAGAACGAGATAACTGTCATTATTACGCAACTCAGTAACTGAATTACTTTAGCTAAGGGAGTCTAAATTATAGCAAGATTTAGAGTTTTTCATACAAATTGGCTTTAAATCTTTACTAAGTAATGCAGTTACTTGAGGAAGGCTGAGACCCACCAGAGCCATCGCTCGCAACTCCCAAGCTCAAATCTTCTTGAGTGGAACCGAATTGCTTGACAAATTCCAGAGTTCCTCTAGCGGAACTCCCAAAATTTTTCAGATCGGTATTAGCAGAGAGTCCGTATGGATTGGTATTAAGTCCCTCAGAAGCAGTAGAATTACAGCAGAAGCTCATTGCTCAGTAAAATTAATATGTGTAATATCTGCGTTCAGCATGATTTATATAAATTACAATTTTCAATCTTTAGGTTTTAGTGTAAAAATCAAAAGGGGAAAACTAGGGGACTGGAAACATTAATCTTGGCTATTAGATCGAGTCCAGTTGAGCACCTAACGTAATCAAACTATGGCGGTTTTCAATTGAGTGCAATACATGAAATAATTAAGGAACCGCAGATGAACGCAGCCTGTAGCAGATGAACGCATATAAATCTGTACTTCATTCAAGTGAGAACCGCTATATACTCAAAGGATAAGATAAATATAGTACAGATGTTTCAAAAAGCGCGGATGGGTAGGTGTTCAAAAACGAGTAACTTAGAAAAGCCTTTCTATGCACACCGGATCGACGCAAGAAATCGGCATGCTCAGGTTGCAAATTATACGAATCCCTATCAGGGATTGAAACGCATCGGTGCGATCGCTGCTCAATATTCCCGATAGGTTGCAAATTATACGAATCCCTATCAGGGATTGAAACTTGAGAATATGCCATCACTGCCTGACACCGGGCTTAGTTGCAAATTATACGAATCCCTATCAGGGATTGAAACTCCACTATTTACACGAGTGGTAAGGAATTCCTGTGTATGTTGCAAATTATACGAATCACTATCAGGGATTGAAACTCAATTTAATTTATATCGAGGATTATATTCTCGATAATGGTTGCAAATTATACGAATCCCTATCAGGGATTGAAACCATCGCAAGGTGAAGCCGTAGAAATTCCCCAGTACGTTGCAAATTATACGAATCCCTATCAGGGATTGAAACTCTAGCGTTTGTCCTTGGTGGTTTTGGTGGTTTGGGTTGCAAATTATACGAATCCCTATCAGGGATTGAAACCAATTTATAAAAAGTACCGCGCTTTATTTGATTAGTTGCAAATTATACGAATCCCTATCAGGGATTGAAACGAAGTTGAAACTTTAGAGCAACAAAACACAAGACTTAGTTGTAAATTATACGAATCCCTATCAGGGATTGAAACTCTTTTCCTGCTGCCAACAAAGCGCTCGTTGAGTGGTTGCAAATTATACGAATTACTATTAGGAATTAAAAGTCGATTGATAACGGGCGATCGCCTGAAAAATATAGCGATTCTCACTTGACTGAAGTACAAATTTATCTGCGTTCGTCCGCGTGCATCTGCGGTTCCATAACTATCATTCACCAACAGCATCATTAAAAAAGTAAGGGATCTTGCAGTTCCTCACTATCAAGTGTAAGTTGTCTTTTTTATGGAATATGCATCTTCCAGCAGGAAGTATGATAGACCCATGAGTTCACAGGTTAATGAAATGACGACTTACAAGATGGAACTGAAAGACGAGATTTTGCGAGTCAATTTTGGAGAAGCCGCCCAAAATGACCGGATTGTACAAGACACTAACGCCCGTCTCGAAGAAATGATTGACTCAGGCGAACTCATCGGAGGACCTTTACTTAAGGTTAACGGTCCTGCTTCCATACCAGTAGCATTTGCGATCGCACATAAAGTTGCTCACCTTTATGGTGCAGTTGGTTGCTTTGACCCCAAGTTAGGGAAATATGTGATTTGTATCACACACAATCCAGCGTATAAGTTAGGAGACTTGATTGATTAATTTAAATTCAGGGTCTGGGTGTTGATGTTTTTACCACTGTTCGATCGATGAGTACTTACCATATCAAGTTAGAGGGTGATGTTTTAAGAGTCAAATTTGGTATACCAGCTAATGGCGACCAAATTGTCCAAGATGCAGCAGCGCGTTTGGATGAAATGATTGCTTCCGAAGAAATCAAGGGAGGACGGTTGCTGAAAGTAGATGGTCCAGCATCGCTAGCTGTGGGGTATTTAATAGCTCATAAAATATCTCACCTGTATAGTGCGATCGCTATTTTCGATCCCAAAATTGGCAGAAAAGGTTACAAGACGTTTATCGTCGTTATTTCCCATACTCCGGCGTACAAGATTGGTGAATTGATTGAAACTGATGAAGCTCAAAAAGAGAAGTCGGCGCTCAAGGTTGTGCTTTGCGGTCCTCCACAGTCGGGGAAATCTTGTTTGCGGGAAGGATTGAAGCAGGCGATCGGTATTATTGAAGGAGCACCCTATCCTTATGTAATTACAGCCTGTCCCGATGGAGAAGGCGCTTGGTTTTCACCAAGCAGCAAGAAGAGATCCAGAATTAGCAAGACGACTTAAGGAGGAGTATAAAGCTAAGTTCACCCCAGAATTTGCTCAGAAAGCGTCTGGGTGGGTAAGAAGTGCAAATTTACCCATCAACATTATTGATGTGGGTGGCAAAATGACTGAAGAGAACCGATTAATTATGCGGGAAGCAACTCACGCCGTTATTTTAGCGGGAGATAAAGGTAAGGACGAGGTTCCGAAATGGGAAGAATTTTGTCGAAATTTGAATTTGTGTATAATTGCTAACCTTTATAGCGACTACGAAGGGAGTGAGGATAGGATTGGGAACGAATATCCAATGCTAACGGGTAGCGTTCATCAACTCAAACGGGGAGAAGATGTTTCTAGTCGTCCAATGGTGCAAGCCTTGGCGCGGTTGTTAGTGGGATTAAGTAAAGGCTAGAGGAAATCTTTTCGACAAGAAGCGCTAGTACTACAAAACATATACATCAGCCGGATTACAACTTTTTTTGTAAACCGACTGATAGATTGATTATCTAAAGAGAGATTATGCATTTAGTACTCATTGAAACATCAGGCAATCAAAACTACATATTTTCCACAAATAAGCTTAAAGAAAACATTGGTGCTTCTGAATTAACCTACTTAGCTGGAACAGTGTGGGTGTTAGATGCAGTGGCACATATTAACGATACTTCACAAATATCTCTCCAACCTGGAGATGGAAGTGAGGAACTAAGAAAAAAATTACTTGACCGACAATTGAATAAACCTATTGAAGAATTTAATAATACCCATATTGAAGTAATTATTGCTACTTCAGGTAAAGCACTTTTATTAGTTAGAGAGAAAGAGCATGCCATAGAGGTGATTCAAAGAGTAACACGTAAAGCCTTAATTGAAGCACCAGGATTAGATATTTGTGGTGCAATTCAAGAATTTGATTGGAAGAAAGATAAGTTAGGAGATGTTAATCGCAAAATTCACCAAAAGTTTGAGGTAATTCGTTCTCAAAAACCTTCTCTAGCTTTGCGTTTTCTACGTTTACCTATTGTAGATGAATGTTCCACAAGTGGTTTACCTGCTTACTCATGGGAAAAAGATAAAGAAGGTAAAACTATCTTTAAATCCTTCGTCAGTGAGAAAAAACAAAACTGTAGTAAGCAAGCTTTGACAAGATTTGAAACTCTTTTAGAAAAAGAAAAAATAGATATTGATTTTCTAGCTAGCATTAGAGCTTTGAATGAAGAACTAGGTTTGGATAAAGAACAGGAAGATAAAACCAAAAAGGTTTCACGTAGAAATCATAACAATTTTAAAAGAGAGTGGCTAGCTATAGTTCATGCTGATGGTAACGGGTTAGGAGAAATTTTTCTAAATTTAGGAAAAATTATTGGTAGTAGGAATTCTGTAGACAAGGAAAACAGGAATTACGTAGAAAAGTACAGACATTTTTCTATGGCTTTAGACATATGTACTGAACGAGCATTTTTAAAAGCACTATCAACTTTGTTAAGTGTATCTAAATCAGACAAAACTCAAAGTCAAGCCAAAATTTTTCCTTTAGTTCCTTTAGTAGTTGGAGGAGATGACTTAACTGTAGTATGCGATGGTAAACAAGCGTTACAGTTTACTAAAGTTTTTTTACAAGAATTTGAGAACAATACAGAACATCTAGACAAACTTCCAGAGGAATTACAACACATACAAGGAGTTATTCCTGAAATAGCTCAGAAATCTGCGTTAAAAGCTCCACGATTATCTGCTTGTGCTGGAATTACTATTATTAAACCACATTTTCCTTTCTCTACAGCTTACGAGTTAGCAGAAGATTTGATTAGAAGTGCAAAAAAGGTTAAAGATAAAATCAAAGTTAAAGACAAAATCAAAAAAGAAGCTGAAACTTATCCTTGCTCTGCTCTAGATTTCCATATTTTATATGACAGTAGTGGAGTAGATTTAGATACTATCCGTAAAAAGTTAGTGCTAGATAGTCAAAGGACAAAACTCTATGGAAGACCTTATATTGTTACACCAGAGAATAAATTATCTGAAGTGACAGATGGAAAAGAGTGGGCTAAACAGCGATACTGGGAAATCTTGGAAAAACGGGTTCAAACGCTCAAAGCGACAAAGGACAGAAGGCGCATACTTCCTAGTAGCCAAATGCATGATTTAAGAGAAGGATTATTCTTAGGAAAAAATGGTGCTGATGCTAGGCTCAAACTCATGATAAATCGTTATCAACCAGAAATTCGTGAGCTTACAGTAAATTGTCAAGGTGAAACTCTGTTTTGGGAAGAACAGGAGGACAACAAGATAATTTATGTTACGGGGTTCTTAGATGCAATGGATGCTGTGGATTTTTTTGAGAGGGAATCATGAGTAATCAATACAGTATTAATATAGAAATGCTAAGTGATTGGCATATTGGTTCTGGCACAGGTCGTTCTGGAAGTATAGATCGTTTAGTAAAACGCGATCGTGAAAACTTGCCTTTTATTCCAGCTAAGACATTGACGGGAATTTGGCGAGATGCTTGCGAACAAGTAGCATTGGGGTTAGATGGTGATAATCCTAATAAACCATGGCATAAATGGGTTCAATATATTTTTGGCAATCAGCCTGCTTTGGAATTCCGTACAGGAAAAACATCAGAAGAACAGCCTCAACCAGCTATTCTTTCTGTTCGTCCTGCTCAAATACCACCTGCTCTGAAAAATGCTTTAAGGAATAAACCCTTACTCCAAGAAGCTTTAACTTTTATTAAACCTGGAATAGCAATCGATCCTGATTCAGGTTGTGCAAAATCAGATTGTTTAAGGTTTGAAGAAATGGTGCGATTGGGAACTCAATTGGTAGCTACTTATACCTTAGAAGGGTTAGAAAGTGGTTCTTATGAATACAAAACTGTCCAATCTCTATTAGCAGCAGGGGTAGCAATGATAGAGCGTTTAGGAGCTAAACGCAGGCGTGGTGCAGGAAAATGTAGGGTGGCTATAAGCTATCAACTTGAAGATGCTATTGCATGGATTGAAAAAAATCTTACTCCTGAATTACCTCCAGCTTCAAAGAAAACCGAGCAAGAAAAACAGGCTTTAGAGTGTACAGGGACTTGGTGTCGCGTAGAACTTAGCTTGGAAGCAAAATCTCCTCTACTCATTCATTCTAAAACTGTAGGTAATTTAGTAAAGACTCTTGACTATATCCCAGGCACTTTTCTACTTTCAATGTTTAGTAATAAACTCAGGAAAGTCGGAATAGATATTGGTGAGGTAATTGCTCAAGGAAAGCTAATACTTACTAATGCTACCCCAGAAGTTGAGCAAAACGGCTCTAATAAAAAGGAGCGTAAGGCAGGTAAACCTATTCCATTAAGCTTATTTTATAAAAAATCGGACAAAGAACGGGAAACCAAAATAATCGAGAACAGATTACGAAATTCCGCAGAGGATGGCTCACAATTTAAAGGATATCGCAGTGGATACATTAGTGACTTGACTACTTCAGATGAAGCTGTTTCAGTTGTACTAAAAATAGTAACTAAAAGTGTAGAGACACACAACACAGTTAATGACGAAATTCAAAGACCTAATGAAGATGTAGGTGGTGTTTATAGCTATGAAGCGATCGCTCCAGGTACTCGATTTCGGGCTGAATTACGCTTGTGTCAAAGTCTAGTAGATGTCATTCAAGACTCCAACTGGCAATTATTAGCAGGAGATTATCACATTGGACGTACAAAAAAAGATGATTATGGTTTAATTTCTCTAAAAGTAGAAAGCGAATCTTATAATGCTGATACTGTTACAATAGACCCAGAGAAAGAACTCACTGTTTGGTTACTTTCAGATGTATTGATTCGAGATAAACGATTACGCCCAACAACAAACTTATGTGATTTTGCTGAAGTTTTAGGTAATAAACTAGGTGTTAACCTGAGAATCAAAAGTGCAGAGTCAGAAAGCACAGAATCAAAACGTGATGAAACAATGAGCTTCTTAGCTCGCCAAAACCGAATTGACTCCTGGCAAACTCGATGGGGACTACCACGTCCTTCCTTAGTTGGTTTAAGTGCAGGAAGTTGTATGATTTTTAAAGTAGATGGGAATTTAGATCCTACAAATTTATCGGATCTACAAATTAGTGGCATCGGTGAACGTCGAGCAGAAGGTTATGGACAAATTTGTTTTAACGCTCCAATATTGAATGAACCGATACTACATATTAGTAAACCTCGGAAAAATGATGCAAATGTCCAGAAAAACACTGTCTTGATTGAACCTAAAGAGGATGGAAAAATTTTTGATTACGCTCGACTTATTGAAAGGGAAGCTTGGCGAGTAGCTATTCGTAAAGCTGCTTTACTTTTATCAGATACTAGAGAGTCGCGCCAAGAAATAATTGGTTTAGAAATTCAAAGAAAACAAGGCAAACAAAAAATTGACAGTAAGCCATCAACAAGTCAATTAGGTAATTTACATTCTGCATTAGAACAGCTTCAAAAAGGAATGGAAACCTATAGGGTCATTGATGGTGAAAGCTGCACAAGACGGAATGACAGTAGATATTTTACCGTTAGTCAGTTCAGTGAATCAGCAAATAGCTTTAGTATTGCCTGGTAGTTCTATTAAAGGAGCATTGCGATCGCAAGCTGAAAGAATTATTCGTACTGTTTGTAAGATTTCGTTAACTCAGGACACAGAAGGTAAACAACGATTTTTAGAACAGGTGCAAGTTCCTTTAGTAGAAACTCTGTTTGGCATCGCAGCTAAACAGCAACCAGAAATTCAAGAGGAGGATCTTCAAAAATGCAACTATAAACCAGGTTTAAGTGCTTTGTCCGTGGATGACTGCTACAACGTTCAAAAAATAGAGCCTAAAAAGTGGCAATCTGTTACAGATGCAACAAACAGTCAAGAACTCCGTACTGCACTTAATAACACTCCAATCAAACAAACCCAACAAGCATTTCATGTTGCTATCGATCGCTGGACTGGAGGAGCGGCTGACGGATTTCTCTACAATAATCTGGAGCCATTTAATATTGAGTGGGAAGATATAAACTTAACTCTTAATTTAAAACGCATTCCTAAAAGTGAATTACACGCAACCCTGGCATTATTACTTTTAACCTTACGGGATTTGTATGCTGGACGCATTCCTCTAGGTTATGGAGTGAATCGAGGTATGGGAGCGATCGCTGTTGAAAAAATCTGGCTCCATGGAAAAGGATTAAAAGAGGAATCACTACAAGCTTTTGAAAAACAGAATGTCGAACTTAATTTTACCCCTGAAGGAGGTATGCAAATATTAGATTCAGAATTTTTAACTTCATTGAACAAACATTGGCAAGCCTGGATTGAATGTAACCGTTATCAATCGGAAGTAACAGTATGATAGACCTCTATACACAAGCTAGTAAGAAGGATATAACTTTGTCAGACGCAATTTATAAATCTAAAAAATGTCTGTCTGATGCAATAGGGTTACTTTATACACCAGAAAAATGTTGCTTTGTTAAAATAAAAAATGGAAAAATAGAACCTCATAAAGATGAAATAATTAATCTAAATTCTGTGTTTGAAGCAAGAGTTTTTAATAAACAAGCAGAATTACGATGGCTGAATGAAAAGAGCGGTACAGGCAAAGCAGTATTGCTTTCCGAGACAGAAACAAATTTTTGCCTTTATGAAAAAGGTAAGTTAAAAGAACTTGACAAACATCCTCAGAGCTATTTGTTATGGGGACAAGGAACGGGAACAGATATAGGTGAAGGTTGGAGCCGATTATCTACCGCCAGAATTGGCAAATTAGATATTCCCATTCCTGGCGTGAAATCTCAGCAAAGAGTACAAATTACAACTTGTGAATATTTTTGTGTTATTGACGAACACGGAAATGTAGCGGTAGTCGAAGAACGCTTATTAAACCTAGAGCCAATAAAGGAAGAAAAAAAGCATGGCAGTCATTAGAGGTAAACTAGTTGTTATACCAACTAAAAATAAAAATGATAGTGGATTAAGAATTGTCTTTACCACTAAAAAAGGCTTATCTGTACGTACACAGATACCACTAGGACAATTACACTCCGAGCTAGTTACTCAATCTCTCGACCAGTTAAGTGGTTTAGAAGTTGATTTAGAATTAGAAAATGGTCAACCTAGACGCATTCGACCAGTAAATCAACTTTGGCATAATTCCTTAAATACTTCTGATACTGTAGAAGGTTTTAGACAGACAACAGAGGTAATTCAGCAGAGAAGTTCTCAGAAAAATTTGCAGCCAAAGAAAGTCATTCAACCATCTCCAGCTACTCAAAAAGCAAGGAATTCTAGCGCTTCAGGAGACTTTCACAATCCTTATAACTTTATCCCTGCACTTCCCCGCCATCATTTACAGAAGTTTCAAGAAGACAATCCAGGATGGGAACTTGGAGATCGCAATCCTTCTGGTCATGAATCTTATCAAGACAAATTGTGGAGTGGTAAAATTTCTGTCACGTTGACTACTGTTACACCTTTGCTCATTCCTGATGCAGCCAATCTTAAAGAATTAACAGAAGGAGAGAAAAAGGGGCATAAAATTTATCGAGTTCGTTTAGATCCCAGATATTTAGATAGACAAGGAAAACCCTATAAACCTTATTTACCGCCTACTTCAATTAAAGGAATGTTGCGCTCGGCTTACGAGGCGGTCACTAATTCTCGATTATCTGTATTTGGAAAACACGAAAATAGATTAGCCTACCGAATGCCTGCCAAGATTGGATTACAGATGGTTCCTGCACGAATTGAAAAGGAAAAAATATATCTTTATCCTGGTAGCTCTTGCATTGGTAATGATGGTACACCTCAAGGAGAAATGTATGCAGCTTGGTTACCAAGATACAATTGTCATGATGCTGATTTTTCTAAGTGTGCAGTTAAATATCAACAAGGTCAATTGCCTCAACATGGTCAATCAGTCACTGCATGGTTGGAAAAGTACAAAAAAATAGATCGTCAAGGTAACGTAATTTTTACATATTGGCGAGTTCGTAAAATTGCACCTGTGGGTCAAAACCTTGGCAATCCGCCTTGCTCAGGACAACGAAATGGAAGGCATGAGCCGATTAGTGAAGATATGATCCAAGTCAATGGTTATGTCTGTATCACTAATAAAAACATTGATAACAAGCATGATGAGCGTTTATTTTTCTGCTATCAGCAAGCACCTGTTGAAAAAGAACTAACTCCCGACTTGCATCGCAAATGGAACGAACTGATTATTAATTATCAAGAAATACATCAAGATGAAATTGCTAAGGGAATGCAGGGACCGCCTGCTCTTAGTTTTTCTAAATGGTCGCGTCACATAACAGGTGGATATACAGAGCATAACTTATCTAATGGAACGCTTTGCTACGCTCATGTTAGAAATAATAAAAGCCAACTTGAAATACTAGGATTGTATCCTGTAATTATTGCTAGACAATTATTTGCAGTAGCTCCCCTGAGTTTATTTTCAGAAGAACTGAAACCAGCAAAACAAATAAATCAACTATCACCAGCAGACCGAGTTTTTGGATGGGTTTCTCAAGAAGGAAACGGTTCATACAAAGGTCAACTGAGGATTAATGCAGTCAAATGCGAGTCAGATAAAGCTATTCAGAACTTTGACCAAGACCCTTTTCCCAATGGTTTACCTCTAGCAATTTTAGGAGAACCTAAACCAGAACAAGCACGCTTTTATATTGCTAAGAATCAGGATGGAGAACCTTTGCCCGATGGAACTAAAAAAGTTGAAGCATACCAGGAAAAGCAAGGGTTGCGCGGAAGGAAAGTTTATCCTCATCATCAGTTACCTAGTGAATATTGGAACACAGATTCTGATACTATCAAGATAGGCGATCGATACCGTGAGTACCTGCGACTGGGTAAAAAGCAAGATAATCAAAATCGCACAATTCAAGGTTGGGTTAAGCCTGGAACTAAATTTTGTTTTGAAATTGATGTTATCAACTTATCTGATATTGAGTTAGGCGCACTTTTTTGGTTACTGCAACTAACAGATAAAAATCCCGAATATTTTCATCGTTTAGGTAGTGCTAAACCTCTAGGTTTTGGTAGTGTTGAGTTAAAAATTGAACAAACAGATTTGCGAACAGGTCAGCAATGGCATGAGTTTTACTACTCTTTAACAGAAGTTATCAAACCAGAACAATCTGAAGTAAGAAACTGTATTAAAGAGTTTCAAAAAGCTGTTGAATATGCTTATGATGCGCCTTTTACAAAAGTATCTTTTATTGCAGCTTTTCTTCAAGCTGCTAGAGGATTTAAAAAACCTATTCATTATCCAAGAACTACTGAAAACCCTAATACAGAGGGTAATTCCTATGAATGGTTTGTAGCTAATGAGAATGATACTAAGACAGATAAAGCACTCAAGCTGTCTCTTCCTCCACTGACAAAAGATTTGGGTTTACCTCTGTTACCCAGAATTTCTAAAAACGAGCAAAAAAAGTCTAGCGAGCGGTAAACAAATTAATCCAGTACCAAGAATTATTAGGAGATTTTGAGATGCTTACAACGGTTATATGTTCTGTGGGAACTAGTGCTGCCAAAGCATTGGGAGTTAAACCAGCAGAGCTAATGAATTGGGTTCAGCAACAAAACAGTCTGGAAGAAGCTGCTGAAAAAGTATTCTCTACTTTTCGTGATATTCATCCTGAAGGAGAAAGCTTGAAGACAAAATTATCTGCCGAGATTCATTCTCTTGTGCGTATTGGCATTACTCATCAAGATAGAATAATTTTGCTTGCTTCAAGTACAGACGATGGATATTGCTGTGCTCTTGCAGTTGAGAAATATTTGAAGCATTATTGGGGTGGCATATATGTCCAAGCAGAAAAAGTTCCAGGGCTTCAAGTTTCTGACGCCGATCTTTTCCGTACAATGGGTGTTGTTAAATTTGTGCGACGCATTATTGAAGAAGTTAATAGCTATGGTGCAAGTAACATTATCCTAAATCCAACCGGAGGATTTAAAGCATTAGTCCCTTACACAGTTTTAGTAGGTATGTTGAAAGGGGTTAAATGTGACTATATTTTTGAGCAATCAACTACTTTACTAGAATTACCTCCGCTTCCTGTAGAATTTAGTCGCTCGCAATTTCAAGTATATAAAAGCTTGTTTGAAAAAATTGAGCGTGAGACAGCAATTTCTAAAGGAGAATGGGAAGAGAGTGTTCCTTTTACTGAAAGGTCATGGTTTGAATCGTTAGTTGAGTTTTCCCACGGACAAGTGACTCTCTCTGCTGTAGGTTTATTGTTCCTTGAAGAAATTCGTAGTCCTTCAGCTTTAGTTCCCTTTCTTTCCCAAAAGGCTATCAGAGATTGTTTCGACAATCTAGCGCAGCTAGATAATTGCGATCCATTTCGTTTTCTATCACGGGTTGCTACTTCCAAAGAAGCTTTTCAGCAATCAGAACATATTAATGTTGGAAATGGATTGCGCTGGTTGAAACCTGGTAGGACAACAGACCGCTATTTAGTATCCGTAGAAGATTGGCGTCTGTTAGTGTGGAGAGCAATTCGTGAAGATCAAGAAGGTGCAAACTATGCAAATAGAGTTAGAGTCAATCCTGAGACCGAACGAAGAACATATTCCCCATTCATGCGGATGGATTTTGTGGACTAATCTTTTTAAGCAAAACAAGTTAAGTTACCAAAAGCTAAATATATAACAATTTCCACTTCCGTAAGGTACTCTAAAAAATAACTAACCGCAGCCTGTAGCCGATGGACGCGGATAAATTTGTCTCCGAGCAAGCTAGGAAACACTATATCTCGGATATCTCAAAATTAGTGCTTACTGTAAAACAGCTATTGAGTGTTTATGATTACTAGTTCGTAGTTGGGATGCATGCGAAGACAGCGCTACTAAGAACCCTCGTACTTGTAGGTTTCAATTCCCTAATTTCAGGAGGCTGAAACAACATCACAAGTTTGTCGAGAGGATATAATTTAACTAAGGAAATCTAACTGCAAGTGAGAAAAAAAGAATGACGATGAATGCACAAAAATCTGTAATGGTAGTTAAGCAGTATTATGAAGCATATCAGCTGGGTAATATCAGCTTAAGTAAGTTAGCCGAATTGTTAGAAGTTACCGTAGAAGAAGCGAAATGTGAGTTAAAAGTTAGAAATATTCCTATTAATTTAGGTGTAGACTCTAAGGAAGATTTATTAAATGACATTAAAAATGCTGAATAAGTTGTGTAAAAAGTCAACAAAATAGTGAGAGTGAATTCTAGTGAAGCAGATCTGTCACCAATCATTTTTGATAACACTGTACTAAGTAATTTTGCTCTAGTGCAAGCTTTTTATATACTCAAAAGTCTCTATTCTGGTAGAGCTTTTGTTGGTCAAGCAGTTCAACGCGAAATTCTAACAGGAATTGAAAGTGCTAGCCAATCTTTTAACTTAAGTAACAGAGCTAAACTACAGGAAATTACTCAAGCATTGTCCAATGGTTGGTTGCAAACTCCTCCGCAAAATAGTGGTTCAAATGACGAGGTTATAGAGTTACAGACTACTTCAGAATATAGTAAACGGTTTGGTGATGGGGAGTCTGAAGCAATGGCTATAGCTCGCAATCGCAATTGGGTTTTTGCTTCGGATGATGGGGCAGCCAGAAAGTTCGCTAGGGAACAAGGCATTCGATTAACTGGGTCTGTAGGTATTCTTGTTAAGGCAGTTCAATGCCAATTTTTATCTTGTTCCCTTGCTGATATCATTCATGCACAAATGATTGATGAAGGGTATCGTTCCCCATTACCCGTATTCTATTAATCCTCACCCTTTTGGATGAATCTTTCGGGTGAAGCGCTATCATCATCACCAGTTGTAGTATCCTTGTAGTTTAGTCCTGCTAGGTGATACAACTCATGACAGCCAAATTTGAATACAGCCAAGTGACGGATCGAGAGGACGCTCAAAAACTAAAAAATATTATTGCCCAGTGTTTTATCGCCCTTCGGGAAGACACTGATTTTTACTTTAATTGTATCGGCTTAGAAAACTTTCGTCTCATTCGTCGCGATCGCCAGATTGCAGGTGGGCTTGCAACAATTCCCATGAGCCAGTGGTGGGGTGGTTCCCCTGTCCCCACGATCGGACTTGCTGCTGTAGGTATTGCACCAGAACATCGCGGAGATGGATCTGCGATCGCACTATTACAGCACACACTAAAAGAATGCCATACCAAAGGAGTCCCCATCTCCGCCCTATATCCTGCAACTCAGCGTCTTTATCGAAAAGCAGGTTACGAACAAGGAGGGTTCTTTTGCTCTTGGGAAATATCTACCAATAGTATTCAAATCAAAGAACAGCCCCTTCCCCTTTTAGCAGTTTCCCCAGAAGAAGAAGCATTTCATAACCTTTACCCACAGAAAGCAAAATTCAACAACGGATACCTAGACAGACATCAAGCCATATGGCAGCAAATTATTAAACCTGACAATAACGAAACCGTTTACGCCTATCTGATTGGTACGGTAGAGCAACCCCAAGGTTACATCATCTTCAGCCAGCACCAAGATCGGGATGGCTCTTTCATAAAAATTAGAGATTGGGTAGTTCTCACACCTAAAGCTGCACAAACTGTTTGGAGTTTTCTTGCCAATCATCGCTCTCAAATTCAGTCTGTACACTGGAAAGGATCTCCAATAGACACCCTCACATTATTGTTACCAGAACAAACAGCCCAACAAAAATCTACCTTTCGTTGGATGTTACGTATAGTAGATGTTGCTAAGGCGCTAGAGAAGCGCGGTTATTTCAGTGCAACTCAAACAGAACTGCACCTAGATATTAAAGATGACTTGCTTCCAGAAAATAATGGTAAATTTATCCTGTCTGTTGCAAACGGACAAGGTGAAGTCAGAACCGGCGGGAAAGGAGAGATGAAGCTAGACATTAAAGGATTAGCACCCCTCTATACAGGCTTGTACACACCCTACCAATTGCAACAAGCAGCATATCTAGATGCAACAGAAACAGCCCTGTTAGCAGCAACTCAAATCTTTGCTGGTGCATCCCCAAGTATGTCTGATTTCTTTTAAAGAGTTAGTAGTTAGTGGTTGGTCGTTAGTCGTTGATGGTTGAGCTACTAATAACCACTAACCACTAACCACTAACCACTAACCACTAACTAACAACCAAAATGCATACTACCACTGGTCGCTGGCGTTTAGGGCTAGCACTATCACTGCTGACTGTTCTCTTATGGGGAATTTTACCTATTGCTTTAACGATCGCTCTACAAGTTCTTGATGTCTATACTGTCATTTGGTTTCGCTTTTTAGTGTCCTTTGTAGTGTTAGCTATTTATCTGGGAGGACAGGGGAAATTACCCACTCCATCCCAGTTACGTTCCACTTCCTGGGTACTGTTAGCGATCGCAACTTTTTTCCTAGCTGCGAATTACCTTTTTTTCACACAAGGTTTAGCACTGACATCACCAGCCAATGCTGAAGTCATTATTCAGTTAGCACCCCTACTTATGGGTGTTGGAGGTTTAATTTTTTTTAAAGAAAGGTATGCATTACTTCAGTGGATTGGCATAAGTACTCTAACTGTGGGGCTAATCTTATTTTTTCACGAACAATTAAATAACTTAATGACATCTCAGGGAAATTATCTTGTAGGTAGCGGCTTGATTGTTGTAGGAGCTATCACTTGGACAATTTATGCCCTAGCACAAAAACAATTGCTACAATCTTTATCCTCTACCAGTATCATGCTCGTTATTTACGGAGGATGTACTTTATTTTTCACTCCCTTTGCCAACCCAACAACAATTTTTACACTGAGCTTTTGGCATTTTGCTATTCTAGTTTTTTGTGCTTTCAATACTCTCATTGCCTATGGCGCATTTGCTGAGTCTTTAGAACATTGGGAAGCATCACGTGTTAGTGCAGTATTAGCTTTAGCTCCCATTGTCACATTAATTGCTGTTTGGTTTGTATCAATCCTATCACCAAAATTAATAGCACCAGAATCTTTGACCTTACTAGGAATCATAGGAGCGGTTTTAGTAGTGTTAGGTTCAGTTACAATTGCTCTAGGGAAATCCACTAAAAAGTGAGTCTCCCTCAGCTACTGACTATCAGCAAATAGTTATCAGTTATCAAAAAAGTATGTTATTTTTTATTTGTTAAAAGGAATGGATAGCGATCGCTAACCTACTTTTCAACCCAAAGCCGAGTAAATATACTTACTTTTATGACTGGTCACCGGTCACTGGTTACTGTCAAAAAAGATTACCCCCTGCAGATACTAGTCATTAATAACTAATACCTGTTAAGTTTGTTATTTTGAGGGACATAAAACTCACCATCACTTCCAGGGTGACTGCATAGCTACCACACAACACTGTCTCCTCAAACATTACCTCCTTGCACAATTAAACCGATGAACAACTTATGTGGTCATTGGACTAGCGCCCTGAGAAAGAATTCCCTACCGCTAGTTCTATCTGCTTTGCTGCCAACATTCGGCTCGGGCAATTCTGCCTTTGCTGCCGAGCGAATTCATGCATCATATTCTGCTTTTGAGCGTTCCATTTCCATCCCGGCATTAGAAAACTATGCCAAAACAGGTGCCATTGACAATGATTTGGACGCTTACAAGCAATATCTCAAAAAAGGGCAACTCCAGCAGTTGCGGCGAGCATTACTTACCCCCATCAAAGTTAGCCATGTCGCCATTTCCCAATTTCTCTATACTTCACAAGGAGAATTTTTACTGAATCGTTTGGGAGAAGTGATTAAAACGGAATCTCGCCAACCAAAAGCCGGCTTACACGCTTTACGTTCGGCACTGATTCTGGCAGCGGCTGAACCGAATGGTTTAACTTTATTAAATATATTGCGTAAATATCCCAGCCGTAGTATGCATATCGACTTGGCACGTACTATGAGCATGGCATCGGAGTTAGAAAAACTCGTCAATCAAACCAAACGTGCAGTCGCCGCAGTTGAAGAAAAATCAAGTCTAGAAGCAGCTTCCAGCAAACTACCGTTTCACATTTCTCTCCGGCAAGATTTAAGGAGAAGAGGACAATACAGAGGGCAAAAACAAACCCTGAAGTTTTTCGACGCTACCCGCAACCGATTTTTGCTAACTGATATTTACCTTCCTAACGCTCAAAGTCGAGTTCCTGTTATTGTTGTTTCTCACGGTTTGGGTTCTGACAGTAGTAACTTTGCTTATGTAGCCACTCACCTTGCTTCTCACGGCTTCGCTGTGATTGTTCCCAATCATCCCGGTAGCGATACCAAACAATTGCGATTGCTCCTCAACGGCAAAACAAATGAGGTGGCACCGCCAAACGAGTTTCAGAACCGACCTTTGGACATTAAGTATATATTAGATCAGCTAGAAGAGCGTAATAAATTTGACTCTCGTTATAGAGGGCGGCTCAATCTGCAACAAGTGGGCGTTTTTGGTCACTCTTTTGGAGGCTACACAGCTTTAGCCCTAGCAGGTGCAAAAATTAACTTTGAGCAACTTGCAAAAGATTGTCGAGAAAATGCCATTAAAGATACTTGGAATTTATCCCTACTCCTTCAGTGTAATGCACTCGAATTGCGAGAAAGCGATGCTGCAAAGCAGCCGCTTCGCGAACGCAAAATCTATAATTTTCGCGACAAAAGAGTCAAAGCCGTGGTAGCAGTCAATCCAATTACCAGCAGTATTTTTGGAGAAACAGGGTTAAGCCAAATTCAAACTCCTGTGCTGATTGCTGCTAGTAGTGATGATACCATTGCTCCAGCTTTATACGAACAAATATTACCTTTTTCCTGGATAAATAACTCACAAAAGTACTTAGCAGTCATTTCAAAAACCAGCCATTTTTCAGCCATTGGAGAAGGTAAAGGAAGTGCAAATCAATTTGCATTACCATCAGAACTTGTTGGAGAAGATCCAAGCCTTGCACGTCGGTATTTAAATGTTTTGAGTTTACCATTCTTTGCCACTTATGTTGCGGAAATGCCAAAATATAACACCTTCCTTAATGCTGCTTATGTCAAAGCAATATCCCGTCAGTCGGTTAGTTTGAGTTTTGTACAGTCTTTGACAACAAATGAATTGGCTCGAGGGTTTAAGAAGTAAATTGAACCGCACTGTAAGGGATTGCTAAGAGGATGTTTGAAAAGTGGTTGGCTGTGATTTTTATTGTATGATTACCCCCCTGAATCCCCCCTTAAAAAGGGGGGAAACAAGAAAAATTCAGTTCCCTCCCCTTAGAAAGGGGAGGGTTAGGGTGGGGTAATAAATATTTGATACATGGAAGAATACGCGCAGAGAATCAAACGTCCCGGTATCGTGGATTGTTGGGAATATGAAGAATACAAACAAGCAGTTGAGGCAACGGGTAAAAAGAAGTTAATTATGGCAGGGCTAGAACTAGGAAACCATCTATCAGCGACTATTAGTTTTGAGCCAAATAAATCACATTTATAAGTTAGTTGCCTGCGGAACTCGTAAAATCCCATATCAGCGATGCTAGCTGCTAATTTATGATTAGCCATCATACCTTTGACATTTAAGTCTTCAATAACTATTACGCTGTGGTTCTTAGTTAATAGTGTGGTTAACTTATGTAACGTGTCTTTTCGTATGTTGGCTATCTTTCTCTGCAATCTAGCTATCTGTAATTGGGCTTTCTTCCAGCTAGCAGAGCCTATAACTTTATGTCGATTTAGCCATTGGAGTCTAGCTAGTTTGTCTTTAAATCTTTTGTAAGACTTAGCTCCTTCAATTATCTCTCCAGTAGACAATGTGGCGAGATTTAAAACGCCTAAATCAACGCCTACTACTGAGTGTTCTGAGAAAAACCAAGTGTCTTCTAATTTCAGATCGGGTTTACTTGCTTCAAATCTAAAGGAAATAAACCATTTATCAGCCTCACGACTCATTGTTACAGATTTTGGGGGGAAATTATTTGGAGGAACTTTATGAGGAGACTTTTTCTTTTTTCTAGGACAATGAGTTGGGAGACACTCATAAGTTTTTAATACTCCTATTTTAGGGACTTAAATGCTGCGACTTCCAACTATCTTGACAGTACCTTCCAACGTGAAATTGTCGTCATGTCCTTTCTTTTTAAATTGTGGAACTCCTTTTTTCTTTTCAAAACAATCTTTCCAGGCTAGACGCAAAGCTCTCAAAGCGAATTGTGGTGTTGATTTAGAGCACTCATAGTACCAAGGACATTCAGGCTTTACTAACGCAACTAACCATTTATGGAGGTCAATTGCAGTGGGGAATTTTATCTTTTCTTTTGGGTTAGCCTGATTCCAATCAAGAATCTGTTTGGTTAAACCCAACCCCCAATTCCAAGCATGACGCGCTACACCACAATGCTTTAGTAACTCTGTGCGCGAATGGTCGTTCAGTTTTAATTCTGTTTTAAATCCTAGGAGCATGGCAACTCCTTAATCCATTCTCTAAACGCTTGAGACATATTCCAGCCTTGGGATTCAGCATAAGCTTGAAGTTTTTCAAACTCTTGCTGAGTCAATAAAACTTTGAACCATTTTTCTCTTTTCGGCATGAATTTATGTAACTCTATGGTTATAACGTACCTAAGCTTTACCCATATTGTTAGTAGGGAAATTACTACTTAAGCCGAACAAGCTCCCCAAATTTGGGTAAGGGTTGGTAGCTATGTCCAAAAATTAAGTTACAGTTACTAGCCCCTTACTGTCCACGAACTGCTTAACTTTGTTTTTAACTGGCATTCATTATTAAAACACTTAACAGTACTAACCAGTTATTATCTCTTTTTATCTTTCAGTTATAAATAGATAAGTGATTAACACTATATAACTGCTTGATAGTAGTGTTAACTGTCTATTACTATAGCAAGTTTGGAGGGAAAAGACAACAAAACGCTCACCACACAAAGGTTTCAACCCACGGCATGACTGATGTGACCGTGCCATTTCTGCACGGCTATTGGATGTTTGCAATCTGGATAACTGAATAAGGTGGGAGTTTCTCAAGCGTTGGGAGCATCGTTTGTGTGTGCCGAGACCAGAACATTACTGCTCTGACCCAATAGAACAACAAGAGTGGAAAAAAACTCAATTCGAGGGTAGTCGAATGACAACGCCGAATATCCAAATGCCAAAATAGAGGTCTGGGCTATGGACGAGCATCGTGTTGGACTGAAGCCAGTTTTACAACGTATTTGGGTACCGTGGTGGGAAGTCCCAACAGCAGAGGTGCATTGGCGCTTTCAGTGGGTTTGGGTGTATGGTTTTGTTCATCCAGAATCTGGAGAAACATATTGGTGGGTTTTGCCGCGTGTCAATACTGAATTGTTTAACCAGGTTTTAGCAGATTTTGCTCGCGAGTTTGGCATTGGCGATGATAAACACTTTCATATTAGTGGGACTTATATCAAGTTCGCCTAAATACTTACGATAACAATGACTTGGAGATAGGGAGACACGGAGACGCGGAGAATTTTTAATCGCAAGTGATTAGCCGGACATGATATTACACAAAAAATTACCAAAATAAAGACCTCAAATGTATATACAGAGAGACTTCGATATCGTTTTGCCTAGTTTCTTGAGATATCTGGGTTTCAACCGTTTTTGGGCATTTGATGTATTTTCCTTGCCCTATATCGGTATCAGGCTTGTTTAGTCCTCAAATAATGTTTAAGTCCCGTTAGAAAGTTTAGCTGATTTGCGATCGGCTATTGAAATGACTCACAGAGATTAAATCTCCCCAAACGTGCATAAGCTGATTTTCCCTGCACCTAATAAGTATCAAGGGAAGTTCTTTCCTCACTTGTAGTTCATTTATTAAGAATAATGACTCAAACAAAGCGTCGTTGGACTTTAATGGTTTACATGGCAGGAGATAACGGTAAAGTGTTTAAGGACGGGACTCAGTTGATGTTTCCTATGGCAAGCCAAGGGTGGGAAGATATCAGAAAAATGGAGAGAGTCGGTTCCACTGATGCAGTGACAGTTTTAGTCCAGTTTGATACTTTAGAAGACCGCGAGAATACTTATCGAATTTACATCAGTCCTGCTCAAGAGAATTCTAAAACCGAGAATAATACACAAGAAAATCAAGAAAATCTAAAACCGCCACGGAATGCACGTCGTAAAGGTGAGGAAGAGCCTGAGGTAAATTATACAGAAAACTATATAAACCGTTCTACCCCGCTAAAAGGCACTACTTATATTCGTTCTCAAATTGAAAATATTCCAGAACAAAATACGGGAGATCCTCAATCTTTACGAGACTTTATCGTTTGGGGAATAGAAAATTATCCGGCGGAAAACTATGCTGTCATTCTTTGGAATCACGGTACTGGTTGGAAAGAAGATGATATCTATGAATTTGCTCGCGAACGAGGAGTGGATTTTCAAGCGACTCAAAATGAAGTCCGCTCGTTAACACGCAATAATCGACGTTTGTCTCGTGCTTTTTTCCTGTCCTCTGTTACGGAAGTGCTGCAACTCCAAGATGAGGAATCACGAGCGATCGCTTTTGATGACTCATCAATGGACTTCCTGGATAATGCGAAACTTCAGCAAGCCTTTCAGGAAGCAGAGGAAAAAACTGGGCAAAAAGTTAACTTGATTGGTATGGATGCTTGTTTAATGAGCATGGTAGAAGTGGTATATCAATTACGGACAAATACCGAGTATATAGTCAGTTCTCAAGAAGTGGAACCTATGGATGGTTGGCCTTATTCGGAGATTCTGCAACATTTAACCACTCATCCAGAGACAACACCAGCAGCACTGGCAAAGATTATAGTACAAGAATACGGTCGCTATTATGAAGAACAAAATAACGTTTTGCGGGGAGGAGGAGCGGAAATCACTCAATCAGCAACTAATTTAGCCATGATTGACAAGCTTGCGAAATTAGTAAGTCGGTTAGCTGCTACTTTGCGGCAATCATTGATGGAAAACGATATTTATGCTAAAGTGGCGCTGTTTGATATTAGTCCTCTAAGGTTTAAAGATAAAGATTTTGTTGATTTGTATGATTATGTCAAAAGTTTTAGAGATAATTATTCTGGAAGTAATTCAGAATTAATTGTGGTTTTAGATGAATTGATAGATTTTATTAAATTTGAGTATGAACCTCAGTTAATATTAGCAAATGTGGCTTCGGGACGTAGAGTTTCCCGCGCTCAAGGTTTGTCAATATACTTACCTTTAGAAGGGTTTTCGCCATTTTACGATCGCTCGGAGTTTGCAAGTTGTGGTTGGGGGGACTTTATTCGGTTTTGTAATAAAGTATCATGATTGGTGAAATTGATTTTTTGAACCGCAGAGGACGCTGAGGACGCAGAGGAAAGAGAGTGGAGAGTGGAGCAGTTAAAAATGCGTGACGACAACATAATAGATCTTGAAAGAACAATTACCATAGTAGGAACTACCTCAAATGAATTACGTGCAGATGAACGTAGCGTTACGGAACAAACGCTAAAAGTGACAGACGTGCGCGAGGGGTTCTCTCGATTTCTGGCTGGGCTGAAGGAAATTATTAGTGTGGAGGTTCCGTTCGTGGGTGAATTTGAGTTAGATGAAGTTGAGTTTACTGCTGAAATTTCTGCAAATGGTGAGTTTAAGCTGTTAGGAACTGGTGTTGGTATTGAGGGGAAAAGTGGAGTGACTTTTACTTTGCGGCGAAAATCTAAGAAGAATACAATAACTGATTAGTGCGATCGCAATTCACAGCAATAAGTCGGTCACGTCAATTTGGTAAATTCAGTTTTTTTAGAAAAGCGGTATCTATGGTTAAATCTAGATATGATTTTAAACGCAATTTAGCTGTTGTTATTGGTATTAATGAATACTCAAATGGTATTCCACCCTTAAAAACTCCTGTTGCTGATGCTGAAAAACTAGCAAATATTCTTCAACAAATCTATAAATATCACGTTGAGACTCTACTCAATTCACAGGCTACCCTTTCTGGATTAAACTCTCTGCTTGCCGCTTTCAAAAATAAGAAATTCCCCGTAGGTGATACGATTGTGGAGGTTCAAGAGAGCGATCGCATACTGTTTTACTTCGCTGGACATGGAATTGTTCCTAAAGATGAACTCGAAGACGACAGTCAATACAAAGGCTATCTCATACCAACTGATGCAAAAAGTAGCAATCTCCTCCAAACCCAAAACCTTCTACCTGTGCAGGACTTGCATGATGCTCTTATAGAATTGCCATGCCGTCATATGCTAGTGATTTTAGACTGTTGTTTTACAGGAACATTTCGTTCAAGTTCCTATCGTAATGCTATGCCTGCACGGAAAGTCTACAAGCAAAGATACGATCGCTTCATTAGTAAACCCGCATGGCAAGTCATCACCTCTGAGGCTTACGATCAAAAAGCCCTTGATTTCTTGGGTTTTTTTGGTAAGAGAGAAAGTGAAAAAACACAAGAATCTTCCCCTTTTGCAAGTGCATTGTTTGAAGCATTAGAAGGTCATGCCGACTCAACTTTACAAAAAGGTGATGGTATTATCACTGCAACAGAAATTTATTCCTACGTGCGGGACACAGTTGAGCAAATGACTGACGATCGCAACAGCCGCCAAACACCCGTTTTATTTCCCATGCAAAAGCACGACAAAGGTGAATATATTTTCTTGCTACCTCACTTCAATCGGGACAAGTTAGAAGATGTACCCGCACTGATGTTAGATAACAACCCATACCGAGGACTCAAAAGCTATGAAGAAAAACATTCTTCTCTGTTCTTTGGTAGAGATGAACTCATTCAGCAATTATATACTCATATTAGCGATCGCGGTCACCAATTAACTGTAGTCTTGGGAGTTTCCGGTTCTGGCAAGTCAAGTTTGGTAAAAGCAGGACTTATCCCTTGCTTGCGAACTCATCACGAACAAGAATTTTATATTTTACCTATTATTCGACCAACAAAGTCTCCTTTTGGAGAACTTGCAGAAGCAGTTTTGCGAAATGCTTCTATAGATAAAGCTGAGAAACTAAAAGAAATTTCTTCTCTCAAACAAAAGCTTAAAGAAGCACCAAGTCAATTTATTGCCCTCATAGAACAGTACAACCAAGTTCGGGCTAACACAAAACTTTTACTAATTATTGACCAATTTGAAGAACTCTGTACAATATGTGAGCAACAAAAACGACAAAGTTTCCTCACTTTCCTGGCACAAGCTTTAGAGGCAGATCCTCGCCTTCATATTGTATTGACTTTACGCTCTGACTTTGAACCCCGTTTTACGGATTTTCCTTTAAGATCCTATTGGAGAGTAGGACGCTTTCAAGTAAAGGCTATGAAGTCTCATGAATTACGTCAAGCCATTGAAAGACCTGCAATGGAAAAGATGCTAGACTTTGAGCCACCAACTCTTGTAGATCTTCTCATTGATGAAGTTGGGCAAATGCCAGGAGCATTGTCACTGTTGTCTTTTACACTCAGCGAACTTTATATAAAGTGTGTCGTAGAGGAAAGGCGAACCATAACCCAAAAAGATTATGCGGCGTTAGGTGGAGTTATTGGTTCGTTAAGACAGCGAGCAACAGAGGAATACGACAAGTTTGACTCCGCTCATCAAGCAACATTGCGGCGAGTCATGTTACGAATGGTCACTATTGAAGATGAACAGTTAGCACGGCGGCGAGTCCCTTTATGGGAACTGAAATACGTTTCTGTTGCAGAAAACGAACGAGTGGAGACAATTCTCAACCATCTTGACCGCGTTCGCCTGGTTGTTAAGGGACAAGACATTGGGGGAGAACCTTATGTAGAGCCAGTCCATGATGCTTTTGTTTTAGAATGGGATAAAATTCGTACATGGGTAGAACAAGAACGAGAAAATTTACAGCTTCAGCGACGACTAACTTGTGCCTCTCAAAAGTGGCAAGAGCACAATCGGTCTGATGAGTGGCTCTGGGGAAGACAGCTACAAGATGCGCCTATCGATATTGAGTATTTGAAGCGGATGCTGAGATTGGATAATAACCCATTAAATCAACTTGAGACAGAGTTTGCCCGCGCCAGTCTTAGAAATCGCCCATACTTTACTTTATCTTATCACAAAAATGATAATAGTTGGGTCATTGACGGTGGTACTCGACATGGTCTTAAGTCTTACGATAACGGAGAGACAATATTAGCTTTTTTTCCATTTGACAGTACGATAGAGGAGTTACGCAACCTTGATGCTGCTTTGGGAGAAGTGAGAGTCACTCAAGTGCTTGCTCAACGGAGTACAGTGCAAGTCATTCGTAGTGAGCAAAACTTAGCGCAAGACGGAACTTATAAGGCGGTGATAATAAATGTACCATTGCCTCCTTTGAAAATTTACTTTAACAGTGTTGAAAGTGACGCTGTAGGCATAGAATTGGTACAGAGAGCAATACAAACTGCTGCACCTGGTGAAATACCTTCATTGTATCTGAGTCAAGTCAACCAATCCACAGACGCAGATTATCACTTAATTGCTCGTAACAATCAGTTTTGGATTGTACATCCTCAAGAGCAGTATCCTATAGTTGCGCCTATCCCAGAAAGTCCCGATCCGCTAGCATACAGCTCGTCAGCTTCCCAAGTCGTTACCTGTTTAGAAAATATTGCTAGATGGACGAACGTTTTACAACTTTCTACTCTCCCTACCAGTCAAATTGAACCTGATGATGTAGAGGTGGAGATTACGTTTATTTCTGGACGGGAAGAATCTTCATCAAATTCTGATATTCGTGTAGAGTACAGCTATGACAATGAGGAGTGGCAAAGCCCAGTTCTTCAAGTAAGATTGACAAATCGCAGTGATAAAACTCTTTATGCTAATGTTGTTCTCCTATCAGATGATTATGCTATCAGTGCCGATTTATTTGAGGAAAAAGACTGTATCCGATTAGCACCAAGCAATAGTGAAGGAGCCACGTCTGTTGAAACTGAAGAACTGGCTTTCTACATACCAGAGGCATTTTTAGAACAGGGAATTACAGAGTATAAAGATATTTTCAAATTGATTGTCTGCACCACAGAATTTAATGCCAGTTTACTTCAGCAAGATGGATTGAATCCAATTCCAGGAACTCGTTCAGTAGAATACAGATACAGAGGGACTCTTAACCGTTTATTTGAAATAGTGAACTCTCGCTACTCTCGCGAGGCTATTACCGCTAGAGGTACTTATGATGATTGGATGGCAAAGCAAGTCACAGTTACTATGGTGCGTCCGCAAGATGCCGTCGCAATTAGATCTAACAAAAGCAGTTTGTTACAAAATGGTTTGGTTGAGGTGCAACCCCACCCAAGCTTGCGTGCCAAAGTAAATCTGACTACAGTACCACAAGCAAGGAAAGATTTAGGAAATCTAATTTTGCCACCTTTGTTGCAGGAATCTGGTATTGGCGAACTTTTCAAATTGACAAGTAGGCGCGGAAGCGATCCGGGATTAAGTGGTTTAGAGTTGAGTGATATCGAAGACTATACTTCTGTCAACAAAGAAGCTCCTCTAAAGTTGGTGATTGACAAGGAATTGGCAGAAAATGAACACATTTTGCCATTTGCATATGACGGTGAAGATCAATTTTTCTTACCCTTGGGACCAGGAGTAAAGACAAATAACCGCAAAACTGAGATTACTATAGAACGTTTACCTACACCAAGTACTAGCAGTCGTAGTTTGCAAGGTTCAATCAAAATTTTCTTTGCAAAAGTTATCTATCAAAAATTCAACAGTTCGTTTACGTCTCCATTACTACGGAGCGTTGTAGAAGTCGAGCCAAACAATAATGTTATTTACGAAGCAAATCAAGAAAACATAAAAGTGCAGGTTGCCCAAGCTCAGAAAATTGTTCTCTTCATACATGGCATTATTGGCAATAGCGAAAGTATAGTTCCTAGTATCAATAAAGCTATTGTAGATGTAGACGGACAAAAGCGCAGTTTAAAAGAACTCTATGACCTAGTTCTGACTTTTGACTATGAAAACAGAAATCATGAACTTGAAGAAAATGCTAGCTTGTTAAAACAACGTTTAGAAGCTGTTGGTTTGGTACAAAATCACAGCAAAGAACTACATATCATTGCTCACTCCATAGGAGGTTTGCTCGCTCGTTGGTTTATTGAGCGAGAAGGGGGACATCAAGTTGTACAACACTTAATAATGATTGGTACACCGAACACAACCCCCAACGCAGGTGCTCCTTTACCAGATTTTAAAGATTGGGTCACACTTGTTTTAACGCTTGGACTTAATGCTTTTTCTACGGTTTCTTGGTCTACACAAGTGGTAGGTAGCTTGATAGAAGCTACAGAAAACACATCTGTCCCGACAGAACCAGTAGACCCTGGTTCAAAATTCCTGAGAACTTTAGCAGCCAGTCGAGATCCTGGCATTCCTTACACAATTGTGGCAGGCAATGCGTCTGTTCTGTCTCCAGTTTTGCAAGAAGGACGACGCAATCGACTGATGCAGAAATTATTTGGTTCGCGAGTTCCAACTTTGCCTTTATTTAGGCAACCCAACGACCTTGCAGCAACTGTGGAAAGCATGACGAGTATTCCAGAAGGGCGATCGCCACATCCCACTATCATAGAAGTCGCTTGCGATCACTTCACCTATTTTACTCACTCAGAAGGACTAACAGCTTTGGGAAATGCTTTATTAGCAAACCACAGCCAATCTGTTACAGTCAAAACTTATCCCACATATATCACTACAAAGGTCAGTACAGTAGACACAACTGATTTAGCAGTGGGTCAAGAGTTGATACTAAGTTTAAACTTAACACCTATTGAGCAACCGGGTAGTCAACTCATACGAGTGCCTGTTAATACTTTAGAAATTACTATTTATATTGAAGCGCCAGGATTTTTTCTTCAAGGTGAACACACTTACACCCTACCCGTGGTTAATGGCAGATTGGAAGAACGCAGTTTATCGGTAGAACTATTGCCGTTATTAAGCGGAAACCACACCATACAGATATCTGTTTATCCGGGAGGACGATTGTCCAACTTAATCCCAGTGAAGTTGCAGCAAGAAGTTCGTATTAGTCATCTGAGAAATCTCCCCAATATCCCGGAGTTGATAGATCGCCGTGCAATTCCCGATCCTCAGCCAGATGTGATGCTATATGTAAGTTTGGAGGAAGTACCTACCAGCGAACCACTCACAGGACAGCATAGGGTAGGGCTTTATTTTACTTGTCCTCTGTTGGGATGCGATCGCGAACCTCTTGAGCCTCTTACATTCACAATCAAGGATTTAGAACGATTGCGGCAATCTGTTATTCAAGCAGCATCTGTTGCCAATGGTTCCCCAGTTGATATTTTAACCAGCTTGCGAGCAATTGGGTTTACACTTTCCGATCAACTAATGCCGCACGGACATAAACTCAGAGATTACTACTACGAACTTCTTAACTTTGCTCGCACTACCTCTGCACCACTGTCATGGCTGATAGTTTCGGAGCCAAAAGCCGTACTTCCTTGGGAACTAACCTGCGCTTATTACTATATAGATAATGGAGAAATTTGGCATGACGATTTTTTGGCACAGAGATTTATCGTCGCTCATTGGGTAGGTTCTCAGGGATTCAAGTTAACAAGTGAAGCTCCTTTGGCTGAGTTAGGTTTTACTCATTACAATCAACGAAGCGAACATTTAGTTCGTTGGCAAAAGGTTTTACAACATGGAGGAGAGGCAAATTCTAACGAACAGTCAGGATTGCAAGCTCTCATGCAGCCCGATTCTCCTTTCTACGGACTACATATATTACGATATACCGAACTTCAACAAACAGGAAAAATCACTTCTTATCAGGAAAGCTCTAAACTGCTACCCGGAAAAACTCTGACTCCTGTTGAAGAATTATTATACACCCAACAACTTGACTTTACCTTAAGGCGACCTGTGATTGGCTTAAGTCTTGTAGATGGACAACCGCCAAACACTGGAATGGTTTTGTCAAAACAGGATAACCAACTTGAAGCAGATTGGATGTTACCTCTAATGTACGCAGGTGCTAGTGCCTTAGTCGGATCTCGGTGGACTGTTCTCCCGGAAGCAGACCAACTTTTTTTCCGTACATTCTACGATCTTATTAGAAAGGGTACAGATTTTGGTTCTTCGGTATGGCAATCTCGAGAACAGGTACGGCTTGCTTTTCCCAATCGCTCTGACTGGTTGGCATATACATATTTTGGACATCCCAGATGCGAACCATATATAGTCAGAGCATCTCAAGGTTTTACCTTCTTTGAAGCTATAAATCCGCCTAACAACGATCGCTTTCAAGCAGGGAAGGAATACCGATTCCGCGCTAGCTATCGTCGAGAAGCTCCTGTTTGGTATAAAGGACGGTTGCATATGGGTAGCGCTCCAGGGGAGGGAGAAAAAATCTCTGTTATGGTTGTACTTGTTGGGGATACGCCGTTTCCCACGAATTATGAAATGGAACGAGTTGCAAATGGTGACAGTTACCAATGTATTGTACCTCTCCAAATGCCGGATCGGGCAACACTACTACCCGTCATAATCAATTTTCAAAAAGGTGAGGAGCAATTAAATAATATGATTTTAAATCTGACAGTGGTAACTGGAGAATAGCCATGAGCGCAAGAGTTGGTGGTGTTATTCCAATTAAGGAAGGGCGTAAAAATTATTCAGTTAAAATACATCCTTCGTTTGTGATGATAGGTGATGAGTTTCTGCAAAATGGACTTGATTTTCAATCAAATGAATGGCGCACACAGCAACAAATTTTTACTCAACATCTTTTTGACTTGAGCAATATTGTTGCTAGAAAGCAAAGAGAAGCTAAAGAGCGGCTTAAAAATACAAGCGATATAAGCGAGCAGGAAAAAATTTGGCATGATTCATTAAATTTAGATAAAAAAACTTGCCTCAATTTTTTGGGAAAATTAAGAAAACCTGGAGATATGTTGCGTCTTAAGCTTTCCGAGCCAATAATGACAGCATTTCAACGTCGGGGTTTTCTGAAAGGCTTAACTGAGGAAGAACCTGCTTTTAATTTTATGCAAATTACTCAGTCAAATGATGTGCCTACACCTATCTTATGGGATATGATGCACGAAGTAGATGATGGAGATGAAGAAAACTTAGATGACTTTCTTGACGAACAAAATTGGGGGCGTTTTTGGGGTTTAAGAATACCTATTACTTACTGGATTTCTAACGTGGAATCAGAAGTTTCAAGAGACATTCAATTAAGAAAAACTTTTGCCGCTGTTCATCAAGACCTGAGTTTTGCAGATAAGGAAGCACAATTATTAGTTCGATATTTCACAGGGAAAGGTCATAGGGATTTAGAACAAGCTTTTCGAGAAGCAGCGAACAAGGCGGGTTGGGAGGATTGCCAAGCAAACTCTTGGTTAAAAAAATATCTGGAGTCTTTAAAAAATGAGAATCAAGATGATTCGGAACAATGGAAACAAAAGACATTAATATCTATTTTAAAAGACCGCCAAAATTATTATGATTTGCTTCATTTTGCTTGTCATTGTGAAGTAGCAAATGAGAAAAATGAGTTTCTCTCAGTGTTAAATATGAAAGTAGCAGGCGCTCCTGTGTTATTAGATGTTTACTCACTAGCAACTAAACTTCAATTTAAACCAGATTCAGAACTAGCCCGAGAAGCACAAAGTTATGGTCGGCTAGTCTTTTTAAATGCTTGTGATAGTGGAAATCAAGATCCATTTTACGAACCTCCTGGTTTTCCAGTATACTGGATTAAGGGTCAGAAAGCATCAGCAGTGATCGTAACTCTTTGTAAAATACCAGACTATTTTGCTTACGCTTTTGCAGAAAAATTCTATGAAAATTTGTATAAAGGAATCAACCCAGAATCAGAATCTTGTCATCTCAGTTATATATCTGAAGCTCTGCTAGAAACTCGTCGCTATTTCATGAAAGAACATAACAATCCTTTAGGGCTTGCTTATGTACTTTACGCTATTGATGGGGCACGTATATTATCAGATTTTATTAGATAATGAGGTTTGGCAACTGTGACTTTATCAGATGGGGCATGGTTAGATGAAATATATCCAATCTATGCTGAAATTCAATCGCTCAAAGATGAGTTAGAATCTTCTTTAACGATAGAACAGGTACGTAATGAGTACAGCAAGTTGATTGCTGAAGAAGATTCTAAATTAGACAGTCTCACGGTACAAAAACGCAAGTTGGAAGTAGAAATACGTCTTCCAAATACTGTAAGACAGAATCCTATACCTATCAAACCATTACCTAAGCAACCAGACAAGAAAAGTTTACAAAAGTTGCCATCAACTTCAACAGTTACCCCAACTGATAAAGAGAAATCCGAGCGAAAAAAGTCAGGGACTGAAGCAAGGGACAAGCTAAAAAAGCTAGTTAATCGATTTTACAGGTTTAAGCTTGATGCCAGCGTTTTGGGTCAGATAAATCGTATCGCTGATGATGTCGATCGCCCCTTAGGTGAAGCTCTAGCTTTATTAGATTGGAGTATTTTTGAGAATTATGCTTGCACTAGTGCTGGCGATTCTTCTAAACTTAATCTGCTCAACGAATGGGCTAAAGAGTTACAGGAGTATTGCAGCTACCTATCCGGTGAAGTCGATCTGCAAAAATTTCGTTACCGTGACTATTTGGGAATTTGGGAACTGTGGCGCAATCGGGAGAAATCACCCGAACACTTACAGGAGTGGCAAACTTTTATTGCTGAAACCAAACAAGCAAAACAAGATGCGATCGCCAAATTAAAGCAAGAAATTCTTGAATTGGAAGCCAAGATAGCTCAACTCAAAGCAGCCCGCACTCAAGCGGGAGAGGTGCTATGAATAAAATTACTCGCTATGAAGAAAAGCGTATTGCACGTTTTACGGGAACTTCTCAAGGAGTTAAGCCAGAAGCAGTCTATCCCGGATGGACTAACTTTGTTTCTCAAAGATCGGTGCGAGCGATCGCAATGGCAATGAAATCATCTTGTCTTTGGATAGCCACCACTGGGGGAGTCATTGCTTGGAAGTGGAAAGACAATCAGCCCTATCAGCGTTACAGTAGCGAACATGGTATGGCTGGTAATGAAGTTGCATGTCTTTGCTTGGACGAAAAAGAACGTCCCTGGGTGGGACACAGCGAAGGTGGCATATCATACTTTGACGGTCAACGCTGGCAAGTTTACTTTGATTTACAAACAGAGACTGTTCGCGCACTCACAGGTGCAGGCAATTATCCAGGAATTTGGGTAGCTGGGCAAGAAATGGTATACTATATTTCCGAACCAAGCCAACCTCCCAAACCCCTGTCAGCTACGCCAGATATTAGCACCGTAGATACCCTGGCTTTACTCGTTGATGACAAGCAATTACTCATAGGTAACCCTTGGGGACTTTTTCAAGCATCGCACGAACAAGCCCCTGAACAAATAGCAGAGGAAATTCAATCTTGTACTGCTCTTGCAAAAGATCGTAGTGGCAGAATTTGGATTGGAACACCTACAGGTCTGTGTCTGCTTGAGAATAATCAAGTAGAATTTTGGGACGATAAAGTCAGTGGGCGAGTACTTGCAATAGCAGTCAGTGAGAAGCGTATTTGGGTACTAACATCTGACGGACTTTTCCTAATACAGGAAAATATCTGCCTGCAAGTTCCGATAGAAAAACCTGTCACAATTCGAGCAATAGCAGCTAGCACGAGTAATTCTTATCTTTGGGTAGGAACAGACCAACTGCTAGCCGGAGTACAAGTCATAGATTCCAATCGTAGCTCTTGGTATTTAGACCTGTTAACTTCTGCTCCAGACGATATTTTATGTAACTTTGGTCGCTGTGTTATCTCCAAACCAAACAGCGAACAGGTATGGGTCGGTACAGTGGGTGGTTTGTTTACCTATCAATTAACTGATAAGAAATGGGAGTCTTTCTCCAACAATCGGGAAGATATTCGTGCGCTTGCTTTAAATTCCACAAGTAACACATTTTGGATATTAAGTTGGCCTAATGGGATGGACAAGCGACAGTTGGATGGCTCGCGAGCCGATTATAATCCAGTCCCACAACCACTCAGTTTGCCATTATTATTAGCAATGGGTCAGGATGGTCATCCATACGTTCTCACAGAACGCGCATTATGGCGATTAACAACAGCCAATACAGAAGAGATAGTCCTAAGTTCTCCTTCAGGTAGTCTCTGTATGTTGCAATATGATGGGGTCTGGTGGATAGGAACATCTCAAGGGTTGTATCGTTTAATCAACGGAAAGTGGCAATTGGTAGGAGATCAACCAGGTCCTTTGGAAGCAGCAGTCTACGATCTCACTGTTATCGAAAATACCCTGTATGTTGCTACTGCAAATGGTCTTTGGACTCTCAAAAATAGTCACTGGTTTCAGCACAACATAGATCTGCCTAGCAATTCCCCTCAAGTCTGGATACTAGCTCCTTCCATACATTTCAACAAAGCCATTTGGCTAGCCTGTGAAGATGGCGTCGTTTGCTACGATCCTTTTTCCTGCAAAATTTGCAAGCATTACACCTGTATCAACTCTGGATTGGCAAGTCGGCGGGTCACTGCTTTGGTTGAAAGCACTGATGTTTTATGGATTGTTACTCAAGCTGGTGTCAGCTGCGTCACTTTAAATTAAAAAGGTTAATAAAATGAACAATCAACAAGATAGCTTAAAAGACAAATTTATTGTTGGAATTGACCTGGGTACAACCAATTCTGGAATCTCCGCATGGGTTGCAGAACAACAGCAGATACAAATTCTGACAGATTACACTTTGATTCCATCTGTTGTGGGATGGAACCGTTCTGATAACACGTATATTGTAGGACGTGAAGCCCTAGAACTAAGCAAACAACATCCAACTGATGTGGTTTATTCTATCAAGCGCTACATCGGGCGTACATTTAATGACGCTAATGTTTCTGGCGATCGCTCCAACCTTACCTATAGATTAATTCCAGGAACAGGTCAAGACAAATTAAACGATGTTGTTGTCGATTTTGGCGATCGCAACGGTGTTCCTCACCAAGTCAACGCTCCAGACATTTCTGCTAAAGTGTTGTTTAAACTGCGACAAGATGCAGCATCCCAACTGGGTATCCCTATCGAAGAAATTAAGTATGCTGTTATTACAGTTCCAGCTTACTTTAACGTACTGCAAAGAGAAGCAACCAAATTGGCTGGAAGACAAGCAGGGTTAGAAGTTGTTGACATTTTGAATGAGCCAACAGCAGCTGCTTTATCCTATCGCACAACCGTACTAGAAAAATATGAAAAATGTCGTATCTTAGTTTACGACCTCGGTGGTGGAACATTTGATATTTCCTTACTAGAATTCGAGCGAGATGAAGATGGATACGCATTTTATACTCTTGCTGTAGATGGTGATACACGGTTGGGTGGAGATGATATAGATCGCAGTATTGCCTCTTGGTTGGCTGAAGAAATTGAGAGTCGTTATGGCACTCCTATCAGTCCTAATGACCAAGTCACTCGGAATGTATTGCGTCAAAAAGCTGAAGAGGCAAAAATCCAATTGTCTGCAAAAAATACTGTTGTTATCGATCTACCATCACTAGATTTAGGACATCCTTCCACTCCCTTTGATGCTCAAATTGAATTGTCTCGCGAACAATTAGAAAAATGTGCTGCTAAGATCGTACAACGAACGCTAGATATTACGAAACGAGTGGTAGAAGGAGTAGCAGGATTTACGTGGAAAGATATTGATGAAGTGATTTTAGTCGGTTGGCAAACACTTATGCCAACCATTCAGCGCCAGATAGAAGAACTGACAGGACGGAAGCCCCATGTGAGCGATCGCCCACAACTAGCCGTTGCTCTAGGTGCTGGCGAGTATGCCCATATTTTAAGTCTGGGACAAGAGAAGTTTCAGGCAAATACACTCATTAATGTCATTGCCTTACCTTTAGGTATACGCCTTGACGAGGAGACTTTTGAAGTTCTGGTTGAAGCGAACAAAACTTTACCTTATACCAGTAAAGTATATCCTGTCACAACAACTGAAGACAATCAGCAATCCATTCTTGTAGAAGTTCTTCAAGGACCCAAGGAAGCAACCAAAGCCAGTGATTGTGTGGTTTTAGGCTTTGTAAAAATGAACATACTTTCACCAGCACCAAAGGGAATTCCAAAATTTGAGGTTGTCCTTGATATTCAATCTGATGGAACAATGTACGTGAAAGTTAAAGACACTAGCACTGGAAAAGTTGAAATACAAGACTTGATTGCTAATACCGCTCAGAAAATTATGCCTAGCTCGTACCAAACCCAGTAATTTGCCTAGGAGTTAAACAAGATCCCTTGCGTATGAATACATATAAGAATAACGCTCTCAACTTGGGGTGATAAACTGTAGCTTAAAGCAATTTTTCATCTATTTGAACCACTTTTTTTGTATAAAAACCTACCGTGCAAGGCTTTCTCAATCTCAACAAACCATTTGGCTGGACTTCCCACGATTGTGTGGCGAAGACACGAAAACTGTTACGTCTCAAACGCATAGGACATGCCGGAACACTAGATCCGGCTGCAACCGGGGTGCTACCCATGGCATTGGGCAAAGCAACTCGGTTATTACAATACCTTCCTGGGGAGAAAGCATATAAAGCGACAATTCGCTTGGGTTTGCGTACTACAACTGATGATTTGCAGGGCGAAATTGTTGCCTCTCAACCTTGCCGGGAGTTGCAACTGGAGACAGTAAAACCTTTACTGCAACAATTTGTAGGCAAAATTGAACAAATTCCACCCATGTACAGCGCCATTCAATTAGAAGGAAAACGCCTGTATGATTTAGCACGCAAAGGCGAAACTGTGGAAGTACCCATGCGAATAGTCGAAATTTTCCATGTGGAAATTTTGGATTGGCGGGAAGGAGAATTTCCAGAATTGGATGTCGCTATTTATTGTGGCGCGGGTACTTATATTCGGTCAATAGCTAGAGATTTGGGAACTGCTTTACAAACTGGTGGAACTCTTGCGGCTTTGGAACGTATTGCCAGTAGTGGGTTCCACTTGACAGAGAGTATTACCTTAAGTGATTTGGAAGCACAACTGCAAGCTGGGACTTTTCAACCCATGCCCCCTGATTCACCATTACAGCATCTTGCATCAGTAACTCTACCAGCAACCTTTGCTCAAAAATGGTGTCAAGGTCAGCGCATAGCTGTTATTCAAGAAATTTCGGGAATAGTACGAGTTTACGATGAAGATGGGCGCTTTTTGGGAATTGGTCAAGTGCAATATTCCACTGACAGTCCGTTGCTTGTTCCGGAAATGGTTTTTGAGGCAATTTAATTCTGCTTTGGTAACATAGAGTATTTTCTAGGTTAACGTTAAAAACCTACACGCATGGATTCTAATTTAGAGCAATTTGCCAGTGATAATTCCTCCGGTATTTGCCCGGAAGCATTGGAATACACGATTAAAGCAAACCAGGGTAGCGTTCCTGCCTATGGAAATGATATATGGACTCAGAAAGCTGCAGACGGTTTTCGAGAGTTGTTTGAAATTGATTGTGAGATATTTTTTGTTTTTAATGGCACTGCTGCTAACTCATTAGCATTGGCTTCATTGTGCCAGTCTTACCACAGCGTTATCTGCCACGAAACCGCACACATTGAAACTGATGAATGTGGTGCTCCTGAATTTGCTTCTAATGGCTCTAAGCTTCTACTAGCAAAGGGACCAAATGGCAAGTTAACCCCAGATGCAATAGAAGCAATTGTTAATAAAAGAACTGACATACATTATCCCAAACCAAAAGTGATTAGTCTGACGCAAGCAACAGAATTAGGGACTCTCTATTCTACAGATGAGTTGCTTGCTATTCAGTCTATTGCCAAAAAGTACAATTTAAAAATTCATGTGGATGGAGCACGATTTGCTAATGCAGTGGTTTCAATAAATAAAAGCCCTGCCGAATTAACATGGAAAAGTGGGGTAGATGTTTTGTGTTTTTGCGGCACAAAAAATGGTATGGCAATGGGAGAAGCCATTATTTTTTTTAATAAAACTTTAGCAGAAGATTTTGCTTATCGTTGCAAACAAGCAGGACAACTAGCATCAAAAATGCGCTTTATTGCTGCACCTTGGCTGGGTTTATTAGAAACGGGTGCTTGGCTCAAGAATGCACGTCATGCCAATCAGTGTGCTGAATATTTAGAAAACAAATTGTTGCAGATAAGAGGCGTTGAAATCATGTTTCCTAGGGAAGCTAATAGCGTTTTTGTCAAATTGCCCGAACAAGCGATCGCGCAATTACGAGCGAAGAACTGGCAGTTTTACACGTTTATTGGTGTTGGAGGAGTGAGGTTTATGTGTTCTTGGAATACAACTCAAGCAAGAATGGATGAATTAATTAATGATATTAAAGAAGCAATATAAGTTTCTGTCTTCGATGGGGTGGCAGAACACCCCACTCTCGATGCGGTGGCAGAGCTACCCCACCCTCGATGCGGTGGCAGAGCTACCCCATCCTCGTTCCCAGGCTCTGCCTGGGAATGCATTCATTGGAGGCTCTGCCTCCTGTATTAGCCTGCCACACGAGGCAGCAGCCCACTAACCTGCATTCCCAAGCAGAGTCACCAGATGGAGAGTAAAGCCCGCCATTCGATGTTGTGCGGCATAGCCCTACCTACGCCAGCTACGCGAGGCGGAGCCTCGTAGCCTGCATTCCCAGGCAGAGCCTGGGAACGAGTGACTGAACTAGCTAAAATCGTGATTGGATAGTTTATGGTTAAGAGGATGAACGAAATAACGCGCCGCGAATTTATTGTCACTGCTTCTCTAGCGACGGGTTTTGCTTTGGCAGTGCAGCCCGTTTCTGCCAAAGTCATCACCACCAATGCCCAAGGATTGGTTGCTGGTGCGGTAAAAATTCCCGTTAAAGATGGAACAGTTCCTGCCTATAGAGCAATGCCTGCTACCGGTCAAAATTTCCCAACTGTGTTGGTGATTCAGGAAATTTTTGGCGTACACGAGCATATCCAGGATGTTTGTCGTCGTTTTGCTAAGTTGGGGTACTTGGCAATTGCACCTGAATTGTTTGTGCGTCAGGGAGATGTCTCGAAGTTAAGCAACATAGATGAAATTCGTAAGATAGTTGTTAAAGTTCCTGATGCTCAAGTGATGTCCGATCTTGATGCTACGGTGGAATGGGCGGTAAAATCCGCTAAAGGCAATACCCAACAACTGGGAATTACGGGTTTTTGCTGGGGGGGACGTATTACCTGGCTCTATGCCGCATACAATCCCAAAGTCAAAGCAGGTGTGGCGTGGTATGGGCGGTTAGTGGGCGATGCTAGCGAATTAACGCCAAAGCATCCTGTTGATGTTGCATCAACTCTGAAAGTCCCCGTGCTCGGACTCTATGGCGGCGAAGATACGGGTATACCTATTGCTACAGTAGATCAGATGCGCGAGCAACTGAAATCTAGCGGTAGCAAATCTGAAATTGTTGTTTACCCTGATGCACCACACGCCTTTTTTGCTGATTATCGTCCTTCCTACCGCGAGAGAGAGGCAAAAGACGGATGGCAACGCCTTCAAGCATGGTTTAAGAAATACGGAGTATAACTGTAAAGCAAACTTGTCCTGCTCGCAATTCTACATCAATGGAACCGCCCAAATACTCCACCAACTTTCTGACTATTGCTAATTCCAAACCACTGTTGCTTGGTATTGAGGATTTATGATTGGGAACGCGGTAGAACTTGTCAAATATTTGAGACAGTTCTGATTTGGAAACTTCTGTCCCAGAATAAGACACACTCAGGTGGATTTTTTCAGATCTCGAGCAAGCAGCAATACTAATGTCACCATTGGAGGTATACCTGTAGGCATTTTGTAATAGCTCATGGAGGACGCGTTCAAAACAAGATATATCCGTTGTTAGAAGTGGTAGTTCGGGATCGATCTGAACTTTTAAAGTTGGCGGTTGTTCCTGATGTTGTACAACAAAGGCTTCCAAGATGTAAGGAATCCAATTATGTAGATCGATAGTTGTCAGTTGCAGGGGACATATACCAGCTTCTAAGTATTGCAAATCTAGCAAATTCTCAATAAAGTAAAGTTGCCGATCGCACTCCTGCTGCAAATTGATTAAGTACTCTGATGCTTTGCTAACTAGCGCTTCATTATTGGAAATTTCTGCTGCTAGAACTTGGCTCAGTGATTGGATATCCGTAATAGGCGATCGTAACTCAAGAGAAATGGTACGCAAAAAATTATCTTTGAGTTGATTGAGCTTTTGCAATTCTTCAACCTGTACCTGTGCCGCTTGATAAAGTCTAGCCTGACGGAGCGCAATAGCACATTGATTGCTCACCTGTAGAATCAATCGAACTTCAAGCTCGTCGAAACTTTTGCCCTCTGCTTTGAACAACCACAAACTCCCTAAAAAACTTTGGTCATCGAAAATAGGGCAGGCTAAAATCGTGTATCTACAATGTTCCTGTAAAATTGAATTCGGTTGACACAAACAAAATTGAACGCTTAATCCCTGAAGCAATTGTTGATGGCTCTCTGGCAAACGAACTAATGCTATAATGCTAGCCTTATCTAAAGGAGTTGATGTATCCCTAGTATATTCATGGGCAATAGTACAAGTTTTTAACTCGCGATCGCCAATAACAGAATGACACAACTCCAATTCTAAACCAACTGCTAATTCCTTAACAGATGCTTGCCAAATTTGTTCTTCATCCAGGCGATCGCGAACTTCATCGGTGATGCGTTTCAGCCTTTCTTCAAACTCTAGCGAGCGTTGAAGTTGAGATGTCCGTTCTACAACTTGGTCTTCAAAAATACTATTTAGCTCTTGCAATCTTGCTTCTATCTGTTGGCGTTCTCGGATTTCTTCCTGTAATTCTTGATTTTTAGCAAGCAGTTGTTGCTGTTGGTGATAGATAATAAATTGATTTTTAACACGCGCCAAAACTTCCAATTCTTGAAAAGGTTTAGTAATATAGTCTATACCTCCATTTTCAAAAGCCTTAATTTTATCCGCAGTTTGGTCTAAAGCACTAATAAAAATAATAGGAATATGAGCAGTTTGTTCGTTAGATTTTAATTGCTGACACACTTCATAGCCATTTAAATCTGGCATATTAATATCTAGCAAAATCAGTTCAGGCGGTTCTATTTGTGCTGATTGAAGCGCCATTTTTCCACTGACAGTTTTTCTGACCTTAAACCCATTTGTTTCTAATATTTTAGCTAGAAGGCGTAAGTTATCTGGTGTATCATCAACTAGTAAAATATGACCTGAATGATTCTTTTTACTTTTTAG
>NZ_WJFC01000063.1 GCF_009725235.1 Scytonema sp. UIC 10036
TTACAAATATCTCTGTAAATGCTGAGATTCATAATCACATCGATAACTTTGAGTTAACTAGGTTGCTGTTCTGTTTATAAAGAAAACTTCAAAAAATCCTGACAAGATTTCAGCGTTTTCCTTCAGGCAAGAATGACTTGAGATCGGTCAATATAGTCTTGGCAAAATAGAGTTTTTTTATCAGTTGAGGGCTTCTACCCGAAACTGTTTTTATTTCCGCATACTACCTACCTATCAACTGTCTGTCTTCACACTAAAATTTCCAATACTCATGAACCTAAAACTAACTAATTTTGACGCTCCCAATCAAAGTTCCGATCCTTCAAACATAATCAACGTCAATGGCACTATCTACTTTACTGCTAGCGATTCAACTTACGGTACAGAATTGTGGAAGCTATATAGTAATGGTATTCCCATCCGTGTATTCGATCTTTTCCCTGGTTCGACACCATCCAAACCATCAAATCTAACAATTTTTAACGGGACTCTTTATTTTACTGCTAGCGATTCAACTTCTGGTTCTCAACTATGGAAAATAGACAGCAATGGCTCTCCTATCCGTGTGGGTGGCTCTCATCCTAGTGCCTACAACTTTGGTTCCAATCCAGCCAACTTGACTGTTATTAACAATACTCTCTATTTTACTGCTAGCGATCCAAATTACGGTACGGAACTCTGGGCAATGAACAGTGGGGGTGCGATCGCTCGCATCAGCGACATCTACTTTGGTACTGGCTCCTCTAATCCGTCAAATCTGATAAATGTTAACGGGACTCTTTACTTTATAGCAGCTGATTCTACCTCCAACAGAAAATTGTGGAAGCTAGATAATATTAGAGGTATTCCCGTTCTTGTCAGTAATGATTTCTACTTTAACAATAACTCTCCCACGCCAAACCTCACAAATATCAATGGCACTCTTTATTTCACCGCAACGAATAATGGATTGGGTACGGAACTGTGGAAAATAGACAGCAACGGTACTCCCATTTGCATTAAAGACATTTATGCTGGCTTCCAATCCTCGAACCCATCAAACTTAACCAATGTCAATGGGACTCTTTACTTCACTGCCAATGATGGTGCATCTGGCGTAGAACTTTGGAAGCTAGATAGTAACGGAGTTCCCACTCTCGTTAGCGATATTTTCCCCGGCGGTGCTTCATCAAACCCATCAAACCTGACAAATGTAAACGGTACTCTTTACTTCACTGTTACCGATTCAACTTATGGCTCGCAGTTGTGGACAATAGGCAGCAATGGCACTCCTGTTCGTCTGACTAATATCTATGCTAGCTACAACACACCACCCATATCAAATCTAACAAATGTTAATGGCACGCTCTTCTTTACAGCCCATGATGGATCTGGCTCAGAATTGTGGAAGCTCAATAGTAACAACATTCCTCTGCGCGTGAGTGATATTTTCTCTGGTAGCGGCTCTTCTAACCCATCCAATCTAACTGTTATTAATGACACTCTTTACTTCAGTGCTAATGATGGCATCTTGGGTACAGAACTTTGGAAACTCAACACTACTGGTACTCCTACTCTTGTTGGCGACATCAACAAAAAAGGGCTTCAACCTCCTGCTAACCTGACAAATGTTAATGGCACCTTATATTTTACTGCTGACGATAAATCTTCCGGTAGAGAACTCTGGAAAATAGATAGCAATGGGACTCCCGTTCGTGTCGCCGATCTCTACCCTGGTAGTGCTTCATCCTTTGTGTCCAACCTGAAAGTTGTCAATGGCACTCTTTATTTCACTGCTACAAATGGACAATCCGGTATAGAACTTTGGAAAATAGATAGTAACGGTTTTCCTGCTCTTGTCAAAGATATCAATCCCAATGGATCGTCAGATCCAGGTAATCTTGTTGATGTTAATGGTACTCTCTACTTTAGTGCTTACGACAGTACTTACGGTTCCGAATTATGGAAGCTAGACAGCAATGGTCATCCAGTGCGTGTGAGTGACATCAATCCTGGTAGTGGAAGTTCAGTTTCATCCAGTCAAAACCGCTACCTCACAAATGTCAACGGTACTCTTTATTTCACTGCTTACGAGCCAACATATGGATGGGAACTTTGGAAGCTAAATAGTGAAGGGATTCCTGTACGCCTGAGCGACATTGTCCCAGGAAATACTGTTTCCAACTCTCCATCCGACTTAATAAATGTGAATGGAACCCTTTACTTTACAGCTTACGATCAAACCACTGGTAGGGAACTGTGGAAACTAGATAGCAATGACACTCCAGTAAGCGTTCAAGACATTTACCCTGGTATCAACGGCTCAAATCCGTCCAACCTCACAAATTTTAACGGCTCTCTGTATTTTACTGCTTACGAACCAACTTACGGTGACGAACTTTGGAAGATTGGTAGTGATGGTACAGCAATGCGGGTTAGCGATCTTTACTCTGGAAGTAGTGGATCGTACCCAGGCAATTTGACTGTTGTTAATGATACTCTCTACTTCACTGCTGTTAGTTCTGGTTCAAACAGAGAGTTATGGAAATTAGACAGTAACGATATTCCTTTGCGTGTAAGTAACTTTACTGCTAACAGTAGATATTCAAGTTTGTCTAACTTGACCAATGTTAACGGTACTCTCTACTTTAATATTAACGATCCAACTTACGGCACTGAACTTTGGAAACTCGACAGCAATGAGACTCCTGTCCGGATGACAGACATAGACCCCAGTCTTGGCTCGTCTAATCCATCCAACCTCACGTATATTGATGGCAAATTGTACTTTGTAGCGGATAACGGTTCCGATGGATCTGAAATTTGGTCGTTAGATACTCATTCCTCAAGTACAACTCCCTCAGAAAATACGGCTCCCACTCTAACTAACACTTATGTAACTCTCAACTCAGTCAATGAAGATGCTGGTGCGCCTTCTGGTGCAGTTGGTACTTTAGTGTCTTCTATAGTCAGCTTTGGCAAAAATGTCAATGACCTTGATAGTGACTCTGAAAATGGTGCGGTTACTGGGATTGCGATCGCCTCTGCAAACACGACTTACGGTAGTTGGTACTATACTACTAACAACGGTACCAACTGGAATCCTTTGGGTGAACTCTCTGGAAGCACCGCCCGTTTGTTAGCAGCTGATGCTAACACCCGCATTGACTTCCGCCCCAACTCCAACTACAACGGTACTATCAACAACGCCCTGATTTTTCATGCTTGGGATCGAACCACGGGGATCAACGGTGGTACAGCTAGTACAACCTCTGTGGGCGGTTCTACAGCATTGAGTTATGCTACGAGCACGGCTTCGATCTTTGTTTCTTCTGTCAATGATGCTCCGACGATCGCACCCAATCAAAGCTTTAACATTCCTAAAAACGCTACCTCCGGGACAGTTATTGGGACTGTAGCTGCAACTGACGTGGATGGCAATTCTACCTTATCTCAATGGAAGATCGCAGGAGGTAACATTGACCTCAATGGTAATGGTATTTCTGCTTTCAGTATTAATTCCAATACCGGACAAATTGTTATTAACGACATTAACGATCTCAAACCTAGTACATACCCAAGAATAAATTTGCAAGTTAATGTGAGTGATGGTTTTACCACAAGTGCTAATGAAACTGTCACCGTTAAACTTCTGAACCCTGGAGATCCAGACCCCAGCTTTGGTATGGGTGGAAAAGTTTTTACCAACCTTGGTAATATTGACTCAGCGAATAGTGTTGCCATTCAATCTGATGGCAAGATAGTCGTTGCGGGGTCTAACGGAGACTTTGCTCTAGCACGTTACAACACTAACGGTACCTTAGACTCTAGCTTTGGTGCTGGTGGTAAAGTGGTGACTGACTTCAATGGTAGCACCGACCACGGCAATAGCGTTGCCATTCAGTCCGATGGCAAGATTATAGTTGCGGGAGTCGCTTGGAGTAACAGCCAAACTGACTTTGCTCTAGCACGCTACAACACCAATGGTACCTTAGACACCAGTTTTGGAAATGGGGGTAAAGTCATCACTCCCATAGGCAGCTTGGGGGACTGGGGCAATTGTGTCACCATTCAGGCAGATGGCAAGATTATTGTGGGAGGACATACTAGCCTTAACTCAAGTTCCAGTGACCTTGACTTTGCTTTGGTACGTTATAACCCCAATGGTAGTTTGGACACTAGCTTTGGAAATGGGGGCAAAGTTGTTACATCCATAACCCTCGGTCAAGATTCTATCAGCAGTATCGTCATTCAGCCGGACAACAAGATAGTTGTCGGGGGGTCTGCGGCTGGTAAATTTGCCCTCAGTCGCTACAATCTTAACGGTACATTAGACACCAGTTTTGGCGTAAGTGGTAAAATTATTACCGATTTTGGTAACTTCTCCTCAGGCTACAGTATTGCCCTGCAGCCAGATGGCAAAATTGTCATGGCAGGGTCTAACAATGACTTTGTCTTAGCACGTTACAACACCAATGGTACATTAGATACCAGCTTTGGCAGCAATGGTAAGGTCATCACCCCCGTTGGCAGTGGTGTAGACGCTGGCTTCAACCTTGCAATTCAAGCAAACGGCAAGATTGTGGTGACAGGGTTTGCTGAAAACGGCACTAACAGAGACCTTGCTCTAGTAGCTTACAATCCCAATGGTACATTAGACACAAGCTTTGGTAGTAACGGTAAAGTCATTACACCTGTTGGCAGTGGTAGTGACGGAGGTAAAGGTATTGCCCTACAATCCGATAACAAAATTGTTGTGGTAGGAGGTGGCGGCGGGGATTTTGTTGTAACTCGTTATGAGGGGGTATCCGACGGCATAATCTCTACCCCATCTCCTACAGCGCCTACTTTAATTGATACTACCGTCATTCTGAATTCCATAAACGAAGATGCTGGCATACCCTATGGAGTAGTCGGTACTCCACTCTCCTCACTGGTGAGCTTGGGTAAAAATGTTACCGACCAAAACAGTAAAGTGACAGGTATTGCTGTTACCGCGACTAATCCCTACTATAGTGGCAGTTGGTATTACAGTACAAACAATGGAGCAAGTTGGAGTTTTTTAAATTCAGTGTCCGCCAACAATGCTCGCCTCCTAGCAGCGGATGCTAACACAAGGCTTTATTTCCGCCCTGGTTCTGATTACAACGGTACGATCGCTGATGCTCTGACTTTCCGTGCTTGGAATCAAACCAATGGTTTCAACGGTGGTACTGCTGACACAACTATCAATGGAGGTAATACTGCTTTTAGTAGTACCACTGACACCGCCTCCATCACCGTAATTTCTGTTAACGATGCTCCTGTCGTTACACCCGGTTACAGCTTCAGTATTCCTCAAAACCCAAGCAATGGGACAATAATTGGTGCTGTCACTGCTACAGATGTAGATACAGCCAACACGAAATTCAGTAACTGGGCGATCGCAGCTGGTAATCTTGACAAAGATGGTGATGGTCAGAACGCTTTCAGCATTAACAGCACCAATGGAGAGATTGCCATTAACGATATCGACGATCTCGATCCTCAAAGCAATTCCAGTATAAACCTGCAAGTCAACGTCAGTGATGGTACTGCTACAAGTGCCAATCAAACTGTGGCTGTCAAGCTGGCGCTGAAAGCTGGGGACCTCGATCCCAGTTTTGGGAATGGCGGTAAAGTCATTACCGATCTTGGAGGTTCTTCCGATGTTGCAAAAAGTGCTGCAATTCAAGCAGATGGCAAAATTGTAGTGCTGGGATATGCCTCTAATAACAAATTTGCTCTCACCCGTTATAACACTAATGGAAGTTTGGACAACAATTTTGGGAGTAGCGGTAAAGTCATCACTTCTATTACCAATAGCTCCAATTATGACGACAATAGCGTTGTCCTACAGGCAGACGGAAAGATTTTGATAGCAGGGGCTGCTTTAAATGGTAGTAATACTGACTTTGTAGTAGCACGTTACAACGCAGATGGTACCACAGACACCAGCTTTGGTACAAATGGTCAAGTTATGACTCCCATTGGTAGCAGCAGCGATAAGAGCTACAGCATTGCTCTTCAGTCGGATGGCAAAATTGTGACTGCAGGATATATTGAGTATAGTAATAGTCGCGATTATGCTGTAGTCCGCTATAACCCTGATGGTAGCTTAGATACTAGTTTTGGTAGTGGCGGTAAAGTCATCACTCCCGTTGGCAATAGTTATGGCTACGATGTGTGTTTCGATATTGTCATTCAATCAGACGGTAAAATTGTAGCTGGTGGTTACGCTTTTAGTGGTAGTAGTGAAGATTTTGCCTTAGTGCGTTACAACTCTGATGGCAGTTTAGATACCAGCTTTGGCACTGGCGGGGTAATTCTTACACCTATTGGCAATCACACTGACAGAATTTACAGTCTTGCGATTCAGTCGGATGGCAAAATTATAGCAGCAGGAGAAGCTAACAGTGACTTCGCTTTAGCACGTTACAACAGTAATGGTAGCTTAGACACTAGCTTTGGTAGTGGCGGTAAAATTATCACCGCTTTGGATGGTTTCAGCAGCATTCAGAGCATTGCTGTTTTACCTGACGGGAAAATTGTTGCTAGCGGTGAATTCGCTCACAACAACTACTTGTCCTCCAACGACTTTGCCGTTGTACGCTACAATGCTGACGGCAGTTTAGATAACAGTTTTGGGAATGGTGGTGTAATTATCACACCCATAGGTAGCGATGCTGATATCGCTTATAGTCTTGCTCTTCAATCCGACGGGAAAGTTGTTGTTGTTGGTAGTTCCAACAATAATTTTGCAGTGGTTCGCTATGAAGGACTTGCCAGCAATATAGCTCCTTCGATCGCACTATCAGGAACTAACCCCAGCTACACCGAAAATGCACCTGCCATTGCGATCGCCTCCAGTGCAACTGTCACGGATTTTGATTCCGCAAACTTTGACATGGGTAAGCTGACAGTTAGCATCAGCGCTGGTGGTACTGCCGATGACTATCTTACCATTCGCCATCAAGGTATCGGTGAAGGTCTGATTGGTATCTCTGGAAATGAAGTTAATTATAACACCAGTTTAATTGGTACCTTTACTGGTGGTATGGGTACGGTTCCTCTAGTTATTACCTTTGGCGAGAAGGCAAATGCAGAAGCCATACAGGCATTGATGAGCAATATTACCTTTGCCAATGTTTCAGAACATCCCATTACAAATTTACGCAGTATTAGTTTTGTTCTTACCGACGGTGATGGTGGTACGAGTAAGACTGTTATTAAAAACGTTAGCGTTATTTCTGTTAACGATGCTCCCGTTATTACTTCCAATCAAAGTTTTAGTGTCAGTGAAAATACTCCTATTGGCACAGTTGTTGGGACTGTAATTGCGACTGATGTAGATAGCACAGTCTTATCTAACTGGGCGATCGCAAGTGGAAATCTTGACAAAGATGGCGATGGGATTGCGGCTTTTACCATTAACTCTAATAGCGGACAAATTACAGTCAACGATCGCGATGAGCTAGACTTTGAGAGCAATCCTAGCTTCCAATTGCAAGTCACTGTCAGCGATGGTGCGATCGCAAGCAATGCACAAACTGTGACAGTGAACCTCAAAGATGTCATAGAAAATACCCTAAATGGTACGCCTGCAAACGACAAGCTCACTGGAAGTGCAGCCAATGATAACATAAATGGTTATGAAGGCAACGATTACCTGTATGGCGGTGCGGGTAACGATACCATCAACGGCGGTATAGGTAACGATTACCTGTACGGACAAGACGGTAATGATATCATCAATGGTGGCACAGGTAATGACACCCTGTTTGGTGGTTTGGGCGACGACACAATTGATGGTGGAGATGGTTTTGATGTACTGAATGAATCAGCAGATGTCAACTTTACCCTTACCAACACCCAACTCACAGGACTGGGTACTGATACCCTCAGCAATATTGAACGCATTAGCCTAACAGGTGGTGTTGGGAATAACACAATTGATGCATCAGCATTTAGTTTGGGTAACGTTTATCTTTACGGAGGTGCGGGTAACGATACCATTAACGGTAGTACAGCTATTGATTACCTCTACGGACAAGATGGTAACGACATCCTCAACGGTCATGCGAGTAATGACTACCTGTACGGTGCTACAGGAGATGACACCCTAAATGGCGATGCTGGCAATGATTACTTGTACGGGCAAGACGGAAATGACATTATCAAAGGTGGTATAGGCAATGACAACGTGTTCGGCGGGTTGGGTGATGACACAATTGATGGTGGAGATGGTTTTGATGTCCTGAGTGAATCAGCAGATGTTAACTTTACCCTCACCAACACCCAACTCACAGGGCTGGGTACTGACACCCTCAGCAACATTGAACGCATCACGTTAACAGGTGGTGTTGGTAACAACACTATTAACGCATCAGCATTCAGTTTGGGTAGCCTTTATCTTTACGGCGGTGCAGGTAACGATACCATCAATGGCGGTATAGGTAACGATTATCTCTACGGGCAAGATGGTAATGACATCATCAACGGTGGCACAGGCAATGACGCCATGTCCGGTGGCTTGGGTGATGATACCATTGACGGTGGAGATGGCTTTGATGTGCTGAGTGAATCAGCAGATGTCAACTTTACCCTCACCAATACCCAACTCACAGGACTTGGTACTGATACCCTCAGCAGTATTGAACGCATTAGCCTAACAGGTGGTGTTGGGAACAATACGATCGATGCATCAGCATTCAGTTTGAGTAGCGTTTATCTTTACGGTGGTGCAGGTAACGATACCATCAACGGAAGTACAAGCAATGATTACTTGTACGGACAAGACGGTAATGACATCGTGAATGGTAACGCAGGTAATGACATCTTATATGGTGGTGCTGGTAATGACTTGCTAAACGGTGACACAGGTAATGACAGACTTTATGGAGAACTCGGTGCAGATACTTTTGTTCTTACCTCTGGTAAAGGTACCGATACCATCTATAGCTTTGAAGATGGTATTGATAAACTCGGCTTATCTGGCGGATTAACTTATGGTGCTTTGACGATTTCTTACACTGGTGGTAGTACTTACATTCGGAATACCGCCACAACTGAAATCTTAGCGATTTTAAGTGGGATCAATTCCAGTGCGATCGCGGAAAACGATTTTACTGTTTTAAACAGCTAATATCATAACCTCATCTTTCTCCTCTGCGTACTCTGCGTCTCTGTGGTTAAATAAATTTTATTTTGAACCGCAGAGGCGCAGAGTACGCAGAGGTAAGAGGTGAGAGAGTTATTGATTTTTTGAAGTTTTTAATCATCTTGTTAGATATGAGTTTATTGTTGTTGTGGTGGACTTCCCCCGTTACGGTCACGTAAGTAATTTAGTATTTGATTGATTGAGTTGCGGAACTCTTGACGGTCTATAGCTGCTTGCTGGCGGTCTTGTGCTGCTTCTGCTGCTAGAGTGTCTACTCGTGCATTGGTAGCTGCTACGTTCTCAGTTAATTGCTGGACGTTTGCGGTAAGCGCGTCTATTCTTTGGTTTGTAGCTGCTACGTTTTCAGTTAGTTGCTGGATGTTGGCTACCAGTACATCAATGTTGCCGTCATGCTCTACAACTTTCTCACCTACGTTGACAAAGAAATTTTCTAAGCGGCTTAAGCGTTGCTCTATGGTTGGTGGTTGATTGGTTGTCATAATAGTATCAATTGAATCGATTTTTAAATTGTACCCACTAGAGCGCTTCTAGTGGGTCTCAATTTATTATTAATTCCTTCTACTACCCCATTAGTAGTTTTTCTTTCAAAATATCCTACTATTTCTCCATATCTATAGATCCGTGTTGCGGAACTCTTTCACTTTACAGAAAAAACATATTCTTTATCTTAGCAGAATTAATTTTTATCTTGGCTTTACAAACCTATCTGTAAATCCTGGGGATCGCGATCGCATTGAAAACTTTGAGTTAACTACGTTGCTGTTATGTTTATAAAGAAACATTTAAAAATTGTTGTTAATATTTCAGCATTTTCCTTCAGGTAAGGATGACTCGCTCTCGGTCAATATAATTTTGGAACAATAAGTTTTTTATTTGGGGGATTTTGCCTAAAACTGTTTTTATCTCTGGTTAGTACAATCTTCCCTAACACCCGATAAATTAGGGGCTATGCTTAAGTCCTATTGTCTTTACACTAAAATTTCCAATAGTTATGACCCTAAAGTTAACTAATTTTGACGCTTCCAATCAAAGTTCCGATCCTTCAAACATAATCAATGTCAACGGCACCATTTACTTTACTGCTAGCGATTCCACTCACGGTACAGAATTGTGGAAGCTAGATAGTAATGGCATTCCCGTCCGTGTTTCCGATCTTTTCCCTAGCTTGACATCATCTAAACCATCAAATCTCACGGTTTTTAACGGGACTCTTTATTTCACAGCCAACGATTCTATTTCCGGTTCTCAACTATGGAAAATAGACAGTAATGGCTCTCCTATCCGTGTAGGTGGCTCTTATCCTAGTGCTTACAGCTTTGGTTCTAATCCAGCCAACTTGATTGTTGTTAACAATACTCTCTACTTCACTGCCATCGATCCAAATTACGGTACCGAACTCTGGGCAATGAACAGTGGGGGTGCGATCGCTCGCATCAGCGACATCTACTCTGGTTCTGGCTCCTCTAATCCGTCAAATTTGATAAATGTCAACGGGACTCTTTACTTTATAGCTGCTGATTCAACCTCTAGCTCTAACAGAAAATTGTGGAAGCTAGATAATATTAAAGGTGTTCCCGTTCCTGTCAGTAACGATTTCTACTTTAACAGTAACTCTCCCACGCCAAACCTCACAAATATCAATGGCACTCTTTATTTTGCCGCAACGAATGGATTGGGTACAGAACTGTGGAAAATAGACAGTAACGGTCTTCCCGTTTGCATTAAGGACATTTATACTGGCTATCAATCCTCGAATCCATCAAACTTGACAAATGTTAATGGAACTCTTTACTTCACTGCCAATGATGGCACATCTGGCGTAGAACTCTGGAAGCTAGATAGTAACGGAGTTCCTACCCACGTCAGCGATATTTTCTCTGGCGGTAGTTCATCACACCCATCAAACCTGACAAATGTTAATGGTATTCTTTACTTCACTGCTACAGATCCAGTGTTTGGTTTGCAGTTGTGGACAGTAGACAAAGATGGCGCTCCCCTTCGTCTGACTAACATCTACTCTTACGGCGTACCACCTATATCAAATCTGACAAATGTTAATGGTACCCTCTTCTTTACAGCTAGTGATGGAGCAGGTTCGGAATTGTGGAAAATAAACAGCAACGGCATTCCCGTGCGCGTGAGTGATATTTTCTCTGGTAGTGGCTCCTCTAACCCGTCAAATCTGACTGTTATCAATGACACTCTTTATTTCAGTGCTAATGATGGCATCTTGGGTACAGAACTTTGGAAACTCAACACTACTGGTACTCCTACTCTTGTTGGCGACATCAACAAAAAAGGGCTTCAACCTCCTGCTAACCTGACAAATGTTAATGGCACCTTATATTTTACTGCTGACGATAAATCTTCCGGTAGAGAACTCTGGAAAATAGATAGCAACGGGACTCCCGTTCGTGTCGCCGATCTCTACCCTGGTAGTGCTTCATCCTTTGTGTCCAACTTAAAAGTTGTCAATGGCACTCTTTATTTCACTGCTAGAAATGGACAATCCGGTCTAAAATTATGGAAAATAAATAATAACGGTCTTCCCGCTCTTGTCAAAGATATCAATACCGATGAACCGTCAGATCCAGGGAACCTCGTAGATGTCAACGGGACTCTCTACTTTTGTGCTTACGACAGTACTTACGGTTCTGAATTATGGAAGATAGATAGCAATGGTCATCCAGTGCGTGTGAGTGACATCAATCCTGGAAGTGGAACGTCAATTTCATCCAGTCAAAACCACTACCTCACAAATGTCAACGGTACTCTTTATTTCATTGCTTACGAGCCAACATATGGTTGGGAACTCTGGAAGCTAAACAGTCAGGGGATTCCTGTACGCCTAAGCGACATTCTCCCAGGAAACACTATTTCCCACGGTCCATCTGACTTAATAAATGTGAATGGAACCCTCTACTTCACGGCTTACGAGCAAACCACTGGTAGGGAACTGTGGAAACTCAACAGTAATGATACTCCGGTACGCGTTCAAGATATTTACCCTGGTATCAATGGCTCAAATCCGTCCAACCTCACGAATTTTAATGGCTCTCTGTATTTTACTGCTCATGAACCAACTTACGGTAACGAACTCTGGAAGATAAACACCAATGGTAGCGCTGTGCGCGTCAGCGATATCTACCCCGGTGGACATTCGTCAAGTCCCAACTTCTTAACTGTTGTTAATAACACTCTCTACTTTACTGCTTTTAGTCCTAACTTTGGCACACAATTGTGGAAGTTGGACAACCAAGGTATTCCCCTGCGTGTCAGTAACTTTACTGCTAGCGGTGGATATTCAAGTTTGTCTGACTTGACCAATGTTAACGGTACTCTCTACTTTAATATTAACGATCCAACTTACGGCACTGAACTTTGGAAACTTGACAGCAATGAGACTCCTGTCCGGATGACAGACATAGACTCCGGTTTTGGCTCGTCGAATCCATCTAACCTCACATATATTAATGGCAAATTGTACTTTGTAGCGGATAACGGTTCCGATGGATCTGAAATTTGGTCGTTAGATACTCATTCCTCAAGTACAACTCCCTCAGAAAATAAGGCTCCTATTCTCACTAACACTTTTGTTACCCTCAACTCAGTCAATGAAGATGCTGGCGCACCTTCCGGAGCGGTTGGTACTTTAGTGTCTTCTTTAGTCAGCTTTGGCAAAAATGTCAGTGATTCCAACACTGGCGCGGTTACTGGGATTGCGATCGCCTCTGCAAACACAACTTACGGTAGTTGGTATTACAGCACTAACAACGGTACTAACTGGAATCCTTTGGGTGAGCTTTCTGGAAGCACCGCTCGTTTGTTAGCAGCAGATGCTAACACCCGCATTTACTTCCGCCCCAACTCTAACTACAACGGTATTATCAATAACGCCCTGACTTTTCATGCTTGGGATCGAACTACGGGAATCAATGGCGGTACTGCTAGCACAGTTTCTGTTGGCGGTTCTACAGCATTAAGTTATGCTACGAGCACGGCGGCGATCTCTGTCGATCCTGTCAATGATGCTCCGACGATCGCACCCAATCAAAGCTTCAACATTCCTCCCAGAAACGCCACTTCTGGGACAGTCATTGGGACTGTGGCTGCGACTGACGTGGATGACAACTCTACCTTATCTCAATGGAAAATCACAGGGGGTAACATTGACCTCAATGGTAATGGTATTGCTGCTTTCGGCATTAATTCCAATACCGGTCAAATTGTGATTAACGACGTTAACGATCTTAAACCTAGTATTTACCCGAAAATCAATTTGCAAGTGAATGTGAGTGATGGTTTTACCACAAGTGCAAATGAAACTGTCAGCGTTTCACTTCTTAACCCTGGAGATCTCGACCCTAGCTTTGGTATGGGTGGAAAAGTTTTTACCAACCTTGGCAATTTTGACTCAGCGAATAGTGTTGCCATTCAGTCTGATGGCAAAATAGTCGTTGCGGGGTCTAACGGAGACTTTGCTCTAGCACGTTACAACACCAACGGTACCTTAGACTCTAGCTTTGGCTCTGGTGGTAAAGTGGTGACTGACTTCAATGGTAGCACCGACCACGGCAATAGTGTTGCAATTCAGTCCGATGGCAAGATTGTAGTTGCGGGAGTGGCTTGGAGTAACAGCCAAACTGACTTTGCTCTAGCACGCTACAACACCAATGGAAGCTTGGACACCAGCTTTGGGAATGGCGGTAAAGTTATCACTCCCATTAGCAGTTTGGGGGACTGGGCTAACTGTGTCACCATTCAGTCAGATGGCAAAATTGTTGTCGGCGGGTATATTAGCAATATCTCAACAAGTCACAGCGATCTTGACTTTGCTCTGGTACGTTATAACCCCAATGGTACCCCGGACAGTAGCTTTGGGAATGGAGGCAAAGTTGTTACCTCCATGACCACAGATCAAGATGTTATCTACAGTATCGTCATTCAGCCAGATAGCAAGATAGTTGTCGGAGGGTCTGCGGCTGGCGACTTTGCCCTCAGCCGCTATAACCCGAACGGCACATTGGACACTAGCTTTGGCATGGGCGGTAAGGTTATTACTGATTTCGGTATCGAGCGGTACTCAGGCTATAGCATTGCCCTTCAGCCAGATGGAAAGATTGTCATGGCAGGGTCTAACAGGGACTTTGTTCTGGCACGTTACAACACCAATGGCACATTAGATACTAGCTTTGGCAGCAGTGGTAAGGTTACCACTCCCATTGGCAGTGGTGTAGACGCTGGCTTTAGCCTTGCGATTCACCCAAACGGCAAGATTATAGTGACAGGGTTTGCCCAAAACAGCAATAACATGGACTTGGCTCTAGCAGCTTACAATCCTAATGGTACATTAGACACTACCTTTGGTAATAGCGGTAAAGTCATTACATCTGTTGGCAGTGGTAGCGACGGACATCACAGTCTTACCCTGCAATCTGATAACAAAATTGTTGTGGTAGGAAGCGGTGGCGGAGATTTTGTTGTAGCTCGTTATGAGGGGGTTTCCGACAGCATAACTTCTACCCCATCTCCTAAAGCCCCTAATTTAATCGATACCACGGTCACCCTGAATTCCATAAACGAAGATGCTGGCACACCCTATGGAGCAGTGGGTACCTTAGTCTCCTCACTGGTCAGTTTGGGTAAAAATGTTACCGACGAAAATAATGGAGCAACGATCGGTATTGCTGTTACTGCTACTAATCTTAACTATGGTGGCAGTTGGTATTACAGTACAAACAATGGGGTAAGCTGGAATTTTTTAAGTTCGGTGTCTGCCAACAATGCTCGCCTCTTAGCAGCAGATACCAACACGAGGGTTTATTTCCGTCCCGATTCTAATTACAACGGTGCGATCGCTGATGCTCTGACTTTCCGTGCTTGGAACCAAACGAGCGGTTTCAATGGTGGTACTGCTGACACAAGTATAAATGGAGGTAATACCGCTTTTAGCAGTACCACTGACACCGCCTCAATCGCTGTGAATTCCGTTAACGATGCTCCTGTTGTTACACTCGGTTACAGCTTCAGTGTTCCTCAAAACCCAAGTCATGGAACAATAATCGGTGTTGTCACTGCTACAGATGTAGATGCGGCAAATACGACATTCACTAACTGGGCGATCGTATCTGGTAATCTTAACAAAGATGGTGATAGTCAGAACGCTTTCAGCATTAACAGTACCAGTGGAGACATTGCCATTAACGATATTGACGATCTAGATTTTCAAACCTACCCCAGCGTAAATCTTCAAGTTAATGTCAGTGATGGTACTGCTACTAGTGCTAATGAAATAGTCTCTATAAAACTTTTACCTCAAGCAGGCGACCTCGACCCCAGCTTTGGCATTGGAGGTAAGGTCATTACAGATTTTGGCGGCGATAGAGATCGTGCCATCAGTGTTGCCATACAATCTGATGGCAAGATAGTGGTGCTAGGCTATGCTGAAAACAGCACTAGCTTCGGCTTTGAATATGCACTCGCACGCTACAACATTGATGGCAGTTTGGACAATAGTTTTGGCATTGGAGGTAAAATTATTACCAACATTAGCCGTAATAACAACAGTACTAATCAACTAGTCATTCAGCCTGATGGCAAAATCCTAGTGGCAGGTGCTTCCTACAGTGGAAATAATAGCAATGATTTTCTAGTTGCACGTTACAATCTCGACGGTACACCAGACAGTAGTTTTGGCAGTAATGGCAAGGTCACAACTCCCATAGGTACTGATAATGATGAAGGGTACAGTGTTGCCATTCAAGCAGACGGTAAGATTGTTGTTGCGGGGTCTACCTACAATGGTAGCAGTCATGACTCTGCTTTGATACGCTACAACGTAAATGGCAGCTTAGATACGAGCTTTGGCAATGGTGGTAAAGTTATGACTTCTATTGCCGCCAATGGTTACGAGGTATTTAAGAGCATTGCCGTTCAGTCAGATGGCAAGATTGTGGTTACAGGTTCTGCTGATAATGGTAATGGTAGTAACTTCGACTTTACCTTAATACGCTACAATTCCAACGGGAGTTTGGATAGCAGCTTTGGCAATGGAGGTAAGATTATTACTCCCATCAGTGGTGCCTCTGATTGGGTTTCTAGCATAGCCATTCAGCCAGATGGCAAAATTATCTTGGGAGGACAAGGCAACTCTGAATTTGCCCTAGTCCGCTACAACCCAGATGGTAGCTTGGACAATAGCTTTGGAAATAGCGGTAAGATAATCACTGATATGGGTAGTTCCGTCAGTAAAATCGAAGGTATTTCCATTCAGTCTGATGGTAAGATTGTTGCAGCAGGGCATCTCTTCACAGGTAATAACACCGAACTCACTGAATTTGCCCTAGTCCGCTACAACCCAGATGGTAGCCCGGACACAAGCTTTGGTAATGGTGGCAAAGTTATGACACCTATCAGTCATACAACTGATATGGCATATGGTCTTGCACTTCAATCCGATGGCAATATAGTCGTGGTGGGGAATAGCAACAATAATTTTGCAGTTGTTCGCTACTTAGGAACATCCAACAATATAGCTCCCTCTTTAATTGACACAACTGTTTCCCTTAACTCAATTAACGAAAACGCTAGCATACCTATTGGAGCGGTAGGTACCCCAGTTTCCTCTCTAGTCAGCTCGGGCAAAAACGTCATTGACAACAACAAAGGTGCTCTTGCGGGTATCGCTGTCACCTCTGTCAATCCCAACTTTGGCAACTGGTATTACACTACAAACAATGGTGCGAACTGGAATCCTTTGGGTGAGGTTTCTAATGGTAGTGCTCGTCTCTTATCAGCAGATGTCAACACCCGTGTTTACTTTCAACCTAATGTTAATTTCAACGGTATCATCGACAGCGCGATCGCTTTTCGCGCTTGGGATAGAACTAGTGGTAGCAACGGTAACATAGCTGATACTACAACTAACGGTGGCACAACTGCCTTTAGTCGTGCAACAGACACGGCTTCAATTAAAGTCAACCCCACGATCAATCCTGTTTATCATAAATTGGTTGATAGCCACTTTAGCCAAGACTGGTCTAACTCCGATTTAATTAAAGTTGATGATGATTGGAGCGGTTTACCAAGTGTTAGGGGCTTCCGAGGCGATAATTTAGTCAACAGTCTTGGTGTCGATCCACAATCAGTCAACGCTGACGGTTCTAGAACTGCTATTAACGTTATTGCCAATCAAGCTTATCCAAATACCAGTACGGGTAGTGGGATTGCTGAATTTGGCGGCGCGATCGCACTGCGAGGTTCCTCAGATGCAGATGCGCCTCACCTGGTGCTTTATCTTGATGCGACAGGGCGTCAGAGCATTCAATTGAATTTTACACTCAAGGACATTGATACCTCAAGCCGCAACAGCATCCAACCTGTTGCCGTACAATATCGCATTGGTAACACAGGGACGTTTATCAATTTGCCAGCTGCTTTTGTTCCCGACGCTTCTAATGCTGCAACAACTGATGCTTCCTATGATATGCGCGAAGCACGCTTGAGAGTGGTTTTACCCAATGAAGTTCACAACCAAGCACAAGTACAGATCCGTTTTATAACCACTGACGCTCAGGGTGAAGATGAATGGATTGGCATAGATGATATTAAGGTAACAAGTCAAGCAATCAGTGCTAATCTTGCTCCCGCGATCGCAAATGATACTTATACTTTGGCAGCAAATACTTCCTTCGTCACGGGTGCTGCTATCACAGCGCTTACCTTGGATAGCGATCGCGGTAACTATGTCGGACAGAGCGATTACTATAGTTACACACCAGCCACAGGAACTTTCAGTGCTTCACGTGCTTACCCAACAAATACTTCTAGCAACAATGCTGTCCGAATTAATTATTCTGACACAGACAGTAGTGGTACGTGGTGGCACTTGGAGTTTGCTGCAGCACTTAACGCACCACTGACAGCAGGTACAACCTATACTGGTGCAACACGCTTTCCATTCCAAAGCAGCAACCAGCCCGGTTTAGATGTCGGTGGAGATGGGCGCGGCTACAACACCCTCACGGGTCAATTTACCGTCAACCAAATTGTTTACAGTTCTGACAGTGAGATTATCAGCTTTGATGCCAATTTCTTAGAATATGGTGATGGTGACCCTGCTAACGAAGCGTTCAAAGGTCGCATACAATACCGTGCTACAAACGATAATAGTCTTCCTGGTGTTTTAACAAATGACACCGACAGTGAGAAAAGCACACTGAGAGCCACTTTAGTTTCTGGTCCAAGCAAAGGTAGCTTAATTTTCAACCCTGACGGTTCCTTTCATTACACTCCCAATTCTGGGTTCAATGGTATTGATACCTTTACCTACCGCGCTAGCGATGGCATTGCTAGTTCTGATATTGCAACAGTCACCTTAAAAGTTGGCAATTTAGCACCGAGCTTAAAGGTGGGAACAAGCCCCGCCTCATACATAGAAAACATTTCTCCTATCAACATTGCTGATGATGCTACTGTCACAGACAACGGCTCTTCTGACTTTGATACAGGCAAACTGACTGTTAGTATCAGTAGTGGCGGAACCGTTGACGATCGCCTTGCCATCAAACACCAAGGTACAGGTACGGGTTTGATTGGTGTCTCTGGAAATACTGTTTTCTATAGCACAACAGCAATTGGTACTTTTACAGGAGGAACTAGCAATATTCCTCTGGCGATCGCCTTTAACAGCAACGCAACTCTAGCAGCCGTTCAAGCATTGATTCGCAACATTACCTTTGCCAATATCTCAGAGAATCCTTCCACGACTCCACGGACTGTCAGCTTTGTCCTGACTGACGGTGACGGCGCAACGAGTGCTACTGTCAGCAAGACGGTTAACATCACCGCCATCAACGATGCTCCTGTTATAACTTTGTCAGGCAATTCCACTTACGTTGAAAATGCACCACCCGTATTCATAGCTCCCAATTCAAAGGTGGCAGATCCAGATTCACCCAACTTTAACATGGGCAAACTGATTGTCAGCATCAGTAGTGGCGGTACGACTAGCGATCGCCTTAGCATCAAACACCAAGGTACAGGAACGGGTTTAATTGGCATCTCTGGAAATACTGTTTTTTATAATGCACAGGAAATTGGTACTTTTAGTACAGGTAATAGTGTTGTTCCCTTGGAAGTTACCTTCAACGCCAACGCCTCCCAAGTAGCAGTACATGGATTGCTTAACAACATTACTTTTGCCAATGTCTCAGACAATCCCTCCACGACTCCACGGACTATCAGCTTTGTTCTAACGGATGATAAAGGTGCAACCAGTAACACTGTGACTACAACTGTTAACATCACTGCTGTCAATGATACGCCTGTCATTACGCCCAATCAAAGTTTCTATGTCAAAGAAAACCTTTTTCAAGGAACAGCTATCGGCGCTGTGGTAGCCACTGACTTGGATGGAACCACCTTCTCCAATTGGGCGATCGCAGGGGGTAACATTGACCGCGATAATGACAGCAAAGGTGCCTTTAGCATAAATAACAGTACTGGAGAGATTGTTATTAATGACATTGACGACCTCAACCCCCAAACTAACCCCAGTATAAATTTACAAATTAACGTTAGCGATGGTACTAACACCAGTGCTAGTGAAACTGTGACTGTGAAGCTTGCTTTAAAACCCGGCGACTTCGATCCTAGCTTTGGTAATGGCGGGAAAGTCTTGACCGATTTGGGTAGCAACTCCGATGGTGCAAGAAGCGTAGCAATTCAACCAGATGGCAAGATTGTGGTACTTGGGTATACTGACAACAGTAGTACCTTTGGCTGGGAATTTGCCCTAACACGCTACAACGCTGACGGCAATCTGGATACCAGTTTTGGGAACCTCGGTAAAGTCATAACTCCTATCAACCGCAGCAACACGAAAGAAAGTAGCGTTATTATTCAACCCGATGGCAAAATTGTGGTTGCAGGTGCTGCCTACAGTAACAATTCTTTGACGATCGATGACTTTGTTGTAGCACGTTACAATGCCAATGGCACGCCAGATACTAGTTTTGGTAGTGGCGGCAAAGTGATGACGCCCATCACGCGCACAGACTATAGTACTGATGAGGGCTACACTGTTGCGTTACAGCCAGATGGCAAAATTGTGGTTGCAGGAGCTACTTATAATGGCAGCAACTATGATATTGCTCTCACACGTTACAACATCAATGGCAGCTTAGATACTGGTTTTGGGAATGGTGGCAAAGTCATCACTGCTATTAGCAATGGCTCTGAAGTATCCCACAGTGTTGTGATTCAACCAGACGGGAGGATTCTTGTTGCTGGAGGTGTTGATAATGACACTAACTCCGACTTTGCCTTAGTTCGCTACAATCCTAATGGTAGCTTAGATACAAGTTTTGGCGTTGGTGGTAAGGTCATTACTGACTTGGGCAGCAGTAATGAGTTGGCTTACGACGTTGCTATGCAGTCCAATGGCAAGATTGTTGTCGCAGGACAATCTAACTCTAAGTTTGCCCTGACACGTTACAACTCCAATGGGAGTTTGGACACTAGCTTTGGCAATGGGGGCAAAGTTATTACAGATATGGGTGGTACTGTCAGCAGTATCAAGAGTATGGCGATTCTGTCGGATGATAAGATTGTGGTGGGAGGTTCTTTCTTTAATGGTAGCGAACTATATACAGGTGACTTTGCCTTAGCTGCCTACAACCCTGATGGCAGCTTGGATACCAGTTTTGGCAATGGTGGTAAAGCGATCGCATCTCTCACCAGTACGAGTGATACAGCTTTTAGTCTTGCTGCTCAATCGGATCGCAAGATTGTTGTTGTAGGAACTTCTCGCAAGATTGATGCTACAGGAGCTACCAACAATGACTTTGCAGTCGCACGCTTCTTCGGACCTAGCAATAGCGGTGCAACACCGTTAAACGTGGTTTACCATAAATTAGCAACAAGCGACCTCAGCCAAGATTGGTCGAATAGCACTCTCATCACCACTCATGATGATTGGAGTCGTATTCCTAGCATCAGAGGTTTCCAAGGTGATGGGTTGGTGAGTCACTCAGGTATCGATCCCCAATCTGTTCTCAGTCATGGCGCGGCGACAACTATCAATGTTCATGCAAATCAGACCAATCCAAGTACTTTTCTTGCTAGTGGTATTGCAGAATTTGCGTTAAGCAATCCCACCGTTGCTTTAAGGGCTTCATCAACAGCCAATGCTCCACACTTGGTACTTTATTTAGACGCCACAAATCGTCAGAATATCCGACTCAATTACACGCTTCGGGATATCGATAGCTCAATTCGCAATGCGATCCAACCTGTGATTGTGCAATACCGTATTGGCGATACAGGTAACTTTACAAACTTGCCAACAACTTTTGTAGCGGATGCATCCAATTCTGCCGCCACTTTGTCTTCCTCTGATACTCGCGATCTCCGCATGAGTGTTGTATTGCCAACTGAAGCGAACAATCGATCGCAAGTACAAGTTCGCTTCATCACAACGGATGCTGTTGGTGATGATGAATGGATTGGCATTGATGATATTAGGGTAACAAGTAAAGCTGTGAGTTCAAATGTGTTACCAGTCGTGATGAATGACACTTATATGGTGTCGGAGAATACCTCCTTGGTGACGGCGGCGGCGACAACATCTCTGATTATAGATAGCGATCGCGGTAACTATATTGGTCAAAGCGATTACTTCAACTATGCTTTTGCTGATGGAACTTTTAACGCTGCACGCAATTCTAACAATGGTGTCAGCATTAGCTTTAACGGTCTAAATTATGGTGAGTCTTGGTCTCTCGACTTTACCGCCCCAAATAAACAGATGCTATCACCTGGTACTTATACGGGTGCAATGCGTTATCCTTCCCAACCTACAATACCGAGTCTTAACGTCTCAGGTATGGGGCGAGCATACAGCCAATTAACCGGAGAGTTTACTGTCAACCAAGTTGTTTACGGTTTTGGTAGCGAAATTGTGAGCTTTGATGCCAGTTTCCGTGCAAATGGCGACAGCGATCCCGCCTCAGAAAGTTTGCGCGGTCGCATACAATACCGTGCCACATCTTCTCATTTGCTTCCTGGGGTTTTGACTAATGACACTGATAGCGAAAAGACCAATCTTAAAGCAACTTTAGTTTCCGGTCCTGCTAATGGTAAGCTTGTCTTTGATTCGGATGGTTCTTTTAGTTACACACCCAATCTTGGCTTTAAAGGGATTGATACCTTTAAATACAAAGCCAACGACAGTATTGCTGATTCTAGCAATATTGCCACAGTCACCTTAAAAGTTGGTGTCAGCGATGCTCCGGTTATGAGTTTGCCAGGAACTTACTATTACTACACGGAAAATGCTCCAGCAATACTTATAGCCCCCACTGCGACTGTCACAGATCCTGACTCTTTAAACTTTGCCAATGGTAAGCTCACAGTTGGTTTCAGTCATAATGGCACAACAAATGACCGTCTTGCTATCCGTCACCAAGGGACAGGCGCAAATCAAATTGGGATTTCTGGAAATACAGTCATTTACAATACGGTTGAAATTGGTAGTTTCACGGGTGGGATAGGTACGGAACCCCTTGCGATCGCATTGAATGACAAGGCTACTCCAATTGCTGTACAAGCACTCCTTGCCAATATCACCTTCGCCAATGTCTCAGACAGCCCCACTACAACTCCACGCACTGTCAGCTTTGTTCTGACTGATGGTGATGGTGGAACGAGTGCTACTGTAAGCAAGACTGTTTATGTAACAGCCGTCAACGATACGCCTGCGATCGCACCCAATCAAACATTTAGTGTCAATAAAAACGCAGCAATCGGAACAGTTGTCGGTACTGTAGTAGCCACTGACTTGGATAATACCAGCTTATCCAACTGGAGAATCATCAGTGGCAATTTGGACAAGAACGGTAATGGGAAAGCCGCTTTTACTATCAAACCAACTACTGGAGAAATCGCAGTCAACGACAGCAACGACCTTAACTTTGATAACAACTCTAACTTCCAATTGCAAATTGCTGTGAGTGACGGCATCATTAACAGTGCCACACAATCTGTCACAATTAAACGCAGTACCCCCGCCAATATCCTAAATGGCACATCAAGTCATAATAATATTACGGGAACTGCAGACAATGACATAATTTTTGGCTACGAAGGATACGATACCCTGTACGGCGCTGGAGGAGATGATACTCTCTACGGCGGTGCAGACTTCGATAACCTATACGGTGGTGAAGGGAATGATATCCTTGACGGTGGTGATGGCAACGATGATGTTAATGAATCAGCAGATGTCAACTTCTCTCTAACGAACACACGATTGACTGGTCTAGGTACTGATACTTTGATTAATATTGAAGGGGCAAAACTGACTGGTGGAAATAGTAACAATACTATAGATGCTTCAGGTTTTACCTCAGGCACAGTTTATTTAAACGGCGGTGCAGGTAATGATATCCTGACTGGTGGAAGTCGCAATGACGTTTTATCAGGGCAAGATGGAGATGATACTCTCTATGGTGGCGAAGGCGATGATATTTTATCCGGCGGGACTGGCAATGACCACACATCTGTAAACAATGGCAACGATATGCTTATCGGTGGAGCTGGTAACGACCTTTTTATTGGTGGTAAAGGCAACGATTTCCTAGATGGTGGTGATGGTGTTGATACTCTAAGTGAAGTTGTTGATGGTAATATCCTGCTCACAAATACACAGCTTGTTGGCCCTGGGAATGATACTCTCAAAAGCATTGAACAGGTCAATTTATACACTGGTAATAGCGGTTACACCATAGACGCTTCAAGTTTCACCCTCGGTACTGTATCCCTCAGTGGCGGTACAGGTAACGATATCCTGAAAGGAGGTAGTGGTAGCGATCGGCTCTACAGTGGTATGGGTAATGACGTTCTCAATGGCGGTGCGGGTAACGACAACCTCAATGGTGGTGGCGGTGCAGATACTTATGTTCTCGCCTCTGGTCAGGGTACTGATATTATCTACGGCTATGAAGATGGTGTTGATAAACTCGGTTTATCCAAGGGATTAACTTATGGGGCTTTGACTGTGACTAACAGCAGTGTTGGTACTTCCATTCGCATAACCTCTACAAATGAGGTCTTGGTTACTTTAAGTGGTGTCAATTCCGGCTGGATTGGAGAGAGCGATTTTATTACCATGAGTCGCGAATGAGGGTTAACACCCCCCACCGTCCTCTCCCTCTCGTTCCCAGCTTTTAGCTGGGAATGCAGATCGCTCTGCTCCGCCGAGCGATCGCTAGTCGCACACTAGGGCGGAGCCTCTCCTAAGGTATTCATTTTCTTATGAAAATTTGCTCCTACGGCAAAGTATTGGGATCGACACCTAAAGAGCGCAATTGCTCCTTTAACTGTTGTACCTGTAATTCTGCCTGTTCGGCGCGTTGACGTTCCTGTTCGGCGCGTTGACGTTCCTGTTCGGCGCGTTCCTCCGCTTGCTGTCTTGCTATGACTTCCTCATGTAACGCAGAAGCCAGCTCATCAGGTAACAGTAACTTTTCCCCTGTATCCTCACGATAAAAACCGATAAGCTTTTCTTCTACAAGCAAGCGTAACTGTAATGGTTCGCTACGGCTATCCTCAATCAATTCGTAAATTTCCCCTCGCAGGCGATATCCCCGTAGTTTTTCTTCTATCCACTCGCCTTTGGGATCGAATAACCAGTACTCCTTCACACCAAGCTGTTCGTATAATGTTTTTTTCAAAATTTTGTCAGTGTCTTTTGTTCCTGGTGAGGTCATTTCAAAAATTACACTCGGTACCTGACCCTCTACCCATATCTTATAATTATCGCGACCACCGGGTGGCACATCAAAAATCACCATCACATCTGGTGCGATTCGTAGCTTGGGAAAACCTTGAGCGTAGTAGAGAAATTGATTTCCCAGTACAGTTGCTTGACGTGGCGCTAAATACTGTCGGAGTACTTCTAGGGTTGTTAATAAAGAATATAGGTGGTCGTAGGTCTCTGCCACGGGTTCTCCATCAGCACTGGGATAAAATGGCTCTGTTTGTTGAGCAATAGGTAGAATAGCTGTCATGTCTCTCAGTTCGCGTTACCGAACTGTTCTAGATTTATCATCTAATTTAACTTTACATAAACAATATATCCTCTATCTAATAAATAAAAGTTGCTATAGCCAGCCTAAATTATTTATGAAAAGTCAGATCCCTGACTTCTCAAAGAAATCGGGAAACTGGACACGGTAAATTTTTACCTATCAAATAGGATATTGATAGAACAGATACAAAAACTGAAGCCAACATTATGAGCGTTCCAATCACTCTCATGTCCATTCTCACTAAAGTCTAATCATGACATTGCTTGAAAGTGCAAAGTTATGATATCGTCACCAGTATTTTGCTCTCACATCACTATACATTCGTAAGATTCTACCAGCAACTCAGTCATAAGTCAGTAACGAATTAGTTAACTTTCAATCCTGTACTCAGTAATTACCAGGTTTAAATTAAGTTGTACAGCAGGTTACAGCCATTGTTTCAGATTATGTATTTATTACTTAAAATATAAAGCAAAAAAAACTTGCGATCGCAATCAAACCTCTGTATATTTACTGTAGAGCAACTGATGATAATTTCCATTTTTAGTTTAAGCTTGTATCTTTGCTCTACCACAAACTCTTGAGGAAATAATCGCCCAGTATTGATTGTGGCTCTATAAGGATTCCCTAAACACGTAGGTAGGACTGTGCCGCACAACAGCAAATGTGTGGCATAGCCCCGCCTACAAAATTCGGTAATTTTAGAGCGGAAAGAGAGTCATGGATTAATTGAGTCAAATATCAAGTCCTTTTACTATTAATTATGAGTCAACCAAACAAATTTTTTTCCTTCAACCGTCGTTGGTTTTTACGCAGTCTTGGTTTAGCAGGAGGAGTTACATTAACTTCAGGATTAAGTCAAGTAAGAGATTTAAGTAGAGCAACAGCTTCAGAAAAATTTAAATATCAAAAAATCTTAAATGAATTTAATATTTACCCAGAATTAAAAAGTTTAACTAAAGCCAAGAGTAAGGCAGCGAGCAAGTCCAAGGGAATTTTAAGTGACCTAGATAACCTTCCCCAGTCAGGCAGACCATTAAAGGTTGTGATTTTGGGAGCAGGGATGGCTGGACTTTGTGCTGCTTGTGAATTAGAAAAACGCGGGCATACCTGCGTCATTCTGGAAGCCGATCGCAGTCATATTGGGGGTCGCGTTCGCACTTTACGATTTGAAGATGGTTTGTATGGGGAAGCGGGCGCAATGCGAATTCCAAAAAGCCATGATTTAACGCATCATTACATCAAAGAATGTGGTTTGCAACTGCGTAACTTTGTGAGTGGCAATCCCAATGGATATTACTATATGCGAGGTGAGCGCTTGCGAGTCGCAGAGGTGACACGGCTTAGTTCCATCTATGAACTCAAGGGTAATGAGAAGCAGTTGACCCCTGATGATGTTTGGGCTACAGCTGTTGATAGTTATGTCAACAACCTCAGCGAAAAAGAAAAAGAAGAGATATTTGCTACGTCAATTCAAAGCGCTGCTGTGCGCGAGTTGGATGAAAAATCATTGATGCAATTATGCCGTGCCGCAGGACTCTCAACTGATGCTATTGAGATGTTGTCAGCAGCTTACGGCTTACTAGGTTCGGAAATGTACTTCTCTGCCCTTGGTCACATACGTGATGCAGGAAATTATTCCAACTTAGAAGAGATTGTTGGCGGTTCAGACGTTTTACCCAAAGCACTAGCAGCTAAACTCAAGTCTCAACCAAAATTGGGCTGCGAAGTCATCGCCATAGAACGGGATGACGCAGGAAACAAAGCAACAGCAATTTATGTCGAAGATGGTCAAACCAAATCGGAAGAGGGAGATTTTGTAATCTGTACGATTCCCTTTCCCGTGCTAGCGCGGCTTGAGACTCCTTTTTCTGGAGCTAAGAAAAGAGCTATTCGCGATTTGACGTATGATTCTTCGACAAAAGTGCTCGCGATCGCAAACCGTCGTTTCTGGGAAACAGACGATGGCATCTATGGCGGTGGTTCGTTTAGTGATTTGCCAATTTCTACTACCTACTATCCTTCAGACAATGCACAGGCTAAAGACCCCAACATTTCAGCTAGTCCAGCCGTGATGTTGGCTTCTTATACTTGGGGAAGTCAGGCACGCCGTTTGGGGGATTTACCTCCTCAGGAACGACACTCCCAAACTCAGCAGTGGCTGAGCAAAATCCATCCTCAGATTAATCAGAATGGAGTGTTAGACAAAATGGTAAGTTGGTCTTGGGACAACCACCCTTGGAGTGGTGGAGCATTCACATTCTTGTCGCCTTATCAGCAGACAAGTTTATACAAAGATGTCATTGCACCTGAAGGTCGCATTTATTTTGCTGGAGAACACGCTTCAACAGATCATGCTTGGATACAAGGTGCTTTGGAATCAGCGCTAACCTGTGTCAAAGAAATTTTGATTGCCGCTCAATGAGATTGACACCCCACATCAAGTCGGAATTTTAAATAGCAGATATATCCGAAAGCTTGCGTTTACTCTCTAGAGATAGCAAAACGAATATAGCAGTTTTCAATTGGGTGCAATACATAAAAAAGTTATGAACCGCAGCCTGTAGCAGACAAACGCGGGTAAATCTGTACTGCATTCAAGTGAAAACCGCTATAATTATTGTTAGTAAATAAATTTACAGCGCCAGACAAATATGTTAATTTATCCCTCAAATGGCTGAAAAACACTGTTTATATATTAGCTTTTTTTTATTTTTAAATAACGAGTAAAAAGCAATACTAAAGTTAACTTCTTCAGAAGAAAATAAGCGAAATAACTTTGGTGTTTATTATGCATATCTAGAAAAAATAGGAATTCAATGAAAAACAATCTGCGGAAATTTAGCACCAAGCCTTTCTCGACCTTTAGTCTGGCTATTTTACTAGACGCCTTATTGAATACGGCAGCTTTTGCAGCGATCGCCCCTATTAATCGAGTCAATAACGAAACATCGGTAAGATAGGAGTTGAGGTTGACAAATTTAGCGAGCAGGTGAATAATGAGGGGCTTACAGGAGGTTTCGAGGTCACTCAACCGAACAACAATGATAAGACAGCGACCCTAGAAGAACTAGAGACATTCCTTGGGGTGGATCACTTCAACTGGTTTCAAATCATCACAAGTGATAACAATCCCCTGTCGGATGCTAATGGCAACCTACTCGCTGCACCATACATCGATTTTCCCAAAAATGGGTATAGCACCCACTGGTCAGATGATATACCTTGGCACTGGGATGAAGTATCTCCTCCACCTACCAATACTAGGGATTGGGGTTCTGGTTTTCTGCTAAGCACCAGCTATGAGGGATCAACCCTCGTATTTGAAGACTTTCCCAGCGATTCTGCAGGCACTAAAGTCGATTTCGCAACATTTCTCGTTGCTGACTTTGGGGATAAGACTTACGACATTCTTGGTGGTTTTTCCTGGTCGGTGGAGGTTGGTAGTAATGAATTGACGGAAGTAACCTACCTAAATACAGCAACAATCTTTTCCGACGCTTTTGCTCAACAAATTCAAAGGGAATTTGGGTATACTTTTGCCGATAGGCTTTCCGAAAATAATTCAGTAGTGCAACCAACTCCGATACCGACACCTTCCCCAGAAAAAATACCTGAACCAAGTACAGTATTTGCGCTCTTACTGACTAGTCTTGCTGCCTGTAGTGACGCTAGAAGACAAAAGCAAATAAGGGCGTAAGCAGGGGTTGATCGTTATAGGCTATACACATTTCGGTTAAATAGCAACAGATCGTTAAGTCAGACTTTGAGTAGCATATATAAATAAAAGTGAGAAAATTAACACTTACACTATTCAGCGGTTGACACCTCAGCATAATATAGGATAATATTAATTTTGTCAATCGAAATATTGCTGGAATCAAAGAATAATAAAGTATAAAAAAAAGATTAAATTGGAGGTTCCAGTGGACAAGAGAATGATAATTGTAAGATTAAGCGATCGCTAACCTAAAAGCGATGTTTCCAGTTACTGTTCTTGGAATTTTTTCAGACTTTGAGGTAATTGACAAACTCGTCGTCATATAAAGCAGCATCAATGAGCGTTTGATCGTAGCCATAAACGTCGATCCCAGGGCGCATCAAAAATTGTGATTGTTTATGGCATCAAATGATACAAAAATAATAGAGAGGATGTACATTTTATGGAACTGGCATCACTGACAGCAGCAGCAATTGCTACTCTGGTCATCACCAAAGGCTTTGAAAGAACAGGCGAAGTCATTGTAGACAAGTTAGTAGTGGAAAAAGGTGGTCAATTGATGCGACTGCTTTTGGACAAACATCCGCACATCGCAAGTGCTCTCCAGAGAGTACAAGATACACAGCAAGCCGTGGATGTTAGCAAAGATTTAGAAACTGTGGCAAGTATCAATCCAGAAGTAGCAAATATCATCAATGCTATTGCTCATGCTGTTCGCCAAACTAATCCTGAAAACACAAAAATAGATCGAAGAGTAATCCAAAAAGATAATAAGTATGCTGTCAATCAGGGCCAAGTTGATACTTCAAATATAGGAGATACATACAATTATGGTAAAAATCATTAATCATTTCCTAGATGAATTTTGTATAGCATCTAGAAATTAGCAATCACACTTGGGTGTTTATCAGCTGTATGTAATACTATTTCACTGTTGTGCGGCTAAACATATTTTGTTAGGGACACAATCATCTTGTGTCCCTAAAACAACTGTGTTTATGGTATTAATATCGTGATATATAAATAGGTCTGCATTCGTTAAATAGGCATTTCAATTAAACTAGCATGACAAATCCTTATGACATAGAAGGTATTTTGGAACGTTTGACTACAGGAAGTTTCACAGAAACGGACATTCAAATTTTACGAAATTCGATTGCTAGAAACACTAATCCAGATGTTGTTCAGATAGGCAATAAATATGCTGTCAGTATTGGTCATGCTACAGGTCCTATCAACCTTGGGGATAATATCACTTATCAAGGTGTAGATGCTGAAACAATTAGAGAAATATTGCGATCGCTACGAGATATGCAGCGACAGCAACCTTTTGTATCTAATACAGAAGCATTACGCTACTTACAGCAACAATCCTTAGTTCGTAATCGACCCGGAGTTCCTTTTCAATGGCAAGTTTTAGTAAGTTGGTTAATTCTCAGCTTGCTTGGCTTAATTATCTTATTATTTACACAAACATCTAACTCATTAATCATTAAAAATTTAGCTGATTTTATATACTATTGGGTTATTTTATTTTTGGCTGCCACGATTTATGGTTTTTTAGGAATATTTTTGCAAGGTGTATTTCAATATCGTTGGCGATTTTCCGAAGTTCGCAACTATTGGATAGTTTGGTTCTTATACCCAATTATCGCTCCCTTTTTTATTGCTTTGTGGATGGTTTTTTATGGACTTAGATATGGAGATAGAATATTTCCTAGATTTTTTAGATTTTGGTAGTGAATTAACTCCATATGTAACAGAGGTAAAGGATGATAAATTCCGATAATATCAAATCAATTTTTGAACGCCTTATTAAAGGTAGATTAACAAAAAAAGATGTTCATATTTTGAGAGATGCAATTGATAGTAACACGAATCAAGATGTTATCCAAATAGGTAATAAATATGCCGTAAATATTGGAAATTCTACAGGCTCAATTAACCTTGGTGATAACATTACTTATCAGGGTGTAGATGCTGAAACAATTAGAGAAATATTGCGATCGCTACGAGACATACAGAAACAAAAACCTTTAGTTTCTAATGGAGAAATTTTAAGTATTTTACGACGTAAATATCCTTCTTTAGAGCTTGGTAGAGGGAGATTTTATTTACCAATTTTGGTTTTAGCTAGCTGGTTAATAATTAGCTTAATTATTTCAATTCTAATTTCTAAATATCAGCCTAACTCCACTGTAATTATTTTAAAAACATTTTTAGTTTTTTTGGGATATGGAATGCAGCTATATTATCCAATTATAGGATGTGTGTTAATGTTCAACTACCACATTAGATCGAAATTTGTATTTTTATTAATATTTCCTGTCATTGTTTGGTTACTCTTAAACACTTATTGTACTTTAGTTGAATATATTCTGATTTCAGGACGTATATTCGCTACTGCAAATTTTATCAATTTGGTGCTGATAGTGTTTATAGCTTATGCAGTTTTAGCCTATTTAGGAAATTTGTTAGCCGGAAGATTTCATATAAGTTTTACAGGTCTAATGGATAGGTGGTTAATTTGGTCTTTTTCTCCATTCATAACTGTATTCCGCCTGCATTTTTATCTCTTCCTTCTTGTTGGTCACATATTTCGTTTTGGAGCATAAAAGGGAAACTTTATGTACTTTGATAAGATTGGTTTTATTTAGGACTGATTTATCAGTATATGTATAGCATCAAACATTTTATATTAGTCAGAATTGCAGTCATCAGGTGATGGCAAAGACGATAGTAGCGAATACATCAGAGTAATAGGTTAATTGCACACCATTCATACATTGTTAAGACATAGCTGGAGAGACAAGTGAGACAACAAATTGATAAAAATAACGTTCAACTAAGTGGAGATATGGAAGGCTCTTTTTATCCTTCTAGCCAAGCGGAGATAGTACGAAATGTAGTCTTACATACTCCTTTGTACCTCAACGGTGGATTATTTGCCCAGAACATAACCAATATTGGAGGTGGAACCGTTATCGGTCCGGTGCTGGCGACAGCAGAAATTACCCTTTCTCATCCCCAGCCAGGAAGCCCACCGTTGAAGTTTCTTTCTGGGATGAATGCAACGCTATCAATTGCCATTACCGAATCTGGTAAAGCAATTCAAGAAACTGTCGTCAGCCACACCAGTAAAGCCAGTGTTGTAGTGCGAGGTGATGTAGTGAGCGATAGTGTCAAATTGGACAATGCACTAATTTTTGGTAATGTACGAGCGCGAGAAGTGTCTTTGGTGAACTCCATCATTGTTGGTTCCATTTTTGCAGAAGAAACCCTACGACTGGAAAACAGTAACTTTGTGGCACTCTCTGGGGGACGAGTGATTTTGAAAGGGCGCAATGGTTGCTGGTTACCTTATGCCACTTCGTTAGAACCAATTCAATTTGCAGACCTGATGCTGCCCAATGGTGAAACAATACCAGCCGAACTGCGTTACCTTGCCCTATGCCGCTCAACTCAGTTGGGATGTGCTTTTCAGGAAGGGGGGATTGCCTGTGAACCTTTTGTTACTGGTCAGTGTGGTTATCATCAGGTGTGTTTGGGACCAGCCGATATCCATCCCCACCATACGGAAGATGGCCGAATTTTGTATGCACTTAACCTGGCTCAGCGTGCCCTTAACCTAGCACCCATTGAACGAGAAATTAGACAAGTGGAATTGTTTTTGAAAGAACTCCTGATGTATGAACACCTAGATAAATCCTCACAGCAACAAGCGCGAGAAGCATGGCCAGAAAAACTCCGACCGGAAGAAAAAGAGTTACTGGAAATGACCGTTGAGATGCTGTGACTTGGAGAGCTTTGATACTAAACTTCATCATGACTGACTTTCACAATCTAGCACCTAAAATCCAAAATCGGCATAACACTCAATGAGTTAGCGATGAGTACATCATTTCAAATTCAAGTAGCAACCTATCTCCCTGAAAGCTACAGCAACGGTCCTGGCTGTCGGGCTGTACTGTGGGTGCAGGGATGTCCAAAGCGTTGTTCAGGCTGTTGGAACCCTGATTTTCTCTCGTTTAAAGGCGGAACAGTGTGGACTGTGGCGCAGGCTTTAGAGAAGTTAACCCAGTCCGATGCTATCGAAGGGATAACTCTTTTAGGGGGAGAACCGTTTTCCCAAGCCGAACCTTTATCTAATTTATGTGCCGAAATCCGCCAACATGGATTAAGCGTGATGGCATACAGCGGTTGGACTTTAACAGAGTTAACCCGCATGGGTTCTCCCCAAACAGATTTGCTTGCTTGCTGCGATTTGCTAGTAGACGGGGAATTTGTGGCGGAGTCAGAGGCTTCGTTGCTGTGGCGAGGTTCATACAACCAGCAGATTCACTTTTTGACTGAACGATATGCACAGTGGCGATCGCAAGTTAACAATTATCATCGGGACTTTGAAATCCTGATTCAGGATGAACAACTTATTCTTACTGGAGATCCACCCGCAGCCGTCTTGCAAATGTTACAAGGACTCTTGCCACAGGGAGAATGGCAAATGAGATGAAGTGTCAGTCCGAAAGTCAGATTCAGCTTTTTCTTTGCCTTCTCTCAACATAGCTGCTTGTCCTCCTAATTTTCTACTTCCTCGTGCCTAACTTAATTCAATTAAATATGCTGCTATGAAGTGTCATTTTCCTAAAGAATTATCAGAAATTATCCGCGCCCGATTTCCACTAATTTACCTGCAAACATTTGAAGAAGAACGAGCATTGGTGATGTTGAAAGACCTTTGTGCTGACAGTGGGAAAAATGGTCTAAATCGCCCTTTATATGTTTGGTCGCACACCCAAGGATTAAAAAAATATCCTGATGGGCAAATTGACTCCTCATTGCTATCACCTTATCAGCTACTTGACCATATTGAAAAATCTGCCAATAGTTCCCTCTACGTCCTGTTAGATTTCCACATCTATCTAGATGACCAACACCGTACCCCAGACAACGACAGGATTGTGCGACGACTACGGGAAGTAGGTATGTCGCTGCGAAATGCTAATTTAGCACGTACACTTGTCATTACCTCACCTATTGTTAACCTACCACAGTCCTTACAAAAGGACGTGATGGTGATGGATTTTCCGCCACCTACACAGATGGAAATTCGCACAGCTTTGGATAGGTTGATTCTCAAGCAAAAAGGTGCTGGTGGAGTCCAAGTATTTTTAACAGAAGAAGACAAACAACAGCTATGTAAAGCTGCTTTAGGTTTAACACAGCAAGAAGCTGAAGGAACCTTTGCAAGGGCAATGGCAAGTAATGGTGTTTTGGAAGCTTCTGATGTAGATTTTATCCTGGCACAGAAACAGCAAATTCTCAAGAAAAGTGGTGCTTTAGAATACGTCGGTTCGGACTTCAAGCTGGAAGATGTGGGAGGGTTAGAGAACTTGAAAAAATGGCTGGAGAAGCGCAACCGGACTTGGATGGATGAGGCAAAACGCTACAACTTACCAGCACTGAAAGGCGTGATGGTGACGGGTGTGCCTGGTTGCGGTAAAAGCTTGATTGCTAAAGCAATTTCTAGCTTGTGGAAGTTACCACTACTGCGCTTTGATATTAGTAGCGTTTTTGGTGTTTATGTAGGACAAAGTGAGGCCAATATGCGGCGAGCGCTACAAACGGCGGAAGCCATAGCGCCGTGCATTCTTTGGGTGGATGAGATTGAAAAAGGGTTAGGCGGTGCTTCTGGTGGTGAAGGCGACAGTGGTACAACCAGGCGTGTGTTTGGTAATTTTCTGACTTGGATGCAAGAAAAACAAGCTCTGGTATTTGTCTTTGCTACTGCTAACCAAATAGACCGCCTACCACCGGAATTGTTGCGTAAAGGTCGATTTGACGAGATTTTCTTTGTCGATTTGCCCAGTAAAGAAGAGCGCAAACAAATCTTTAAGGTGCATCTGCGGCGACGTTTAACCTCTCCTGAAGCCAGGGGGGACTTTCAGGAAACTGAACAGATTTTGGACGAACTGGCAAACCTGTCTGACAAATTTATTGGTGCAGAAATTGAAGATGCCATCACCAATGCACTGTACGAAGCTTTTTTTGACTCCCGTGCTTTTCGCCTTGATGACCTAAAACGCATCATTATAAACACACCCCGATTTGCTGATATGCAAGCAGATTACTTGCAATCTATTCGGACATGGGCAAAACAGCGAGCAGTTCCTGCTAGTCAAACCTTTGAAAATATCTAAACATATAAATACAACTTATGAAAATACTTCCTTCTAGTATCATTCAGAACGATAAACCTGTTAACGATGGCATGGATTTGGCTCTGGCGTTTGCCCAGGCAAATCAACAATCAATGGAAAGCTTTATAGCTAAACAAAAAGCAGATACGCAGCAGGTTGAATCCGACTTGCAAGCACTACGGGCGAAAAAAGCATATCTATCAGGAGCGATCGTGGCAGGTATTTCTGCCATTCTTTTACCCTTCTCCTTTCAAAACTCCATTTTCTTGCCGTTGGGATTGAGTGGTTTAGCAGGTGGTGGTGTTTGGGCATATACCGCCCGTAAAAAACAGCAGCAAGAAATTTTGGAGTTAGAAGCCGAACAACAGGATATTCCCCGACGACAAATTCCCCAAGTCGTGTCACATTTAGGGAAGTTGCACTATGTTGTTGAGGTCATGCCGTTCGAGGATGGGAAATTGGTAGTTGATGCTACTGGTACTCGACTCAAGCAACCACTGGTGTATCCAGAAATACCCAATAGCATCAATCGGTTGCAAGCTTTGAGCGACAAGCTGGCGGAAATTCCAGAAGAACTACCCATTTTGTTACCTGGAACTGGGGCAGCGGATCTTCAAGAGAGATCGCGACTGACAGGGATTGAGGCAGATATGGGCGAAGTGCTATCCATCACCAATCAAATCTTCACCGATACAGTTGATATACAAACAGAGCTACCCGCTTTTACTGCCAATAATGATGTGGTACACAGCTTGCGGATGCTTGCCCGCTACTTGCAAGATGGTCAGCCGGAACTGCATTTGGCACAAGATGACCCCACTATTTCCCTAGCCGTGCAAAGTTTAACACAGACAAACGCAGAGGCAGCACAAGCGCAGGCAGTGGGAGCAACCAACGTGGAGTCAATGATGAATCACGCTGTAGAGCGAATGGACTCCTGCGTTACTCAAGCTAAAGCAGCACGCGATCGCTCTCTAATGAATATTTTGAGTGACGGACTCGATAGCATTCGTGGCATTTACGACTATCCCCTGACACGGTTTTACTGCCCCAAATGCCATCAGGTGGAACAATACCGCGCCTCTCAGTTGCCTGTTGCCGTAGAACATCTCACACAAGTACCACCCGATAGACTTGATACACTTCATCGCGGCGACGACCTGCGGCGACTGCGCGGCATTATAGACAGTATTCGGCGCTACCTCAAGCAGGCAAAACGGCAGGGGGAAGACCTCAATGCCGAACATTTTACGATTCTGCAAGACAGGCTAAAAACTTATGAAGAACTGATGCGGGGAATGGCTGTAGAAATTCCTGAATATGACCCTAAGATTGATTTACACAAGCGCAACGCGGTGTTGAAATACAACACAATCCGCCAAGAGTGGGTTTGTCAACTGTGCAGCGAAAGCTTTAATGATGAACAAGCACAGTGGGCAAGGATGCTCAAAGTCAAAGATGAATTAATTCTGCCAATTTGGGATGCCCTCTGGTTGGAAAAACACGATGAGCGCAACCGCATTATCCGCGAGAAGGAAGCAGAACTGCGTGCCAATGTAGAGCAAGAAGTAACCCTACTGCGAGACGAAGCAAAGCTTTTTACTGAAGAATTTCGCCCGGTGCGCGACCAACTGGAGAAGATGGGTAGTAGTTCCAGAGTTGCCCAGCAGCAAATTGAAATGATGCTCAACTTCTACATTGCACGTGGCATTCTCTCTGAGGAAACTGCTGATGCAATGCGCCAGTACATTAGTAGGGGACAGGGACTAACTACCAACGAAATTATTAATATCACACGCCAGCTAGAAAACCAACTGTCTGAAGAAGCAGAGACAGCACAGATTCGCCGCAGCCAATTAGGCGATTATGCAGATGAAGTGCGTAATGCCACTAAATATTTCTTTACTCCTAATTCCATCGAACAAAAATTCATTGACAAATTATAAGGAGAATCAAAGATGTCAGAAGGAACGATCGTAGTTGACACAAGTGCAGTTGCTCATGAAGTGGCAAGACTCTCCAGAGATATTGACCGCTTGGGGGATCAGTTTCATAACGATAGCCGCGTTCTCCAACGAGAAATGGCGGAAGGGTTTAACGCGGCTGTAGCCCAAATGCAGGATAGTTTAGCTGTAACTGTAGAACAGATGCAGGCAGTACAGCTAGCAGTTAACCTAGTACAGCAAGAAGTCAATCGAGGGATTGAAGCTGAGGCGCAAACTAAGCTGTTTGAACAGTACGCGGCTATTGCTGAAGAAAACGATACCATTAGTACCGCATCCCAACGACTCCACGAGCGATATTCTAAGTCGGTGCAAGATACACAGCGAGTGGTGCGTCGGTACGACAATCTGAATCAAACCGTGAGACAAAGTTATCAGACAGATATTCGTCGATTAGGACAATATATTTTTGAAATCCTGGAAACCCATTTCCACAAAACTGTTGAGAGCCGTATTTCTAAACAGCACACCGGATTTCTTACTTCAGTACTTGATACCATTGAGCAAATTCGACAGACACGCGAGCAACAATTAGCCAAATTACTGGAAACGGCATCTACCCAGTTGACTGAGTTTCTAAAAAAGCGCCAGCAGTTTGCTGAATCCGTTGAATCGATTAAGACACAAAACCTGCCAGTCACTGGTAAAGTTGCTCTACCAATGGTTATCCTAAAACGTCAGGATGCTTCTAAAGCTACGATCTTGGCAGGGCATGAAGTTGTTAAGTCTTCAGGTGAGATGGTGAAGTACCAGCTACAAGAGAACGATATGTTCCGCACCTTGCGCTCTGACTTTACCAACGCTGACAAACACATACAATGGCGAGCCATGACTCCAGAAGAAGTCAGCATGATGGAAAGCAATTTAAAGCAGCTGCTCGAGCAGAATTATTTCAGCCAAGAATACTACAAATACTTAATTCAAGCATTGCGAAACCAACCACCTATGGTTTCCGCACAAGTCAGACAACGTTAGCTTTTGGAGCAGTTGTTGGGGAGAAGGGGAAAAGGATCAAGATTATCAAAAAAACTTTTACTTCCTGATTTTTTCCCTGACCTTCAACTAAAAACTCTTTGGCAAAATTTCTCATCAAGAGCTTTTTTTGGAGTCAATAATATGTCTCACGTTTCTACTTACAGCATTGCCCATCTCCGTCCCATGATGCGCGATCGCTTAGCAGCACAGATGCAAGCCAATGCGTTACAGATGCAAGCCAATGCAGTTCACTTTCAGGCACAGCTGCAAGCGAACGCCCAAGAATGGGCAGCAGCCCGTCAACGGGTTGAAGAGATTGTCCTGTCTGAGTTACACCGCAACTTTATGGAATTGGCTCAACGACAAGAAGATGCCGCAGGCAACCTGCGGCTGCTGCTGACAGTCAATTCCGTTGCTGCTCCTGGAAAAACAGGAGATGTGGAAATTTTAATTAAAGCAGACAATACCCTCAGTGTTGATGTCAGTAATGCTCCCGGTCAAGCGTGTAAAGAATTAACACAACCACTAGAAATGGCTCTAGGTACACCTATTTCCGTACATTACAAGCCCGAATATCACGATGGGAAGGTGCGTCTGATAGACCAACAGCAGAATTGGGGGTAAGTGTTCTAGATATTAAAGAATTGTGGTCGCATTAACTTTAATCTTAGGGATTTCCAAGAAATAAATTATCCATCTTGTGGGACGGACGTTCCCGCCCGTCCTAAGACTGGTGGCGGGCTGTGAGCACCGCACCACAAGAAATTTTAGGAGATTTTTTATTTGGAAGTCCTTAGGTGGGTGAGGTAGTTGAAAAATCTGTGTTAATAATCAGTTCACGTAACATCCGCCACTCTTCCAGCCAAATCCAAACTTCTTGTTTCCTTTCCATACCTTTGATGATTCGTTCTAAAAACACATCTCTTGGACTAATTTGAGAATTACTAGATTCAAATCCAAATACCCTAAGCTTTTCAGTCATAATACATAGCAAATCTTTGCCTGCAAAGAAAGTTAGAAAGTTTTCAAATCTATTGCCCCCAGGTTGAAAAAGTGGAACTAATCGTCTAAATTTATCTAAAACATTTTCTGGTGTAACTATACGATCGCCTCTTAATTGTTGAACAATTGTCTGTATGTTCTGCTCGCAAGCTTCTCTACCCAGTCTTCGGGGAAAACAATGTGATGTATTACTAACTTTCTCTCCCCAAAAATTCTTGAAGCCGTAACATGACAAAGCAGTTCTAGCTGCTGTATAGTTTGAAATAGATTTTGCTGCTTCCATAAGAGCAGATTGATACTCATTAATTGGTGGTGCTTTACGTTCCAAAGCTCGTTGAACCACTTCTGGGTCGAGCAAATAGTTCTCAATTTCTTTTCTTTCCCAAGACCAACCTACTTGTATATTATTGCTTGTAAAGATTGGACAAGGGCTTCGTTTAAGAGTCATATTTTGACAGTCAAAATCACGATCTAAAAGACCAGCCAAATTTGGATTAATTGCACGATCTCCTAGAATACTTGATACGAAAAGCTGTTTTCCACCAATCGGTCGAATCTCACAATTTTTTGGTAATATTTCCCGAATTATCTGTATATCAATACTTTTATAATTTCCCTCACAATACAGAACATTTACAGGCACAATGCCCCTCCTAACAGACGATAAGTGTCGCTTTCACTCACTACATCACTAACTGCTTTAGAGTGAGTGGTGAAGATAAATTGACAGGTGGGAGCAATTTTGTTAAGCTGACTAACTAGAAATTGTGCTGCTGATGGATGTAAATTGAATTCGATTTCATCAATAAGTACAACCGAATAAGCAATTTGCTGCCTAACAAATTCATAGAGGAAAAGAAAAACAGTTTGCTCTCCTGCTGACATTTCTACAATGTCGTATCTTCGATGTCCATCATCTATGAGAAAATATGTAGTTTCTTCTGTAGGCGAATCAGGACTAGGGAGATTTTCTAGTCCCCAAAAGGAACGATTGGGAAAGATTTTTTGGTAAAGAGTTTCTAATTGACCCAAATAATCTACTGAATAATTTCTGCCAGATTCTTGTCGGCGTCTCCAATCAACTAAAAACTGACGCAAACGACCTACACCAAATTCAAAAGAAATACCAGTACTACGCTCTTTTATACTATCTCCTACAGATTCCTGATTAGAATTTGAACCAAGATTGCGAAATTGATCGAACCAGAAAACTCCTGGCAATTGAGAAAACAAAGAACGGACAGATTGATCCCCTTTATTAATAAACCACTGAGCATAGTATCGACCCCGAAACTGCTCTGATTCAGCCTTAGAGTTTCCAATTTTACAAAAATCTCCATCAAGAATGACTCGAACAAGAGGGCTGTTACCTGGTTCAACAAATTCTTTTGAGTCTGACTTGCGTTCAAGCGGCTGAGCTTCGTACCATTTCCTTGCTATTTCACGGGTAGCAAGCAATTCTTTTTCTTCAAAAGAAACCTCTAACTCAATCCGTGGTGTCCCCCATCGCCAGTATCGTCCCGGCAAAAACCCCGTCCAATCAAAATCAGCAATATTCCGAATACGTCCAGTTGCAAGAGCTAAAGGTAGGGCAACTGCTTGTAAGAGAGTTGTTTTACCACTACCATTGTCGCCTAAAATCAGGAAGCGATCGCTTACCTCTTCTAAGGTTTTGTTTTTAAATGAGACTTCTAGCCTATCAAACTGCTTGAAGTTTTGAATACAGATGGACTCAACTTTCACCTGACTAATTCTCCCATTTTGTATGCCTGTCTTTATTTGATGTTAGAAATTTTCAAGAGTAAAGACGCAATTACTCCCTTCCCACTATAATATTACCTATCTTCTTTTTCTCTTTCTTCGTGTCCTTTGCGACGTCAGTTGCTATAACTCTGGGAACCAGAGCAACGCACTGGCTCCAAAATGCGGTTCATTTAATTAGGTAATCCTTAGGTGAGTCCCAGCAAAAATCCCGTCCAATCAAAATCAGCTATATTCCGACTACGTCCAGTTGCAAGAGCTAGAGGTAGGGCAACTGCTTGTAAGAGAGTTGTTTTACCACTACCATTGTCGCCTAAAATCAGGAAGCGATCGCTTACCTCTTCTAAGGTTTTGTTTTTAAATGAGACTTTTAGCCTATCAAATTGCTTGAAGTTTTGAATACAGATGGGATCTACTTTCACTTAATTAATTCTACCATTTTGCTAATCTGTGTTTATTTGATATTAGAAATTTGCCAGAGTAAAGACGCAATTACTCCCTTCTCAATACTACTCGGATAAAAATTTTTGTGGGTTGGGATCGCCCTGGAGGAACTTAATAAATGCCTGTAAATGTTGGGTTTCGTTCCTCAACCCAACCTACCTACCAATGGCTTTTTACGCGTAAATGTTGGGTTTCGTTCCTCAACCCAACCTACCTACTAATATAATGTCCGTTAGCATAACCATAATAAAAATTTCTTCATTTCTTAGCGCCTTTGCGTCTTTGCGTGAGTTTTATTTAGGGTATATAAGCGGACATGATATAACGGATTTTTACGCGTAAATGTTGGGTTTCGTTCCTCAACCCAACCTACGTACCAACGGATTTTTACACAATAGCCACTTCTGGAACTGCACCCTGCATCTTATTTAAAGAATCAATCAACATTTGCAATTGTTGATCTGCCTTAACAACTGCCAGTCCGCGTACTGTGACTTTTCCAGGAGAATAGACAAATCTCGTTCTTAGGTTTTCTGGCAAATTATCGGCTAATAAATTCCAACCGGGTTCTTCCATTTGTGTTTCTAAAACAATATGCTGTTTATTTTCTGGTTTAATACGGCTAAACCCTAAGTTTTTCGCTAATTGTTTCAATTCCATCACTCGCAATAACTGAGTTGCTGGAGTAGGAACTGCTCCAAATCGATCGCTCCATTCAGCAGCAATTTGCATCAACTCTTCTTGATTTTTTGCCGATGCAACTGCACGGTAAGCACTCATCTTTTGGTCTAGATCGGTTATGTAATCTGCAGGAATAAACGCAGTGAGGTTGAGGTCAATTTGCGTATCGTCAACTTTAGGAATTTCTTGACCTCTGATTTCACGGATTGCTTCTTCTAGCATTTCCATATACAAATCAAAACCAATTGCTTCCATTTGTCCCGATTGTTCTGCACCTAGCAAGTTACCTACACCGCGAATTTCCATGTCGCGCATTGCTAACTGATAACCAGAACCCAATTGAGCAAATTCCTGTATGGCTCGCAACCTTTGACGAGCGGCATCAGATAATGTTTTCTGCCTGGGATAAAATAACCATGCATGAGCCTGAATTCCCGCACGACCAACACGACCCCGTAATTGGTAAAGCTGTGATAACCCGAAGCGATGAGCATCTTCAATCAAAATAGTATTGACTCGCGGGATATCCAAACCCGATTCAATAATGGTTGTACAAACCAGAATATCTGCTTCGGCATTGCTAAAAGAAAGCATGGTTGATTCTAAGTCACTTTCTTCCATTTGACCGTGGGCAATAGCAACTCTCGCTCCCGGTATCATTTCGCGCAAACTTCCTGCTATTTCCTCAATTCCCTCAACTCGTGGAACTACGTAAAACACCTGTCCGCCTCGGTCAAGTTCTTGACGAATAGCACTGCGGACACTTTCTGGGTTCATGGGAGAAAGGTGAGTTTGAATCGGTCGCCGGGATGGGGGAGGCGTTGTAATCAAACTCATTTCCCGAATTCCCGATAGGGACATATACAGAGTGCGGGGAATAGGTGTTGCAGAGAGGGTTAACACGTCAACTTGGGTTTTGAGTGATTTGATTTTCTCCTTTTGGTTTACCCCAAAGCGCTGTTCTTCATCGACCACTAACAGTCCCAAGTCGCGGAAAGCAACGCCCTTTCCTAAAAGTTGGTGTGTTCCAACAACCACGTCTAATTCACCAGTTGCCAATCGTTTCAAAATATCGCGACGTTCTTCAGCAGTGCGGAAACGGTTCAGTAAACCTACGTTAATAGGATAAGGTGCAAACCGTTCTTTGAGAGTATGGTAGTGTTGCTGAGTCAGGATGGTCGTCGGTGCAAGCAATGCTACTTGTTTTCCTGCAGCGGTAACGGCTTTGAAAATTGCCCGAATTGCCACTTCTGTTTTACCAAAACCAACATCTCCACAGACCAATCGATCCATTGGTCGTTCGCTTTCCATATCCCGTTTGACATCTTGTGTCGCTTTCAGCTGGTCGGTAGTGGGTTGGTAGGGGAAAGAGTCTTCCATTTCCTCCTGCCAAGGCGTATCTAATGGATAAGCATATCCTGTCTGTTGCGATCGCGCTGCGTACAATTTCAACAAGTCCACTGCCAATTTTTTGATAGCTTTGCGGACTTTGTTCTTCGTATTTTCCCAAGCCTTACCAGTCATTTTATTCAGTTCTGGTGGCTTATCGCTTGTTGTACGCAACCGTGACAAAACACCAACTTGGTCGGCTGCGACTCTTAACAAACCGTCAGCGTACTGCACTACCAAATATTCGCGTGTTTCCTCATTCAGTGTCAAACTCTCTAATTTGAGGAATTTACCGACCCCATGGTTTTTATGAACAACAAAATCTCCCGGACGTAGTTTGTTGGGATCGACTTGTTTTGAAGCAGCTTTTCGCCGCTTGCGAACATAACTGGGAGTCGCAAGAGTGTGTTGACCGTAGAATTCGCGGTCAGTGACAACAACTATGCGAAAAGTCGGAAGAATAAATCCTTCTAATTCAGCCAGCCCCGAATACTTAAGAGCAACAGGTGTGTGATTGATCTGTAACTTGTCAATGGCTTGGTAGTCGCGGGGGTTGGGAATAAACTGTGCGGGACAGTCGTGTTCTTGTAATAGGGAGACCGAACGGGAAGGCTGGGCGGAAAGCAGCCAAATAGAGAACTTGCGCTCGCGTTCTTGTCGCAGTGTCTCCGCGATTTTAGCAAATTGGTGTGGCGTGACCGGTACTCTGCGACTGGCAAGATTGATAATCCCAGAGCCTTCTTCTACCAGTTCCGATAAAACTAATTTATGAAATCTTGCCAAATCAGCCAGACATTCATCAAACCAACGATGAATTTTGGGGATTGGGGGATTGGGGACTGGCGATTGGGGACTGGGATCTGAGGATTCCCCATGCCCCATACCCCATTGTTCTTCCGCATTTTCTACCCAGCGATCGCTATGAGCATGGCACTGTTCTGGTTCATCAATAGTAATTAAAGTATTGAACGGCAAATAATCTAGCAGGGAAGCTGGTTTGTCAAAAGCTAAGCCCAAAAAGCGACGGCTACCTTCCAACAGTTGTGAATCCTCAGTTGTGAATTCTGAATTCTCTTCTAACTGAGCGCTTAGCGTTTGAAATTCAGCACTATCTTTTAGTGCTTCCGTCACAATGGGAGCAAAGCTAGTGGGTGTCAGCACAATCTGGTCTATTTTGTCAAGGGCTGCCGAACGTTGAGTGGCTGGGTCAAATTCTCGTAGTTGCTCAATTTCATCTCCGAACCATTCCAGTCGTACTGGTAACTCAGAAGACACGGGAAATACGTCAACAATATCACCTCGCCTGCTCCATTGACCCTCTGTTTCCACCATTGGAACTCGTTCATATCCCAGCTTTGTGATTTCTTCACTGAAATTATCTAAGTCAAATTCCATACCACGTTTTAGGGTGATACAGAAGGGTATAAAGGCGGATGCTGGTGGCAAATGCGGTTGTAGTGCTGCGACAGTGGCGACAATTGCCCATTGGGATTTTGGATTTTGGATTTTGGATTTTGGATTTTGATTGTTTGCTTGGTCTTCGGAAACCACACTCTCTTGTGCTTTAAGAGCATTCTCTAATCCAAAATCTAAAATCGGCAATCCAAAATTGACTAAATCCGCCAATACCTGCATCTGTCCCCAAGTCATTTCCGTTTCCGGATCGAAGGGTTCATATGGGGATGCTTCAGAAGTGGGGTAGAAGTGTACTGTTTGCCACCCCATTGCTTCGAGTTGTGTTGTCCAGCGTCCGGCTTCCTCCAGAGTCGCACAAACCACGAACAAATTCCGTCCCTCAGTTTGAGCCAATGCCGATGCTACCAAGCCTTTAGGCAAGCGCGGAATGCCACTTAACAGCAATTCTTGTTGCCGATTGAGCTTGGATAAAAGTTCAGTGGTGAGCGAAGATCGCCCTAAAGCACGCACAATGGAAGAAAATGCCATAAGTGTTTAAATATATGATTTTTCAAGGTAGGTAAGTACAATACACCTACCTTCACCATTTTAAAAGTCCCAACAAGGGAAGAGGTGAATGTAGTACGCCTTGTGACATGATAATGGAGATCGCAATCTTGCTTATATTTAGGTAGAAGCAATAAAAAACTAGTACAATATCCACTGACCAATCGCTAAGATACGGATCGGTGTGACTTATTTTTACTGACTTATGACTGACCTATAGTTCTCGATGAATTGCTTTTTCTGTATTTAGAGTGTTTCATGATATCTCCTTGGATACTAGATACTAAGAGGTTAAGGTTAAGCAGAGGTAGCCGATGGTATCGGCATTATTCAAATGTCCCCAACAATCGAAATTCTATTCATTCTTCTTCTAATTCTCGCCAATGGTTTGTTTGTCATGTCTGAACTGGCGATCGTCTCATCCCGAAAGGCACGCTTACAACAGCTTGCCAACCAAGGTGATGCTAAAGCGCGGTTTGCCTTAGAACTAGCTTCTTCTCCCAATCAATTCTTGGGAACAGTTCAGATTGGAATTACACTCCTCACGATTTTGTCTGGTGCTTTTGGCGAAGAAACCATTGCCAGAAGACTGTTGCCTATTTTAAGTCTTATGCCTTTTTTAGACAATTACAAGGGACAGCTAGCTCAAGGCATAGCAATTCTAATTATTACCTATTTAACACTGATTCTTGGGGAACTAGTCCCAAAACGGCTAGCTTTAAACAATCCGGAATCCATAGCTTCGACTGTGTCTATCCCCATGCGGATGTTAGCTACATTTGGCGCACCCATTGTCTCTTTGCTCAGTCTTTCTACTGAGACAGTACTGAGAATCCTAGGTATAAGACCATCCACAGAACCGCAAGTGACAGAAGAAGAAATTAGAGTTCTCATTGAGCAAGGAACGGAGGAAGGAACCTTTGAGGAAGCAGAGCAAGATATGGTCGAACGGGTATTTCGTTTGGGCGATCGCCCTGCGAGTTCCTTCATGACCCCCCGTCCGGATATTGTTTGGTTGGACTTGGAAGACACTCCCCAAGAAAACCGTAAAAAAATCATTGACAGTGGTTATTCCCGGTATCCAGTTTGTCAGGGTGGGCTTGACAACGTACTCGGTATTATTCGAGTCACTGACTTGTTAGCTCGGAGTTTTTGCGGCGAACAGTTAGATTTGACAGTCGGTTTGCTACAGCCAACATATGTGCCAGAAAGCACTCGCGGTTTAAAAGTTTTGGAATTATTCAAGCAAACAGTGACTCACATGGCACTGGTGGTTGATGAATACGGCGTGATTCAAGGACTTGTAACTCTTAACGACGTTATGATAGAAATAGTTGGCGATGTTCCTTCCATTGACGATCAAGAAGACCCGCAAATCGTACAACGGGAGGATGGGTCGTGGCTGTTGGATGGAATGTTATCTGTAGAAGAATTTTTCGATCTTTTTGAAATCGAGCATTTACCTCTTGAAGATCGGGGTAGCTATCAAACATTGGGTGGTTTTGTGATGTCCCATTTAGGTCGTATTCCCACAGCAGCCGATCATTTTGAATGGCAAGGTATGCGGCTTGAGGTAGTAGACATGGATGGGAATCGTGTTGACAAAGTGCTAGTGATACCGCCTGTAGATCGAGCGGATGAGAATAACAGCCGAGCTAACTAGAGGAAAAAGGCAGAAGTAACCAGTAGGTAGGGCTATGTGGCACAACATCGAATGGTGGACAATGCCCAATACTGGAAGGGATAAGAATTTTTGTAGGTTGGGTTTCCCTAACAAATGCCTGTAAATGTTGGGTTTCGTTCCTCAACCCAACCTACATATTTTCGGATTTTTAAGCAAAACCTACGCAGTATTGGGACAATGCCTACCAATATCAAATGGTGGGCTGTCTTCCCTACCTACGCTTTTATTGTCAAGATAGAAACCAATTCACAAAAACCTTCACCCTCCGTGGCTGAGGTTATATAAGTGGGATGGTGCTTGAGTTGATTTGTATACTCCAGCACATTTGCTACACCTACAGATATTGGAAAATAACGCTCATCAAATAAACTTTCATCGTTGGGGCTGTCACCAACGGTGATAACTTGTTCTGGGCTGTACTCGGGAAAGTACTCTCGCAGTACTTTTAACAATCCCGGTGCTTTATCTTGCAGCTTTGGCTTGATATGGCACTGCACGTTGCTGTAAGTAAATCCCCAACCCATTTCCTGGCAAAGTTGGCTTAGGGTTTTCAGTTCAGTTGTATTTAAACCTTTGACATCAAAAGTCCAGTCCGTGATGCGAAAGCGATTATCTGTGGATTCTTCAAGTAGGGGGAATTGAGTTTTTAACTGCTGAAAAGCAGCAGCAAGTTGTTGACGATGGATGTAATGGTCGTCTATAGGTATTAACGGGACTGGTCGATCGCTTCCATTCGGGAAAAACAAACCGCCATTTTCTGCTATGGCACCAAAAATTGGCAAGTAGTAAGCTAAACCACTCACCCAGCCTGCACTTCTTCCAGTCACGATCGCAACTTGAATGCCAGCCGCCGCTAAATCCTGCAACCCTTGTAACAAAGCACTGGTAAATTTTCCTCCCTTAGTTAGAGTACCATCCATATCAGTAGCAACCAAGCGAATGTTGGTAAAGACTTTATTCGATAAAGCATCGCGTAGGGGGAGGAGTCTTGGCATATGCGGTAAAAGAAAAGCTACAAAAAATATAAACAACACCGCAATTTAGGATAGACGATTTGGGCATCCTAAGCATAAGGAATCTATTTCTATGTTTGTGAATCATGTCCACCCTAGTGAGTGTTGCCCAATCCGCAAAGCCAAAACCAACAACAACAAAGCCCGCACCAACCAAAACTTCCCAAGAAGTTCAAACCAATGAGACTCAATTACTTACCCCCATCTTGGGGATCGCCTCGTTAGGACTGACTTTGGTTGTTGTTGCTTTGGTTGTGTATGGCAAAATCCAGATCAAAAAACTGGAGAAAAAGATTAAGTTTGAACAGTTCCGCTCGCGAGAACTAGACAAAAAGTTTAAGCTTGCCTTAGAAACTATTCGTAAAATGGAAACAAATCCCGATTTGATTAACTCACGGGAGTTTAACCTGGATTATCTGCGGATGCGGATGTCAGAAGAAGTGTTCCATTTTGCGATCGTTAACCAAATTAAAATCCAAGTTAAAGATAAAATTTCTCAAGCACTCCGTCCGGGGCAAGCCAATCAGGGTGTTGTGGGTATAGCAAGTAGCAACGGACGGCAAGTGGATGAAATGTTTGATGTAGAGTATGAAACTGGCAATCCACCAAATGTCGTCAAACGCGTCCTGTTCCGCATCCAAATCCGGATGATGAAGTTACCCACTCAACCAACTTCTGCCACTATCAGCCAAATCATTGACTGTGTTGAAAATTTCCTCAGCCCAGCTGATGACAATGATACCTGGCAACCAACCATTCAAGGACGCATTGCCTATATGCATTGGGATCAAAAAGCTAAACCCACTCCCATGTTAGTTTTAGAACAATCAAATGAAGGTGTGAATGTGTCTTTCCGAACCAGCCGTCAGCCCAATGCTAATACTCCAGGACAGCAGCCCGGACAGCCAGATCTCCCAAGTGAACCAAACCCACCAAGTCCCTCAGGAAAGAAAAAATCAGCAAAAAGTCAAAAAGTTTAGAGGCACCCTGTTTAAAGCGTGTGTAGCTTAATAAGGTTAAAACAGCCCACAGGAAATTCTTTCTTCCCTAACCCCTACTCTCTACTCCCTACTCCCTACTTTTCCCTGAGAATCACGGGCTAAAAGACCATCTTCCATTTCTACAATACGGTCTGCTATGTCTAAAATGCGATTGTCGTGGGTTACTAATAATATCGACGTTCCCTGTTCTTTTGCTAGGCGCTGCATCAACTCCACGACATCTCGTCCTGATTGTTTATCCAATGCTGCTGTCGGTTCGTCGGCTAACACTAGTGATGGATTATTAACCAATGCGCGGGCGATCGCAATCCTTTGTTTTTGTCCTCCCGAAAGATGTTCTGGATAGTAATTAATTCTTTCCCCCAAACCCACTGCTCTCAACATTGCTTCTGATTTAGTAATGGCGTTTTGGGGAGAAACGCGCTGATTTAACTCCACTGCCATTTGCACGTTTTGCCTTGCCGTTAAAAATTCTAGCAAATTATGAGCTTGAAAAATATAGCCAATCTTACGCCGAATATTGACTAATTTTTTTTGACTGGCTCTAAAAAGTTCTACATCTAAAAATTTTAGACTTCCTTCTTGTACCGAGCGCAAACCACCAATCAAACTCAGCAATGTTGTTTTTCCAGAACCTGATGGTCCAGTCATAATGACAATTTCACCTGGAAAAATTTCCAAATTTATATCAAATAAAATTTGTCTTTTTAAAGAACCTCTTCCATAATAATGGTTCAGATTTTTGATAGAAATAACTGGTCCTGGATACATCATATTAAATGTTAGTGGTTAGTGGTTAGTGGTTAGTGGTTGGTGGTTGGTGGTTGGTGGTTGGTGGTTAGTGGTTAGTAACTATTTTTTACAACTAACAATCAACAACTAACCACTATCCACCAACTAACTCTTCACTTAGAAAATGTCTGCTGGATCTGCGGAGCGTAATTTCCGAACAGCGATCGCGCCAGAAATAAAGCACATTACGATTGTCAAAATCATTACTATAATTGCTCTTTCGCCACTCATGAAAACAGGGAGAAGAGTAGCAGCCCTGGCTCTGTCATATAAAAATAGAGCGATCGCTATTCCAGGCATATATCCTAAGATTGCTAAAATTAAAGCTTCTTGTAAAATAACAGATAATAAATAATTTTGTGTATAACCTATTGCTTTCAGAGTGGCATATTCAGATAAATGGTCTGTCACTTCAGTATAAAGAATTTGATAGACAATCACAGTTCCCACAATGAAACCCATAACTGTTCCTAAGGAAAAAATGAAACCAATTGCTGTACTGCTTGCCCAATAATTTCTCTCAAAGTCAACAAATTCTTGCTTGGTGAAAACCTGAATATCTTTAGGCAAATAATTTTTCAAATTTTGAGCAACAGCAATTGCATCTGCTCCCGGCTTTAATTTTATCAAACCTATATCAATCAATCCCGAACGGCGATGGGGAAAAATGCGTAGAAAATTCAGATCGCTTGTGACTAAATTACCATCTGCTCCAAAAGATGCACCTAATGTAAATAATCCTCCTACCCTAATCTTCCGATTTCTCACTTCTGCTGTCACAGTTTTATTTTGTTCAAATTCAGCAACAATTGGACCATATTCTTGACGGGAGGAGCGATCGTATAAAACAACATCAGATAATTTAAGTTTATCTAAGTTTTCCTGAATTCCAGGTAAGTTCAGCACGTTAAACTCAGGATTAATGCCAACAATCAAAAGATTGCGAAATCGACCCGTCACAGGATTTTTCCAAGGAGCATAATCCAGGTAAATAGGATGAACCGATTCAACGGCTGGAAAATCTAAAGCTTTATAGAGTCGCCGTTGAGAAAAAGTTTTTAATGACAGTACAGCATTGGATTGATTGTTAATTAAAACAATATCTCCTTGCAAACTCATATGGAGACGAACGTTACTGTAATACAAAGAATCCCGGAAGCCCAGCTGCATAAACATAAGAATGTCAGCAAAAGCAATTCCTGCAAGCGCCACAGCAAGACGTGTTTTTTCCCGCTTCAGCTGCAACCAAGCTAAAGGTATTTTGTCAAACAATTTGTTCATTGTTAGTTGTTAGTTGTTAGTTGTTAGTTGTTAGTTGTTAGTTGTTAGTTGTTATTAGCCATTAGCCATTAGCCATTAGCCATTAGCCATTAGCCATTAGCCATTAGCTATATATTTATTTCTACAACCACTTTTGCATTAGTCAGGTTAGCAACTCGTTTGGTATCTTGTGGGGAGAGAGCGATTTTCACTTCTACGACTCTGGCATCAATGTCGGCTGCTGGATCGGTATTCAAAACGTCTTTTTTGCCAATTTTTCTACCAATTTCGGAGACTGTTCCTTGTAATTCTCCATCAAAAGCTCCATTATCACTAGTGACTATAACTTGTTGTCCGAGACGCACTTTGCCAATACCGTCTTCTGGAACTTCCGCAACCACAACCATTTGATCGGTTCGTCCCATCTCAGCAATACCGTATTGGCTCATGCTTTCTCCTGCTTTGGTATGGATTTTTAAAATTTCTCCAGCAATTGGTGCTTTGATGTAGCTCAAACTTAATTGTGCTTCTGCTTTCCTCAAAGATGCGATCGCATTACCAACTTGCGCCTGTGCTATCTGTACATCAATGGGACGAACTTCCTGAATTCTATTAAATCTAGCTCTTTCTTCATCAATTTGCCTTTGCAAAGTTGCTACAGTTTTGTCCCGCGTGACTCTAGCTTCAATGAGTTGCTGTTGCAAAGTTGCTACAGTTTTTAGCTGATTAGCTCTAGCTTCAGCAAGTTGCTGTCTTAAAGTAGCGATAACTTGCTTTTGGTTAGCCTTAATTTCAGCAAGTGAAGAATTACTCGTTTCCAAACTTAACCGTCGTCTGTCTCGTTCTTGTTGGGAAATTGCACCTTCTCTATACAACATTTCATACCGTTGGGCATCAACTTGAGCATTGCGTTGTTCAGCTCTTACACGCGCAACCGATGCTATCAAAGCATCTTTTTGCCCTTCTATTTCAGCTTGAATACGATTGATTGTTGCTTGCAGGGCAATTTTTTCCCCATTTAACTGTGCTGTTATCCGAGCAATTGTTGCTTGCTGAGCATCTCTTTCCCCAGCTAACTGAGCTTGCAAACGACCAATAACCGCCTTTTGCGCTTGAATATCTCTAGGCGAACCAGCTTTGACATTTGCTAAATTTGCACGGGCTTCTTGCAGTTTAGCTCTGGCTTCTTCCACGGTTGCTTGAGAACTAGTGAAGTTATCCAAAATGGCAATGACTTGATCTCTTTGAACCCGTTCTCCTTCTTTCACATAAACTTGTTCAATCCGCGATGAACCCTGCAAACCCGCAGGTGCAGACAATTTAATCACTTCCCCTCGTGGTTCCAAACGACCCACAGCATTAATAGTGGTAGGAACTGGCGCACTGGGTACAGGTGTGTTTGCTTGTTTGATTTGCTCGACTTTAGCTATAGTAAGAGCACCAAAGGAAACCACTAATGGTAAGGAGACAGCAATTAACCACCAAACTTTTGATTTTTCATCCTCAAAAAAGAGCTGCTCCCTTAAATTTGATTTCTCACTCAACCTAGATATAGGTGGTTGTTCGTTAGATTGCATTTTCCCCTCTTTGGATAAAAAGCACGCTTAGGCGTAGGTTGGGTTAATCGTGGCGCAACCCAACAAATATGCGAGTATGTTGGGTTTTGTTACCACCCAACCTACGATAAATGCTTTAAAAAAGCTCTTTTCTAGAAAGCATATTATTGCGAACAAGAACTTATACCATTTTGGATTTTAGATTTTAGATTTTGGATTCAGAAAGCCTTACTTGCGCTTAATTTTATCCAACAATATGTCTCATTTATTTTCCAATTGGTATTATCTATAGCAATCCTATTTGATTTATGGCATCCACGTAGGTCGGCTAAAGCTCACCACTATTTGATTTGTGGCATCCACGTAGGGTGGGTAATGCTCGGCATATCATGCTTTTAGTGGGCTGTCTTCCCTACCTACAGTACTTAAAACTTGCCATGAATGAATTAGGATTGCTATATGGTACTGAAATCATTACGGTTCTAAGATGCAATAAATATGGCTCAATACGATAAATTCTTTGCCTTTATATTAATATTGGCAAATCTTGACTTAAGCAATAAGTTCATAGACAAACTATTTATTGATAAAGGTAATGCCATACAGCTATAAGTTGTATGGCTTCATCTTCTCTTGTTAATTGAATTCTACATTTAGAAGTTACTGGAAAACGTAACCAACTCTACAGAATGGCTGATGGCTAATGGCTAATGGCTAATGGCTACTAACAACTAACAACTAACCACTAACCACTAACCACTAACCACTAACCACTAACCACTAACTAATCAGGCATATCAAATAAAACTGTAGTCATATAACATTCTGCCCAATCTGCACCAAAAGCTTTTTCCAGTACGCGACGAGTTTTGTCATTTTGTTGTTGTTGAGTGCAGTAATTTCTTTGTCCGGCAAGAATGTTTAGCCTGTGTTCCGATGAAACTGGTTTAGATACAACAGCTTGCGTACAGTGAATGTCTAAAAACTCTTGTACGCGAGTGAGAAACATACTTTCTTCTTCAGATGAATTGGGACGAACAAAGACACAAAATTCTGAAAATATATGTCCCCACTCCGGTAATTCACGCGGTTGAGAAAAGTTCAGGTTGGGTAGTACCTCAAGTGCAGAAGTATAGGATTGAGGTAATTTATATTCCACGTCAACTGGAGAAAGGTCTGCGATCGCTGCACTAATTTGACCTCTTCCTCCAACTAAATCGCACCCAAACATCGGTATGTTGTATTCTGGGCGGGGAAACATAACACAGTGCAAAATATCTAGCATATTTCCCACCTTTGCCAGTTCCAAATGCATTTTCCGGAACTGGGGTGTTTGATAGCATCGGTTTTCAATGGTCAGTTTTTCTCCTTCGAGCCGACCTTCTACATAACCAAACTCAGCAGGCAAATGATAAGGCGACAAATCAAGGTATTTGTGCCAAGTTTGTTCTATACAATCTGCTAATTGACGAATTAAAGGATGCTGTTGCTCGCGCAGTGATGGGAAAGAAGTGGTTGTCATGTTTAATTTTATACCCATCCCTACCAGGGATTAATGATGTTAACTGTCATTTGTCCTTTGTCATTTGTCATTTGTTCACATTACTTAACTAATGACTGGTGACAAAGCAAAGAACGGTCTTCACAGCTTTTTGCTTTGTTTGTGCTGACCTATCTATTTTTCAGCCTAGCGCCATCAAGACCCAACAGAACTCACTCGCAACACAACTCAACACTTAGGGGGGGGTAGGGTAGGGGTAGGGGGTAGCAAGCAAGTCTTTACAAGTACCTATGAAGGATGCTTTGCAAAAGCGTAAAGTTATAAAACATTTTCTTTTCAAAATTCTTAGTTATTTTGTAGTCTTAGTTACAGAAATAATTTTTTATTAGCCCATGAGATGAAGCTCTAACACGAGCTAAGTATGAAGTATGAAATATGAACTCTCAAGTAAAAACTTGCTTATAGCTTCTCCAGACAACACACCTGCTACGAAGGATAAAGAACTCATACCTTTATCCTCGATCCTTTATCCTTCATACTCTATTGACTCCAATAATTGGGTAAAACTGGTAGAACTGCCTAGTCTCTACAGTTGTGATGAAGCTTTGCTGTTGTGTCAAATTTCAGAAGATGAGTGGTCAGCGTGGATTCCAGACCACGGGGAAGCCGTCCTCAATAGCAAGCAATTTTGTTACTAGTAGTCCACCACATTAATTCTGATGGGTAGATCCCCCACTCTCGTTCCCAGCCTCAGGCTGGGAACGCAGACAGCGAGGCTCCGCCTCGCACTCTATGGTAGAGTACAGGAGGCGGAGCCTCCCGTGAGGCATTCTGTGCCAGAGACTGGGAAAGAGGTGACAGACCGTCATAAATTAATGTGGTAAACCAATAGCTGTAAAAGGCGCAGAGCCTTGCGCCCCTACTAACCACCAACCACCAACAACTAACAACTAACCACCAACCCCTAACTAACGACCAACCTCTCCTTTGATACCAGTGTCATGGGGTCAGCTTCTTGCAGTTCACCATGCTTGAGAGTCCAACAATGGTCTGCGATCGCTAACAAATCACCCGCATCATGTGTGACAATCAGTAGAGTCCAATCCTTTTTCAACTTTGCCAGCAAACTAACCAATTGTCGCCGCATTGACCAATCCAATCCTGCGGTTGGTTCATCAAGCAGTAGTAAATGGGGCTGACGAATCAACTGTACAGCGAGAGCCAAACGCCTTTGCTGACCTCCACTTAAAGCATGAGGCGGTGTACTTAAAGATAAATGCTCCAATCCGACTTCACTCAGTGCTTGCTTAACTCGCTCTGTTCCTAACTCTGGATGTCCCAAGCGCAATTCCTCTAAAATAGTACCGCCACAAAAATGTCGTTCGGGAAACTGAAAAACTAAACCAGCCAATTGTTGCATCTGTTCCGCAAGCAGTTCTTGTTCTCGCCAAAAGATAGATCCTGAGGTCGGTTCGGCTAATCCAGACAGAATTTCAAGTAAAGTAGTTTTACCAGAACCGCTCGGTCCAATGATAAGACCAAGTTGTTGGGGTGCTAATTCTAGATTAATTGATTTGAGGATTGCAGTTGGGCAGGCAGTCGGATGATAAATTATACTTCTGAGATAGAGCATTTGTTAAGAGTAATAAAGAGTCAGCAACTTACTTATTAATTACACGGCAACGAACACTAGTTCCCTGGAAAATTTATAGCGCATTATCTGCCTCGCTAACTGTGACTTCTAGCAGCAAAAGCTATCTTGCTTCCTGATTGAAGTTACAAGTCTCTCCCTGAGAGAGTTGCGCCGACCGTTGTTTTCGCGCTTTTATTTCCATTTTGGCAAATTCTTGTTGAAAAAATAGTTACAGCAATTATGGGAACTCGAAAAAATTACCCAAGTCAACCTTTACAGAAACTTTTGACAAAAACAGACACGGATTAGAACAAGTTCTCTTTGGAATTATAAGTAATATAGACAACATTTACAACAGTAATTTTCCTGAGGTTACCCATGACTGAACAATTGCCCATGCTGCCAAAAATTGTAACGGCTAGACTTTCTACCCTAGCTAAAGTCGCTTTTGCCGCAACTCTAATATTGAGTATCTGTGTCAATTCCTCTCTAGCCGCAGATCCGTTTCGAGCTAAAGAACCTCGCAAGATTGGTGACAAAACTGAAGCAGCTTTCAAAGCAATTTTCGAGCAGGGGAATTATCAAGCAGCCGAGAATCAAGTGCAAGAAGCACTCACCAAAGAGTCCGATGAACCTTTAGCGTATGCTATAAAAGCATCCTTAGCATATACGAATCAAGATTGGAATACACTAGAGACATATAGCAAAAAAACCTTAGAAACATCACAAAAACTTGTTTCTAGCGACCCGCTACGTGGCAATTTATATAGTGCTGTCGGACATTTTTTAGAAGGGGCTGTGATTCTGCAGCGTGAAGGGACACTCAGTGGTGCGCCCAAAGCCCTAAGCCGATTGCGAGAAGTATATAAGTTTTTAGATCAAGCTGAAGCTATTTCTGCAACCGATCCTGAATTGAATTTGGTTAAAGGCTACATGGATTTAATGCTAGCGGTTAATTTGCCTTTTTCCAATCCAGAACAAGCGATCGAAAAATTTGAAAAAAATGCTGCCCCTCAGTATTTAGTCGATCGCGGAATTGCTCTTGCTTATCGGGATATGAAACAGTACTCGCAAGCCTTAGATTATACTAATCGTGCTCTAAAAGTGACCTCAGAAAATCCCGAATTGTATTATCTTAAAGCTCAAATTCTTAGAGAACAAGGCAAGAAAGATAAAAATACAAAACTGATTCAGGAAGCTGTTGATAACTTTGACAAAGCCTTGAGTAAAAAAGAGTTTCTTCCTGCAAGCGTGGTTAAGCAAATTGAACGCGAACGAGGTAAAGCTGCAAAAGAACTAACTTCAGCCAGTAGATAGATCTGACCCCAATACTGCAAGGGCTGAGAGAAATTGTAGGTTGGGTTGAGCACAAGCGTTACCCAACAAATGCCGATAAATGTTGGGTTTCGTTCCTCAAACGCCAGTCCCCTACGCCGGTAAACCCGGCTATGGCGCATTCGCGCCACGCACACGGTTCAGGGCTGGCTCCCCAACCTACGTAATTGCGTGTTTTTATGCAAAACCTACGCAGTATTGGATCTGACCCCACCTCGATCCGGTGGCTCCGCCTGGGAATGCCTAAGTGGAGGCTCCGCCTCTCGTCATATTATCAAATAGCCCTAAATTATTGTAGTAAATCGGAGTGAATCGTAGTAAAACTCTATTCGTAGCCATCAGACTGATGAATAGGTTTAATGTACTGTAGACCAATTTCAATCCGATGACTGTTAATTACCACTTCTACCAAGGGTGTGCTGCTAACAGTTTAATCAACAGTGCTCCGGGCTGAAATACGATAAAAGCATTATACGAATTTTCCAAAAATAGAGTATCTTGATAAAGACGACTTTTATCGCACGGGTTTTAAAATTAAAACAGTTTAGAATCCTCCTTCTTCAGATGGGGGAGAGGTTAAAATTAGGTATAAATCTCTTGAAAACAAAACAGCAATGGAAATACAGTTTCGCGAAGTAGACACTTTTAATGTCTGGATTTGGCTAAAATTTACTACAATCCCATCTAGGCAAGAAAGACAGTATATAGAAGAAGTTTTTGACTCCTGGTTTTACTTAGGCAAGCTGGGGGCGTTTAATGCCGAAAATCTCCAAGTACAAGAAACTGGGTTAGATCTCAGTTATATTAATTATGACTCAGAAGGTTATGACAAAAGCATGCTAGCACTGATGCATAACATGGGTGAGGTGGAATATGAGGGAACCTGGGCGCGTTGCTGGTTTGATTTGGGAACGGCAGATGCGATCGCTCTTGATATTCTCATAAATGCTATCAAGCAACTTAGTGCCGAATACGTCACCATTGAGCAATTGTATATTGGCGGAGAAAATGAAGACTGGCCCGTTGAAAATAGTGATAATCTTAACTCGTTTGTTTACGATAATTAGCGATGGCAATACATAAACCAGGGGAAATTCGTGTCTTAGCTTTGGCGCTAATTCAAGATGGAGAACGCATCTTCATGTCTCAAGGTTATGACCAAAAGAAGCAGCAAACTTTTTATCGTGCCATGGGCGGTGGTGTTGATTTTGGCGAAACAAGTTTGGTAGCTCTCCAAAGGGAATTTCAAGAAGAAATTCAAGCGGAATTAACAAATATTCAATACTTGGGTTGTTTGGAAAACATCTTTACTTATAACGAGCAGCACGGTCACGAAATCATTCAACTTTACAAATGTGACTTTGTTGACCCCAAGTTCTACCAGCTTGAGCAGCTAGAATTTAATGAAGGCGATCGTCAGAAGACTGCCTTATGGGTAGAGATTAACCGTTTTAAGTCAGGAGAATTACAATTAGTACCACAGCAATTCATAGATTATTTGTAAACAGGCAGGGGTAAGGTAAAAAAATACAAATGTGTAGGTTGGGTTGAGGAACGAAACCCAACATCTACAGACATTTGTTGGGTTTCTCCACGGGTTTACCCAATTTTAAAAAATTCTCAGCCCTACAGTATTGCCTTCACTCTTTGTTACTAGTATTTTAAAACAAGAAAGATAACTTATATCATGTCAGGTTAAACAATTATGATTTACCTCACGCAAAGGCGCTAAGACGCAAAGAGGACTGCCGAGGTTTTATGATAACTAATTTGCCGAACATAATATTACTGAAATTCTCAATAAGCTAACTAAATAAACTATACGAGAATTTATGGTGTCCAGATCCCCGATCTCTTTGAGAAGTCAGGGAGCGAGGGATCTAATTTTTCATGAATGATTTAGAATTGCTATGGCGGCTTTGATAAGTCAGTCATCACAGGCGCTCCATATTTTATGGAAATTATCAAAGAAATCAGAGAAGAACGCTAGGATAACAGCAACACAAGAACTAAACCTTGGATCGAAAATTCAAGCCTAGGTTTAGTTCTTGTGTTTGCGCCCTAATGCCATTTGCCAGCTTATAGCCTTTCTCAGTCTCATGAGGTACACCCCCCTTTCATCCCCCCTTTGTAAGGGGGGACAGAGGGGGGTAATTTTTGTACCTCACCAGGTTGAAATTTGCTGTAAACATTTCTTCTTTGTTTTCGTCTGCCCTACAAATTGATATATCAATTGCAGGTGACTACCTGAATCATCCTCACACCTGATACAGTTTCCTTGCCTGACAATGGAACATAACTACACAACTTTTCCACTCCGAAAGATTTATATCTCTCATGTGTTTCAAAATAAACAATTGTATCTTTATGGTGAATCGTACTTTAGATGTAAATAAACTCAAAAATTCTCAAACTTAAGACATAATTAAATTTATACATAAGGTTAGTAGTTAGTAGTTAGTGGTTAGTGGTTGGTAGTTAGTGGAACTTTCCTATCTGTGTCACGATCGCTACTCTTCATTTCGAGTGAGATATGAGTGTTAAATCTTACTTCTTTAGATAGTATAAATCATGAGAGGAAAAAGCGTAAGAATGAAGAAGTGTACACAGTCTTCGCATCTATTGGTTCTGTAGGATATACCAGAATTAGCAATGCTTGGATGGAACCAAGTAAAATTACTACTATGCAAACACTCAATCGTATTTCTTCGTATTTAGAACAACCCGATCGATTTCGAGATCTTCAACAAACTTTACGCGATCGCTGGCAAACAGTAGAGTTATTTGATAGCAGTGATGCCGATATTTTGATCGTTCCTTCTATTAGTATCGATCAACGAGAATTGAGAAAAATTGACGGTTGCGAGCATTACGAAGAAAGATTATTATTTTCATTAATCCGTTTGCAGAATCCACGCACTCGCTTAATCTACGTTACGTCCCTACCGCTACACCCCAGTGTAATTGACTATTATTTACAATTATTACCTGGAATTCCCTTTTCTCATGCTCGCAATCGCCTGCTATTACTTTCTACTTACGATGCGTCTGTCAAACCTTTAACTCAAAAAATACTAGATCGCCCCCGCCTCATAGAAAGAATACGTCAAGCTTTAAGGCATGATAAAGCATTTATGGTATGCTACAACGCGACAGAAATAGAAGCAGAACTGTCTCTAAAATTGGGTGTACCACTTTACGCTGCAGCACCAGATTTGCAAATTTGGGGAACAAAAAGTGGCAGTCGGCAAATTTTTGCCGAATGTGAAATTCCCCATCCTGATGGAAGCCAGAGAGTTTGGACTTCCACAGATTTAGCAGAAGCTGCTGCCGATTTGTGGGAACGCCAACCGACATTAAAACGGATGGTTGTTAAGTTAAATGAAGGATTTTCAGGGGAAGGAAATGCCCTTCTAGATTTAAGACCAATTCAACATTTAGCGCCCCCCAATGCAAACTATGCTCAACGGGTAGAAGCTTTGGGAAAAAGCTTTAATACCATGCGCTTTCAAGCGAAAAATGAAACCTGGGAGAATTTTTCTGGAAGAATTCCCGAATTAGGAGCCATAGTAGAAGCTTTTGTGGAAGGAGAAATCAAGCGTTCTCCCAGCGTCCAGGGGCGCATTACTCCTAATGGAGATGTAGAAATTCTTTCAACCCACGACCAAATTTTAGGAGGTTCGGACGGGCAAATATACTTAGGCTGTCGGTTTCCTGCGGATGAAGCTTATAGACTGCAATTGCAGCAAATAGGGTTGAAAATTGGTAGAAGATTGGCAGAAAAAGGAGCCTTGGAAAGATTTGGGGTAGATTTTATTGTTGTTGACCGAGGTGATGGACAATGGGATATGCAAGCCATCGAAATTAACCTGCGGAAAGGCGGTACAACCCATCCACTTATGACCCTAAAATTGCTAACTAACGGACGGTACGATCTTTCAACTGGTTTATTTTACAGTCAGCAAGGGCGTCCCAAATACTACGTTGCAACAGACAACCTACAGAAAGATCGCTATCAGGGTCTAATGCCAAACGATCTAATGGATATTGTCGCCCATCACAGATTGCATTTTGATACAGGAACTGAAACAGGAACGGTTTTTCATTTGATGGGATGTCTTTCGCAGTTCGGGAAATTAGGGTTAACCAGTATTGGGGATTCACCGCAACAGGCGGAAGAAATTTATAACAAAGTCGCCAAAGTCTTAGACGAAGAAAGTGGGCGTCAGAAGTGGGACAGTTTTATGAATTTACCAGAGATAGCTTTTTGGTAAGAGTTAGTTGTTAGTTGTTAGTTGTTAGTTGTTAGTTGTTAGTTGGAAAAATAACTACCAACCACCAACCACTAACCACTAACCACCAACCACTAACCACCAACCAAGCGCCAATTGTGTACAATCGTGTCAGGCTGTGTCTTTGAGCGCTTGTGTCCCACCTAAATCAAAATGCAATTCATTGCATTAACCCTGAATGTCCTCGCCCTTATCCCCAGCTTTGGGGAAACAAGTTCTGCAATAGCTGTGGCTCACCGCTACAGCTATTAGACCGCTATATTCCTTTACAGCCTTTGGGATCTGGTGGCTTTGCCCAGATTTATACTGTTTGGGATTGCAAAACTCAAACAGAAAAGGTGTTGAAGGTTTTGATAGAATCCTCGCCAAAGGCGCTAGAATTGTTCTCCCAAGAAGCAGCAGTTTTAGCCCGGTTGAGACATCCCGGTGTGCCAAAAGTTGAGGCTGATGGTTTTTTCCATATTGAGACTGTGCAGGCAACTTCTGTGCAATCAAAACCTTGTCAGCTCCATTGTTTGGTGATGGAAAAAATTTCCGGTCAAACGCTGGAGGAATTGTTTCAGCAGCATTCTTATGGATGTCCGCAAGATTTGGTGTTAAACTGGCTGGCTCAAGCTGTGGATATTCTACAGGAGTTGCACAGTCGCAAGATTATCCATCGCGATATCAAGCCTTCTAATTTAATGCTGAGGTCATCCCATAGCAAAGGGGGGACTAAGGGAGATCGACTGGTGCTGATTGATTTTGGTGGAGCAAAACAGGTGAGTTCCAACCCATTTCGCAATCAGTCTTCTTCTACTAGATTGTATTCTACAGGCTACAGTCCTCCAGAGCAAATTGCTGGCGGTGTTGTTGGTCCACCTGCTGATTTTTATGCCCTAGGTCGAACAATGATTGAGATGTTGACGGGCAAATCTCTCACAGAATTGGCGAATCCAGCCACGGGAGAACTTTTTTGGCGTAGTGGAGTTAATGTTAGCCCGCAACTTGCAGATTTGCTGGATGATATGATTCAGGAGGATGTGCGATCGCGTCCGGTAAATGCGGCAATTGTTAAAAAGCGACTGTCAAAGATTTCCCAATTACCCCAGCCTAGTGTTTTATCTCAAATTGGGAATTCTGTTCACCAAGGCTTGGGTCAAGCAGGAAGTGTGCTGTCTCAAATTGAGGATTCTCTGGGAAAAGCCCTCAGTCGTTCGACTCAAGCTGCGGGCAAAACGACTCTTTTTATAGTCAAAACAATTGTTTCAGTTATACTAGCCTGTTTGGATACACTATGGACAATGATTTTAACTGGAGTCGGTGCTAGCTTGGGCGCGATCGCAGGGTTTATCTTAGCATCTCAAATTACTCTAGATGACTACTTAGCCCAATTTTTATCAGAACGGTTATTTGAAGCAACAGGAATTTCTTATACGATTTTTGGCTCGGAGGTTCTTTTATTTGTTGGTGCTGGATTGGGAACTGCATGGGGGTTAACTATCGCCGGTGGGTTTGGTCAGCGACGAAGATTTGTTGTAGCGTCAGTGATGAGCATTATTAGCTACGGTTTCGGTTGGTTAGTTCTACAACTGACTATCCCTCAAGGGATACCAGAGGGATTGGTAGGATTAGTTTTAGGCACCGTTTCCCTGCTGACTTTGGGCTTGGGGCTTCGCAGCCATCATATAGTGTACGCTATTATTGCTGCCTTTGGTAGTGCGATCGTCTTCGCCTTCTTAGTGATGTTGGGGTTTCCCACAAATATCTTTAATTTCTCTAGCTCACCTACCCCAGCCGAGATATTGCTACCAGTCATCTTTTTTAGTTTTATGGGTGCTTTGCAGAGTTTTTGGTTGGGAATTAGCCATTACTTAATTGTACCTGGGTTGCGCTTTTTGGGATGGAAATGAGGGGGTAGGGGG
>NZ_WJFC01000064.1 GCF_009725235.1 Scytonema sp. UIC 10036
GGAGACAAGGGAGACAAGGGGGACAAGGGGGAAGGTATTAAATCTTTTAGGGAAGCTTCAGAACTGAGTTGCCATTGTTTGGGTTGAGAACGTAACTCTTCCAACTGCGTTACTATGTCCCGGCGGAGTCGGTTTAATTCACTCACGGGAACCATAACTTTACCACTTAAGTAATTTGTCAAGCTTCCCAAACAAAAGGGCGTATTGCCAAGACGACCAAATTGTTCTTGTAACCTTTCTGTCGTTAAAGGTTTGGTGTGTGCTTCTTCTAGAACCATTGCAGATTCTACTTGAACAATATGTCCTTTTTGGTCGCGTGCTATCGCAATCAGTGGCTGACCGACTTCTCCATAAACTTCTAGGTTGATTGGGCGCTGGAATTGTGGGTTTTCACCAGCAAAACTTTGCCGCAGTTGTTTGTCAAGTTCGGGATCGCTGGTTTTCCAAACTTTATCTCCTACGTGTATCCGTCGCCAATTTAAATCTCGCCGTCCAAATGTCAGTAAGGTGTCTTGTCCTTTATGTTCTACTGCGTAAACTCGACCACCTTCTTCTTGTGCTTCGGGATGACCGCAATCAAAAACAACTCCATCCCCTGGTTTGACTGGGGCTTGCAATCGTATTATTACCTTCTCGTTGCTAATACGGGTGACTTCCCCTAAGTAAACTCCACGCTTTTTGCCAAAGTTCGCATGAACCAGTTCCTGATTGTTAATTCCGCGAAACCAACCTGTGTAAAGCCCGCGAGAAAATGCCATTTCTAGGTTGTAATGTTCTCGATTTATTGCATCTAAAGACGAGGAGTGGCGTGTCTCTACTTCTGCCATCACTTTATCCAGTGCTTGGCGATAAACACTGGTAACATTAGCAACATACTCAGGGGTTTTCAAGCGACCTTCTATTTTTAAACAAGATACCCCTGCTTTGACTAAATCTGGTAACACCTCCAAGCCTGCCAAATCTTGAGGGCTGAGCAAATATTTCCGATTTCCTAAATTGACAGCTTTACCATCAGAAATTAAATCGTAAGGCATTCGGCAAGCTTGAGCACATTCACCACGGTTAGCAGAACGCCCTCCCAATGATTCGCTTGTCAAACACTGACCTGAATATGCTACGCATAGGGCACCATGAACAAAGACTTCTAATGGTAGGTGTGTTTGTGACGGTTCTGCCTGCAGTTGCTGCTGAATTTTCTCAATTTCTTTGAGAGAGCATTCACGAGCAAGAACCACTAACTGACAGCCAAGGGATTTTGCAAATTCTACTCCAGCCGCACTGGTAATGGTCATTTGCGTGGATGCATGGATGGGGAAGTCAGGTGAAAGGTGACGGATGAGACGGCAAATACCTACATCTTGGACAATAACTGCGTCTACACCCGCAGTGATAATTGAGCGGAGGTATTGTTCTGCTTCCTTAAGTTCTTGTGGAAAAATGAGTGTATTTAGGGTGACATAGCCCTTAACACCTCGAAGGTGCAGAAATGCCATTAATTTGGGCAAGTCAGCTTCTGTAAAGTTTTGCGCCCTCATTCGCGCATTAAACCGATCCAACCCAAAATATATAGCATCCGCCCCATTTTCAACAGCAGCTTTGGCGCACTCCCAGTTACCTGCAGGAGCGAGTAGTTCGGGAAGTTGAAATTTGGGTGAGGTGTGTTCGGGAGTTGGTTTGCGATCGGCTTTCATTGAGGTTGAGATGGATAAGAGAGCACCATTGCGATTCTATCGTTTGTACTTCAATCTTGTGATTGAATCAACACTTTTTGTTGTAGGCTTGAGAACAAGACTCGCCATAGCTGCGCCAATGGCACAGAGCGCTGTTCTTGAACAAAAACTAAGGGGAACAGCGCAAAAAGTCGCAGGATGCCTGAAAGCACAAACAGCAATAATAAACCACCAACACTCCATCTCGTGGCTATCAAGCTACCTGTCGTGATTCCCATTGCTCCAGTCACACCTGCAATTGCTCCCGCGATCGCAAAATATTTAGACTGAGAAGCAAGTGGTGCTACTCCCATCATCAGATTGTTAGTACATAAGTCAATTGCCGCCCAAGTCGCACCAGCTAACACGTGTAACAAAGGCAACCAGATCCAAAGAGAAATTTCATTGGCTCGAACTCCCAGCCACAACAAAGGTGTTATTCCTACCAAGAATCCCACTAATATGAGGATTGGGCGATTCCCTATCCGGTCAGCTAGTTTGCCCCATAAAAGCAGCATTAGCATATTCGCACCAGTTCCTAAACCGTGATAAATTGTTATCGCACTAATATCTATATGTAAGTTATCCAGCATATACAGGTTAAAGAAAGGAGCGCTAACATTAACGGCAAAGCACCAAATAGCAAGGTAAAACAGAAACTTTAAAAAATTAGCGTCCTTGAGAAAGCCAAAATCTATTCCCTTGGGTTGCACTTGGGATGTCTCTGAACCTGTAACTTTTAAAAGTTGCGGGTTCACGTCAGTTATAAACAACTGACACACCTGACTGATAAGACCAAGTACAATTCCCAGAGCCAACACTGCACCATAGCCTTGAACTGTGCCTCCAGGCCAAGCCGAAACTGTAAAACCCAAGAGCGGCACACCAATAAGATTTATCAAACTGAGAATACTGTTACGAAAACCAAAATACCGTCCCCGCAACCGTTGTGGTACTAACACAGCCGTCCAACCAAGCCAAGGGGCGCGACCGAGCGATTCAATGATATTTGCTACTGCAATAATTGCCAATGTCAAGTACACTACTTGATGCCCAGCGATCCGAGATGAAGTGACCAACCAAATCGCTGGCAGCAGAATCACCCACAAAAGCCGCGACGGAGTAAAAACGCATATGGCGTACCAACGGAAGCTAGTCGTTCGGTCAATTAAATATGCTCCTAATGGTTGAAGCAAATTCACTACTTGAGGAATAGAAGCAAGCAAACCTATTTTGACTGCACCTGCACCTAGCTTTAGTAAGAAATTACTGAGCAATGCGCCACTAATAATACTGTAGAAAATCGTAGCGAAAACACTTTCCAGAGTTAATGCTTTGAGGCTTTTCCGAATTTCCGGTTTAGAAATTTTAAAAAGCGGCCTTAGAGTTAAAGGAAGTACTGGAAGTACTGTTTCTGTTATTGCCCTATCTTCTGGGATTTCTTGAATGGGAATAGGACTGCTTTCCATTAAAAAATTTTCTTCTTGTTGCCCGGACATCTTGTGTAATTTATATTTAAATTTCTACTTCTAGTATTGGGATTAACTAGTCACTGGTTATTAGTCCCTGTTAACAAATAACTATTCCTATTTCCTTGGACTTCTTCCAAAGGGATGAATTTGCTATACACTTGATGTGCTATCAAATAAAGATTTTGAGCAAGACTAATTTAGATATTTTTGCTCTATCTTGTGGCTAAAAAACCACATTTCTTAGCTAAATTGATAAAAGACTAGATAGCTGGCTAAATCGTCAAAAATCATTGTTACTCGTTCGTAGTTGCGCTTTAGCGCGAGCGAGCACAACTACGAATAGAATTTAATAATTTACATTTCTTTACATAGTTAAGTTTTTCTTGCATATTACCCAATCAAATAATTTTTTTGCTGTTTGATTTATTACAAATTTTATCTTTTCTGTTTGTTATTGTATTCAGTGATACCAATAAAGTTAATAAAAAAAAGACATTGAGATAGATATAAATATATCGCTTGATAGAATATTGTATAAACAGTTAAGAGGTAGATTTTAAAGCATTGGGAGAAATTAATATTAAGGCAAACAACCTTAAAAATTTCTAAGCCTTCAAAAAAAAGCACTCAAAGCTTTTTTATTAAAAGAATAATTGCTTTGATACTCGAACAAATTGTTTTAAGAGTGTTTGAGCAATTTCTGATAATATTTAATAAAAAAGCATTTGTCAACTCCATTTTCTATTAACCAAAATTGAGAAAAGCTATGTCTGGCGAAAAAGGTTACACAAAACATAACGTGCTTAATAATGGTAACTCCAGAAAGACAGTTGAAGCTAAGCGCTCAGTACTAAATGAATCACAACCATCAGGTGCATTATTAGATAAGATATCTATACCAAATAAAAGTTTTCCAGAAATCTCTACAGATACGCCCGATTTAGTTTGTTTGTCTCATTTGCGTTGGAAATTTGTCTATCAAAGACCGCAACATCTTATGACACGTTGCGCTATTGGACGACGAGTGTTCTTTATTGAGGAACCGATTTTTGACGATGAACCGTTGGGGCGGTTGGAGATCGATCGAGACAAGCACGGGATAGTGGTTGTTGTTCCGCACTTACCACAAGGTTTAAGTGAGGAGGCGGTAAGCGCAAATCTTAAAGTGTTGATAGATGCTTTGTTTGCAGAGCATAACATCCGCAAGTATATATTTTGGTACTATACACCAATGGCGATCGCATTTACCCGCCACTTGCAACCAGAAGCAGTTATCTACGATTGCATGGATGAGTTATCTGCCTTTAAAGGAGCCTCACCTGCTTTAAAGAATTACGAAGCCGAACTTTTTCGTCGTGCAGATGTAGTATTTACAGGTGGACAAAGCCTTTACGAAAGTAAAGTGAACCAGCACTCCAACGTATATGCATTTCCCAGTAGTGTAGATGTGCAGCACTTTGCACAAGCAAGAACTCTTACAAAAGAACCAGCAGATCAAGCAAATATTCCCCATCCGCGTCTTGGGTTCTGTGGAGTGATTGACGAACGGATGGATATTGAATTGCTAGCTGGTATTGCCGATGCACGTCCTGAGTGGCATTTGGTAATAGTTGGTCCCGTGGTGAAAATAGATCCAGCAATTCTGCCGCAACGGGAAAATATTCATTATCTTGGTGGTAAAGATTATCAAGATTTACCTGCATATATGGCTGGATGGGACTTAGCAATGCTACCGTTTGCGCGTAACGAATCGACTCGCTTTATCAGCCCAACGAAAACTCCAGAGTATCTTGCTGTAGGTAAACCTGTAGTGTCTACCTCAATTCGAGATGTTGTACGTCCTTACGGAGATTTGAAACTGGTGCGGATTGCTGACAGTGTTGCAGAATTTGTTGCATCTGTCGAAAAAGCCATGCAAGAGGATACAAAAACATCGGGATGGTTGAGTCGAGTAGATGCCTTTTTAGAACAAATTTCTTGGGATAGGACTTGGGTATCAATGATGAAATTGATTGATTCTGCTATTTCTGCTCAAAAAGATGACAACAAAGTCAACTCAGATGGCGCTATTGTTGGTAAACAAACACCTAGCATTATTAACACAGATAAAGAGCCTGTATTTGATTACTTAATTGTTGGCGCGGGGTTCTCAGGAAGTGTCATTGCCGAACGCTTGGCAAGCCAGTCTGGTAAGAAAGTGCTGATTGTGGATAAGCGATCGCACATTGGTGGTAATGCTTACGACCATTACGACGACAGCGGTATCCTCGTACACAAATACGGACCTCACATCTTTCACACCAACTCTCGCGAAGTCTTTGAATACCTCTCTCAGTTCACCCAGTGGCGGGCTTACGAACATCGCGTCCTTGCTAGCGTCGATGGACAACTTGTTCCAATTCCCATCAATCTTGATACCATCAACAAAATCTATGGAATGAATCTGACTTCATTCCAGGTAGAAGAATTCTTCAAGTCCGTTGCGGAACCCAAAGAATACATCCGCACTTCAGAGGATGTGGTGGTGAGCAAAGTCGGTCGGGAATTGTATGAAAAGTTCTTCCGCAACTACACTCGCAAACAATGGGGACTCGATCCATCGGAACTCGATAAATCAGTCATCGCCCGTATTCCCACCCGTACCAACCGCGACAATCGATATTTCACCGATACTTACCAGGCGATGCCTCTAAACGGCTTTACTCGGATGTTTGAGACAATGTTAGCGCATCCTAATATTAAAGTGATGCTCAACACGGATTACCGGGAAATTGAGAAGGCAATACCTTGCCGTGAGATTGTTTACACCGGACCTGTGGATGAGTTCTTTGATTATCGTTACGGCAAACTACCTTACCGTTCGCTTGATTTCAAGCATGAGACGCATAACACATCAGTGTTTCAGCAAGCGCCAGTGATTAATTATCCAAACGAACACCTTTATACCCGTGTTACAGAGTTTAAGTACTTAACGGGACAGGAACATCACAAAACGAGTATTGTTTACGAGTATCCTAAGGCTGAGGGAGATCCCTATTACCCCGTACCACGTCCTGAAAATCAGGAAATTTACAAGCAATATAAGGAATTAGCGGATGCTACACCAGGAGTCTATTTTGTAGGACGGTTGGCAACTTATAAGTATTACAACATGGATCAATGTGTTGCTCAGGCTCTTTCTGTTTACAAACAAATTGCAGTTAAAGCTTGAGGTGCTCCTGGCTTTAAGTTGGCAAGTTGTTAAATCCTTTGCTTTGTTTTAGTAAGGTGGGCACAAAAGCGCCTTGTCAAGGTGGCTCACAAAATTTTGATTCAGGTGGCAATTCCTCATCTTCACTCTCTGCGTACTCTGCGTACTTTGCGGTTCAAAAATCATTTATTTAACTGCCGAGACGCAGAGTACGCAGAGGAAGGAAAGAGGTGAGAGAATTTTTAATTTCCTGAAGTTTTTACCCGCCTTGATAGGGCTAGTAGGGCTAATGAACCGCAAAGACGCAAAGAGCGCGAAGAGAAGAAAAAAGAATAATAGGATTGAGTTTTAAATTATGTCTTCGTTCAACTCAACACTCAACACTCATAATTTAGAACTTCCTCCTCTGGAAGTCTGGGCTGGTGTGGAGTGTACGGTTAATCGTGTGGGTGATGAGTATTTTGACCAGTTGGAATGCAACGGTCATGCAACGCGGTTGGATGATTTGGATTTGTTTGCTGGGTTGGGGATACGCGCTATCCGCTATCCGGTAATCTGGGAGCGAACTGCACCCAACGGTTTGGAGAATGCCAATTGGTCGTGGGCGGATGAGCGACTCTTGCGGTTGCGCGAACTGGGTGTCTGTCCGATTGTGGGATTGGTGCATCATGGTAGCGGACCCCATCATACCAGCTTAGTAGATCCGGAATTTCCAGAAAAACTAGCTTTGTATGCCCGTGCGGTTGCGGAACGTTACCCTTGGGTGACACATTACACACCTGTTAACGAGCCACTGACCACGGCTCGCTTCAGTGGAATGTACGGTCACTGGTATCCTCATGGAAGAAATGATTTCACTTTCGCCCGTGCTTTGTTAGGGGAGTGCCGTGGGGTTGTCCTTTCAATGAAGGCGATTCGGGAAGTGAATCCCAATGCCCAACTTGTGCAAACGGATGATTTGGGTAAGATTTACAGTACGCCACAACTGGCTTATCAAGCAGAATTTGAGAATGAGCGTCGGTGGTTGACCTTTGATTTATTGTGCGGTCGAATAACACAGTCTCATCCAATATGGAGCTATTTGATTGGCTTTGGTGTCACTAAAGATGAACTGGAGTGGTTTCTGGAAAATCCTTGTCCGCCAGATATCATTGGGATTAATCACTACCTGACGAGCGATCGCTTTTTGGATGAGCGCTTGGAACGTTATCCAGTGTCTTCTCATGGGGGTAACGGGCGGGATAAGTACGCAGATGTAGAGGCTGTGCGGGTTTGTGCTGAGAGTACGGGGGGTCTCAGCACTTTACTTAAAGAAGCCTGGGAACGCTACGGGCTGCCCCTTGCTGTGACTGAAGCTCATCTGAGTTGTACCCGTGAGGAGCAGCTGCGCTGGTTTTATGAGATTTGGCAAGGGGCGCTACAATTGCGGCATGAGGGTGTAGATGTCCGTGCGGTCACTGCTTGGGCGCTCCTGGGTAGCTACGATTGGAATAGCTTGGTGACGAGATCTGCGGGTTATTACGAGTCAGGCGTGTTTGATTTGCGATCGCCAAGTCCGCGCCCCACAGCAATTGCCAAGCTGGTGCAGGATCTAGCTGCAGGACGCAAACCAGCTCACCCACTACTAGAATCGCCCGGATGGTGGCATCGCGAAAAGCGTTTGTTGTACCCCCCTGTCAGTTGCCTTCCTCACTCCCTCACTCCCTCACTCCCTCACTCCTCCTCTCCCCTAGCCATTGTAGGTGGAACAGGAACCTTGGGAAAAGCTTTTGCTCGTTTGTGTGAATTGCGGGGTATCCCGTATCGCTTACTGACACGCAAAGAAATAGACATTACCGATGTTGTCTCTGTTAATGCAGTTCTAGCCCAGTTGAAGCCTTGGGCAGTTGTAAATGCTGCGGGATACGTGCGGGTGGACGATGCAGAACGAGAACCTCATGTTTGCCTACAGGTGAACGCCAATGGACCAGCGATTTTAGCGACTGCTTGTGCCGAGCATAATGTCGCGCTACTGACTTTCTCCTCAGATTTGGTATTTGACGGTTCTGTGTTTAACCCTTATGTAGAAAGCGATACCGTTGCCCCCCTGAATGTCTATGGGTGCAGCAAAGCTTTATCAGAAAAGTTGGTATTGAAGGTGAATCCTGCATCGTTGGTTATTCGTACCAGTGCATTTTTTGGTCCATGGGATGATTATAATTTTGTCACGATTGCACTGCAGCAGCTGAGTGCTGGCAATACCTTTGTCGCTGCGGAGGATGCGACTGTTTCACCTACCTACGTACCAGATCTTGTCCATACCAGTCTCGATTTGTTAATTGACGGTGAGAACGGCTTGTGGCATTTGGCTAACAAAGGTGCGATCGCATGGGCGGACTTAGCACGGCTAGCAGCGAAAAAAGCTGGCATAAGTGTCAGCAATTTGATACCCCGTCCTACAAAAGAACTGGGTTTAATCGCTAAGCGTCCAAACTACAGCGTTCTTGGTAGCAGCCGAGGTGAATTGATGCCATGCCTTGACAGTGCAATTGAGCGCTATTTTCACGAGCGCCAATAATTTTGGATTTTAGATTTTGGATTTTGGATTGAGGAAGCTCTACCTAGGCTTACTCTCACCTCACTATTTGTGGCATTATTTTTTCAACTTGGGATTAGTTGTTCGTTATTCTACTATCCACTAACTACTGTACAGGCGCAAGGTCTTGCGCCCTAACTAACAACTAACCACTAACAACCAACAACTAACCACTAACTAGTTATGTCAACCATTTTAGTTACAGGCGGAGCTGGATATATTGGCTCCCATGCTGTATTAGCCCTAAAAAATGCAGGTTATGAGGTTATTGTTCTTGATAATTTGTCAAATGGACATCGAGAACTTGTAGAAGAGCTTTTACAGGTAAAGCTGATTGTGGGTGATACGAGCGATCGCGCACTTTTAGATAACATATTTACAACCCACAATATAGCTGCTATCATGCATTTTGCTGCCTATATTGCTGTTGGTGAATCTGTCACTGACCCAGCCAAATATTACCAGAATAATGTTGCAGGTACTCTCACACTTTTAGAAGCAATGGTTGCTGCTTCGATCGACAAATTCATCTTTTCTTCTACTTGCGCTCTTTACGGCGTACCCAAGTTTGTTCCATTGACTGAAGACCATCCACATGACCCAATTAGCCCCTATGCAACTAGCAAATGGATGGTAGAGCGAATTTTGTCTGATTTCGATACAGCTTACAATCTCAAATCTGTCCGTTTCCGCTACTTTAACGCTGCGGGAGCCGATCCAGGAGGGCTATTGGGTGAAGATCATGAACCCGAAACCCACCTCATACCACTGGTACTTATGTCTGCTTTGGGTAAGCGGGAATCTATTACGATATTCGGTACTGATTACCCTACGAGTGATGGTACTTGTATTCGCGATTACATCCATGTAACTGACTTAGCACAAGCACATATTCTGGGTTTGGAGTACCTTGTTAAAGGAGGAGACAGTGAAGTTTTTAATCTAGGCAATGGCAGTGGATTTTCAGTGAGAGAAGTCATCGAAACTGCAAAGGAAGTCACAGGAAAAAACATCAAAATAGAGGAGCGCGACAGGAGAGCCGGCGATCCACCTATTTTAGTTGGAAGTAGCGACAAAGCAATTAAAGTTTTGGGTTGGCATCCCCAATACCCAAATATTAAAGAAATTATCGCCCATGCATGGCAGTGGCATCAAAAACGCCATGCTATGGCAACTCATATGGAAGCAAGGCCTTGCGCCCCGACTAACAACCAACAACTAACAACTAACAACTAACCACTTATGTCAACCTATGTTTCCTCCATGAGTACGCCTAATTCTTTTCATTGCCATTTCTAAACTTAATTTCATTCGTTTGAAAGCTTTGACAAGATTCCCAATTTCATCATTAGAAACCTGCTCGAAGTCAACTTCTAAATGTCCTGTACTCACTTCTTCGGCAATACGAGTTATGCGTTTGAGAGGAAGAATAACTTGTCGATTCAAAAAGATATTGACCAAAAGGATAACCACTATAAAAACAGCAGAGACAAGTCCTACTATTAATAAAGAGGATTGATAAGCTTTTTCGATGACTTTACTTGCTGGTAGAGACACAAATTGAGCCGCTACAATTTCATTTAAGTGCCAACCAAATCCATTCACCGAGCCAAAACGGTCAATCATAGTTTTCGGAGCAGCCTCTGGAGTACTATGACACTGAAGACAAGCTTGTTGGCTAATTGATAGCGGACGGGAAATATAAAATATGTCGCCACCAGGAAGTGAGCGAAATCCACTCACCTGTTTTAAATCTTTTTCTTTTCTAAAACGCTCTAAAATCTTGGCTTCAAAACTATCAGCTTTATCCCGAAGATTTGTAGGATTTGTTGCTGCTTCTTTATAAAAGAAGTCCCGATATTCTGGTTTTATTCGTAGAATTTCAAAAACTTCTCGTGCTGAGTATGCGGATACAACTTGGGGCAGAAACTTCTCTTCCAGTTTCAAAGAGAGTTCTGGATAGATTTGGATAAGTGTGTACTCACGTATAGAAGTCATTGTATCAATGAGTGTTAAAGCTCTTGAAGCTATTTCATTTGTCGCATTCTGCCTCAGCAATGCAGAAAGAGCTAACCCACTTAAACTTAAACCTACTACAAGAATTACAAGTAGCAAAATTGTCAATTTTTGTCTCAATTTTAAGTTTTTTAACACGAGCATAGAGTAGGTGCAAATAAAAGTACAAAGTTATGTCTTATCTATAAGGACAGGTTGAGGTTGATTTTCATTGAGGAATGTAAATAACTACAAAATAACTTTGTAGGTTTCCAGATACAGGTTCACATTTTTTTTCAAGTAGATGCCTTGCTGGGAGACAAAATACAGTGAAATTACAGGATAGAGATTGTAGCAATTTTGTTATTTTCTATTTTCGTTAAATAAACAACGAATAGGGTGCCTGCCGAGATATCTACAAAAACAGATACTTTGTAAAGTATTGTTGCATTATGTGCTTTTTGGATTTACTAATTAGTCAAAAAATGATATGCGATGAATCAAAATTTTGCACCTTCAAATCGAGCTTTCACCTTGTATTAAGCAGGAACTAAAATTCGTCCGTTGTTACCTGTTTGATTGTATTGTGCGAGCACCTGAATAGCAATACCTCTTGCCTTTCCTGTAACAACCAAAGCAACACAAGCTCCTCCAAAACCAGCACCTGTCAACCTTGCGCCAAAGACTCCTTCTGTTTTCTGCAATATCCCTACTAACGTATCCAAGGCTGGTACAGACACTTCGTAATCGTCCCGCAAACTAGCATGGGACGCGTTCATCAATTCACCAAAGCGATGGGATGAGACTCCTTGCAAAGCCTCTAATACCCGATTATTTTCCGTAATTACATGACGGGCACGGCGTTGCAACAGTTCGGGTAAGTCTTTGGTTAGATCGGGATCGGTAATATCTCGCAGTGCCTTCACTCCTAGCAACCGCGCCGCTTCCTCGCATTCAGCACGTCGCTGGTTATATCCACTACTTGCTAGAGATCGAGGTACACCGCTATCAATCGCGACTATCTTTGCTCCACTGGGAAAAGGAATCACGCGGCGTTCCAGGGTACGGGTATCTAAAAACAGCATATGCTCGGTGTCAGCGAGACTGGAAGCCATTTGATCCATAATCCCACATTGAACACCAGCATAGTGAATTTCTGCTTGTTGTGCTATTTTAGCAATTTCAACATCGTTAATGGGAAGATTAAGGAGTTGGCGTATTGCTCTAAGACTGCTGACTTCTAAAGCGGCGCTGCTAGATAAACCCGAACCCATAGGAACTGTCGATTTGACATAGACATTTAGCTTTGGAATTGCGTATCCTTCTTTTTCCAAAAGTTGAATACAGCCATAGATATAACTTGCAAATCCAGACGGCGTATGATTGATGTTTAAAATGTTGACTTGCTCGTCTAAATCTTCTGAATAAAAGTGGTGCTGTGTATCAATACTAAAACCTAGTTGTACCTTTGTACATTGAGAAATTGCTGTTGGGAGAACAAAGCCATCATTATAATCAGTGTGTTCGCCAAGTAAGTTAACTCTTCCCGGTGCAGTGGCTTCTGTTTCAGGTGGTTGACCAAATATTTTTTGAAAGTTCATAATGCTTTTGCGATGGTTTTACCTGAAGACGCAAAAGTGCTAAGAAAAATATAAGACTTTTGCGTCCGTTTTGTTCATAGTGTAAATTTTTTATCATATCTCCAAGGGTACAGGGCGCAATCTTCCCTGTATCTCAACGTTAGGAAAATTTGCATCAAAAGTGAGATTTTCTAACTTACCATCTTGGAGGAGCGCAAAAGTATCTTCAACTTTTGCCCCTGGTAAACTTGGATTCCACGCAACAGCTATACCTTCTGCTAAAGTGTCAGTAGTAGTGGGATTTGCTACAATTTCTCGCGCTAAATATCCCGTAGTTCCACCCTGATGATGTTCCTGGATTGCGCGATCGCATCCGTGCTGTTGATAGGCTTTAGCTAAAGCGTTATAAATCGAATTTAGAGGTGTTCCTGGTAGACACAGATTCAATGCTTGGGCTTCTATTTCGCGGACTTGATGGTGTAGTTTATTATACTCGTCTGTAAGCGCATCAAAGCAGACAAATCGCGTTAGATTCGCATACAACCCATATCCCCTAGCACAGAATATCAGCATTGCTTGCCGTCCAATTTGTTCCCCAGTGGGTGTAGCATGACGGTACAGGGGTAAACGCCTTTCACCGGCTACCAGTGTCAGCGCCGGATGCAGCCCCCTTGCCCACAATGCCTCTGCACCTGCACCTGCTAACTGATATTCTGTCCATGTAGGCTTGGCAGCTTTTAGAACTTCTGTCATTGCTTCAGTTGCTTTACGCCCTACTTGACGGTATCGCTCTAGTTCGCTTGACATCATGATTCTTTTCCGACGTTGCAAAGAGGCGGGTAATCCCTTCTCTACATCGATGGTAGGGCGATCGCTTAAAACTTTCCCAGCACCTGTGACATCCCGGACAAAAGATTCACGTGCAGCAGCATCAGCCCAAGGATTGGCGTAAACTTTAAAATTCGCAGGTAATTCTTCATCTTGCAAGCGCTGCGCTTCAATTTCATCTGTCAAAACCCAAGTATCTTGTGCTGTTATCAGCACCTCTGCGACTCCGGTTTCAGCTGTAAGCAGCACCGTGTTAGAAGCGCCAGCCGTCGCCCAAGCAAACCAGTCTGTTCCCCGCAAACGTAAGCCTTGGAACTCAGTCTCTGTTAGGATTTGACGTATAAACTCCACTTTGGAGGACACTTCTTGATTTAAATCACTCATATGCACCTGTGTTGAAATGTTTTAGCTCCATTGCCCGATTTAGATGGGTAAGTTAAGACAGTACCCCGAAGCTCTCGTCTCTCGTTCCCAGGCGGAGCCTGGGAACGAGGTGGCAGCCCCTCATAATTAATGCGGCGGACTACTAGCTTCTTTGTCTAAAATCCTTTTGTAAAGTGTTTACGCTAACAAGCAAAACTTCAAATTTCATCTATCTATTGGTGGTGAAAACCTATAGAAATTTTTACTAAAACTGGAAAGTTAGAACAATACGCCAATTGCCCTGCTCTCTAATTACCTTGTTAGTGAGAGGCTTTTTTCTTTAGGTAGAATGCACATGACAAACACTCAAAAAAAAGGTGAGAGCGGCAACCAAGAAGAAATTCTGACAAACCGCCAGGGTCATCTAATAACAGATAACCAGAATACAAAAACTGTGGGTGACAGGGGTCCTACAGTACTAGAAAACTACAACTTTCTGGAAAAAATCACCCACTTCGATCGCGAACGCATTCCAGAAAGAGTCGTTCATGCACGAGGAGCAGGTGGTCATGGCTTTTTTGAAGCCTATGGTAAAGTGGGTGATGAACCTATAAGCAAATATACGCGTGCCAAGCTTTTTCAAGAACAAGGCAAAATTACGCCAATGTTTGTTCGTTTTTCTACCGTTACTCACGGTGGGCATTCACCTGAAACACTCCGAGATCCGCGTGGATTTGCAACAAAGTTTTATACAGAAGATGGTAATTGGGATTTAGTAGGAAATAACTTAAAAATCTTCTTTATCAGAGATCCGATCAAATTCCCCGATCTTATTCATGCTTTCAAGCCAGATCCAGTCACTAACCGTCAAGACCCCAACCGGATATTTGATTTTATCAGCCATACACCGGAAGCAATGCACATGATTACATGGCTGTTCAGTCCTTGGGGAATTCCTGCAAGCTACCGATTCATGGAAGGTTCAGGTGTAAATACTTACAAATGGGTGAATTCAGACGGTGTAGGGCATTTAGTGAAGTACTTTTGGAGACCCAAGCAGGGAGTAAAATGCCTGACTCAAGCTCAAGCTGAAGAAATTCAAGCTAAGAATTTTAACCATGCGACAGAGGATTTGTACGACGCAATTGAAAGAGGTGATTATCCGGAATGGGAGTTTTGCGTCCAAATCATGTCTGATGGCGAACATCCCGAACTCGATTTCGATCCATTAGATCCCACAAAAATTTGGCCGCCAGACCAATTCCCATTGCTACCAGTCGGACGAATGGTGCTTGATAAAAATCCGGTCAACTATTTTGCAGAAGTTGAGCAAGCCGCCTTTGGTACAGGTGTGTTAGTGGATGGGTTAGACTTCTCAGACGACAAATTGCTTCAGGGTAGAACTTTTTCTTACTCAGATACCCAGCGTTACCGCGTGGGACCAAATTACCTACAGTTACCTATCAATCAACCAAAAACACCTGTTGCTACAAATCAGCGTGATGCTCAGATGACTTACCGTGTTGATGGAGTTGAAGCTGGAGAGAACCCCCACGTGAATTACGAGCCAAGCAGTCTTGGCGGACTCAAAGAAGCGCCGAAATATGGCAAACCTCACACTCCTTACGTTCAAGGTCCCGTTATAGGTCAAAAAATCAGCCGAACTAACGATTACAAGCAGGCAGGCGAGCGGTATCGTACTTTTGAAGATTGGGAGCGTGATGACCTGATTTTAAACCTTGTGACACAACTCAAACAATGCAGTCCCCATATTCAACAGCGCATGGTGGAGCACTTGATGCAATGCGATCCAGAATATGGTAAACGCGTAAAAGAAGGACTTGAGCAAAAATAGCTTGTCTTTCTCGTCTTTCTCGTCTTTCTCGTCTTTCTCGTTCCTAGGCTCCGCCTGGGAATGAATACTTGAGGCTCTGCCTCAAATTTTACAACCTCCTCTTTGCCCTAGCGATTAGAAATCGCGGCTATACAAACAAAGTCCGCCTTCGCGGACTGAATAATCAGGTCAGGGTAAACGCACTTTATTTTGTATAAATTGTACTTGATAAAAAGACATAAAAAAGCGGAAAAAGTGTTTCTGCCAACACAAGAGCGGTATTGACCTGGAAAGAGATCTTCTAAATACTAGTCAAGGTTGCAGATATTCCCCGGAGCTAGTATGGCTAAAGGATTTGGCGAGCTTCTTGTTGGATAGAGTCGGACATGGTAGCAGGAGGTCGAATTTGCCCGATTTTACCTTAAGCGATCGCTCCGTTGTGTATCAATTCCATTGTGCATCAATAATTATTAATTTAATTACCTCCAAATCCAACCCTCCACAACCACCAAACTTACGGTAAAATCAAAAATTAAGCATCCAACCAAGCATCAACCAGCGTGAAAGCAGAAACGATATTCTACCGCCTATTCCAAACTTTCCCCAGCATTGTCTACGGATATTGTCCTTGATTCATCAAAACTTGCCGTTGAAGTATGCGATTAGGAACATTAAACTGAAGCAACCTTGCAGTCCCTTGACCAATCTGAGTTTTCCCTTCTATTCTCGCACCTTCAAGATAGAAATGTTCATCCCAAACCTGATGACGGGGATTAAACAATGGGACAATTTCTTTAGTAACTTGGTCTATCGTAGCGAAATCTGAACCTTTATGACGATTGCAGGATAAACATGAAAGTGCTAGATTATCAGCAGTCGTTTCACCCCCATGCTTTACGGCAATAATATGGTCTACTTCATGGGTATAGATTGAAAAATCTTGATGGATTAAGCAATATTCACAGCGTCCAGATGCTCTCTCTATGACTAACTTACGTAGTTCGGCAGAAATTGAATTAGAAGTCATTTGTTAAATTCTAGTGGAGGCTCGTGCTTTTAGTAAAATCATAATATGTTCTAATTGCTCGTAAACATCTAATTCTGCTAATTCCATTGGACTGAGTATTGCAGAGCGATTTTTTTCTAATAATGCTTGCAGGCGTGTTTGAGCTTGGGATGAAACTTTAAAATTCATAATTTCTTCTGGTGTTGGGCGCTTAATTAAAAAGTCAAGAACTTCTTGATAAACTTCGGGAATATCTGTAGTCTCAGCTAGAACTGTCTGCTGAACCTGTGGCGAATTAGCAACGTCTAACAATCGCCAAAGCAATTCGGGTAAGCGATTTTGCAAAGGTTTTAAACGTTGAGCTAGTTCATCTGAAATTTGAATCGTTAATTCTGCCATGCGATCGCTCCAGTGTTACCCGGCTTGTCTTTTATGCCAATTATAGCTCTTACAGCAAATCTAAAGCTCCCGATTTTTCAGACGTTGAGCAAGTAGACAGTCCTCAAAGCTCAACGCTTCTTCATATAGTAACCCTGGTTTTTGCCACTGGTTTATCGTGACGAAGGCAATCCTTTTATCGCAGTCGCAATCCCTGCAATAAGGGGTTGATACTGATGACTTGAGAAGGGGCGAAAATCATTTCTGCAATCCACACTCATTTTACACAGCAGGCGAAACTGGAGCGGTGTTGGAGATTTATTGACACGCTCTACCCGCACATATTCGTTGGAATTTTGTTGAAGCAACTCAAAAACTTCTGCTTGCAAATATTGCGGACAGTAACCGACAATGTAGTGGTCTTCGGTGTTGAAAATGAAAGCTTGAGAATCGTAGGGATTTTGAAATTCGCGAGCTAACCATAACTTTTCCCCTGGCTCAAGTCGATCGATTCGCTCAATCGCATTGCTTGACAAATGTCGCAACCTATGCACGAAAAAATAAAGATGGTACTGTCCTTGTTCATCAACTTCCGGATAAGGAAAAACGGCGAGTGTATCTGTTTCTCGTTCACCACCACTGCGGGCTAAAATTGCGATTGGGTCATTTTCATCGTTGAGAATATTCAGCCATTCAATAAAACTTGAATAATCAGGACGCTTACGCGACATCACCCGATTAGCAAACACTGGAAATAACTGAGTTGATGTATAAATTTCATCTAAGCGCGGAAATGAAGACAAAGGTTTAAAAGCACATTTCTCTTCAGCTTCTTTTACACCTTGCGTGTAGACAAATTGATACATACCCCCATCAAATGTTAACCGACCAATGGGGAACCAAAAGTGACTAATGGGGTCAAGACACGCTAAAAATAGTGTTGTTGGTGTTTTCAAGGTAATGTTTCCCTCAAGGTAAGTAACCTGTGACAGTTTATTTTCTGTACTCTCTGTTTAGTCGCCGTACCCCCGACTCAGAAGCAATTATATATCCGTCGATGTTTACTGAAGATGGTCAACCTATAGAAGAGAATCATCGGATAATTGTTGATGCGATACGGCTTAAGCCGTTACCGTAGGTATCGCCCAAAGAGTCGAACAAGAGAAGAATAATCAGAGTTAATAGTGCAGTCATCTCTGTAGCCGATCGTGCTGCGACTTCTGTTTATGGCTGAATTAAACGAAACTCTACAAAAGGTGTAGATACCCTGTGGACTTTCTAAAAATAACCTGCGTAGGCAGGTTTCGTTTGTATAGTTGCGATTTCCAATCGCGGGCGTGTTTTTTCCAAATTGCGATGCTCCCTACAAACACTTCTTCCTTGTCTCCCTTGTCTCCCTTGTCTCCCTTGTTTGGATCTCAAATAGAATTGCTATATTACGCTCAAAGGATGAGGACTCTCTTGAAGTCTAGAGGAAATACTGGCGATTGGATAATTAACTGGCTACAATTGTTACACTGTTTGGGCAACGGTTAGCATCTCAATACTACTCGGTTAAGGGAAATAGTGCGAAACCCAACAAATGCTGGTAAATGTTGGGTTTCGTTCCTCAACCCAACCTACATAATTTCGTATTTTTATGGTTAACCGAGTAGTATTGGGTTAGCATCCAGTCAGTTAACTCTCATCAGCCGCGATCGCTATTGTCCTATGCAACTTTCTATTATTCCCATAACTCTGCTTCTGGCTTTAGGTTCTCCATCACAACAACTTCTCGCACAAGCACCAACCCCAACCCCTGAAGAACAGATTGCGGAAGGGGTGAGACTGAATAATAATGCTGCATCTGTGGTTTACAAGGACTTGATTGGAATAGATGAATTACAAACAGCGTTCGCACAGTCTCAGCAGGCGTTAACCATTTTCAAAAAATACGGTGCTAAAGCTGGGGAAGCCAACAGCCTTGTTAATATTGGATATGTGTATTTTCGTAAAGGTGAGTATGCCAAAGCACTGGAACATTTTCAGTCATCTTTAGATATATATAGAAAAATCCGCGATCGCGAAAATGAATGGATACCCCTTTCCTATATGGGTGAGGTGTATGTTAATCTGGGTCAATATTCTAAAGCTTTGGAAGCGTATCAACCAGCTTTAGCGATTCTTCGAGAACTGAAAGCGGCTAACCCCAAAGCCTCTAGCTATTCTACTAGCGAAAAAATTATGCTGGCTGACGTGGGGGCGATTTATTTTCGTATGGGACAGTATCCAAAATCGTTAGATTTCTATCAACAAAGTTTGGCGATTTACAAAGCAGGCGATGATAAAATTGGTGCCATTCAAACTCTAAATAATATTGGTGTCGTTTACGTTAATCTAGGTGATTATACCCAAGCATTAGACTCCTACGAACAAGCTTTAAAAAATCTCCAAGATTGCTGCTCAAATTATCTAGGTACAAAAGCAGCAATTATCAATAATCTTTCCGGTACTTACTTTAGCTTGGGTCAATATCAAAAATCTTTAAAATTTGCCGAAGAATCGTCTACAATTTATAGTAAACTCAGCAGCACTAATTCTGAAGAAATCAATCAAAAAGATATTAAACTAATTTACGATTATCTCGGTCAAAACTCCCAACACTTGCAGCAAGTAACCAGCCGTGCTACCGTTGGCGAATCCTTTGGTAAAGACTCTTTTCAGTTTCAAGGTAGAGCCATTAACTTCAATAACATTGGGCAAATCTACTTAAATCTAAGTCAATATGACCAAGCTTTAAAACTCTACGAACAAGCTTTAAAACTCTACAAAGAAAATAATTTTAAACCAGGGATTGCTGCTAGTCTTAATAATATTGGGCGTGTTAACACTCATCTAGGCAAGTATCCCCAAGCTATCGAGTTCAATAACCAAGCGTTAACTCTTTATAAAGAAATTGGCGATCGCACTGGGGAAGGTGTAACCTTAAGCAACTTAGGACAAATCCACCAAAAGCAAAATCAATACCTTAAAGCTGCGGAATTTTATCAGCAAGCTTTAGCCCTGCATCGCGAAGTGACTGATAAAGTCAGTGAAGCCACAACCCTGAAATTTTTAGGAGATAGTTTATCCGCACAAAAGCAACCACAGCTAGCTATTGCTTTTTACAAACAATCAGTCAACTTAACTGAGTCAATCCGGCAAAATTTGCGTGTCATGCCTACTGCCATTCAACAATCTTACACAGAAACAGTAGCAGAAAGATATCGCCGTCTTGCGGATTTATTACTCCAGCAAAACCGCCCAGCAGAAGCACAACAAGTTCTGGATTTACTCAAAATCCAAGAAATGAATGATTTTATAGGACATCGAGGAGGAATACCTCAGAAAACAGCAGTGGCGAATACCAGACAAAGAGGCTCAACTCCTACAGCCGAAGGAACATCACAATCCCCCCAAAACTTACCCTTAAAACCTCAAGAACAAGATATTACTCAAAAATACAACGCCATTCAAGACAAAGCGATCGCGCTGGGACAAGAACTGACAAATCTACGCAAAATCCCCAAATCCTCACGGACATCTGCTCAAGAAAAACGCATTGCGGAACTGGTAACACTCGAACAAACAATGACTGATGAGTTTAATAAATTTACCAAAAATCCTGCTGTGGTGGCGTTGGTGCAGCAATTATCAGCTACCTCCGGACAAGAAAATCTGAGTTTGCGTCAACTCAACTCTATTCGAGATAACTTACGCCAGTTAAATAAAAAAGCAGTCTTGCTCTATCCCTTAGTTTTAGAAGACAGATTAGAGTTAGTTGTGGTGACGGCAGATGCACCTCCCATTCATCGTCCAGTTCCAGTCAAACAAGCGGAATTAGAGCGGGCGATCGCTGAATTTCGGGAAACGCTTGTTGTTCCTTACAAAGATAGTAAAGTTCCAGGAAATCAATTATATAAATGGCTCATTCAACCAATAGAAAATGACCTAAAACAGGCTAATGCTCAAGCTATTATTTATGCTCCAGATGGCAAACTAAGGTATATACCTTTAGCAGCATTATACGATGGTAAAAATTGGTTGGTCGAGCGTTTTATTGTCAATAATATTACTGCTGCCAGTTTAACAAAATTAAACAACCAACCCCTAACATCTCTGCCAACATTAGCCGCAGCTTTTACCAAAGGTGAGTATCAAGTTGCAGTGGGTGAGAGGCAAGAAATCTTCAGCGGTTTGAAGTTTGCGAAAGTTGAGGTGGAAAACTTAGCTAAAACGATCGCCAGCACAAAAATACTATTAGATAAAGATTTCACTTCCCAAACTACCATTCCGCAAATGAATGATTACAAAATTGTACATTTGGCAACACATGGTATGCTAGTGAGTGGCAATCCAGAAGATTCATTTATTCTGTTTGGGGATGGAGAACGTGTCACCCTCAAAGATATAGAAAATTGGTCTTTGCCCAATGTGGATTTAGTCGTGTTGAGTGCTTGCCAAACTGGTTTAGGGAAAAAATTGGGTAACGGGCAAGAAATTCTCGGTTTGGGATACCAAATTCAACTCACAGGTGCTAAAGCGTCTATTGCTTCTCTGTGGACTGTTTCTGATGGCGGTACCCAAGCCCTCATGAATGAATTTTATACAACACTAAAATCAGGAAAATTAACGAAGGCTGAAGCTTTGCGGACAGCACAACTTAATTTAATAACGGCAGGTAATAATCAATTTAACCATCCCTACTATTGGGCAGCTTTTATTTTAATTGGTAATGGATTGTAATAGTGAGACAGCAAGCATGACACCAACTTTAGCAGAAATAACCCAAATAGTAGCTGAGGCAAGTTATTTAAGCGAACGCCTCACTAAGAGCTTGTTTGCGGTAGATACAACCCAAATTGATGACAAACAAGTCAGTGAGAGATTAGAACGGTGGTGTCAGGCGATCGCTCAAGGAAATTGGGAAAAATTTCAGCAGCGATTGCAGTGGGATGGATGGGATATTGAGTCAGTACGTCCTTTCCTGGGAAAAGTACAACTTGTCAATCATTCTGTCTTACCTAGTTGGGGAGAAACTCTCAAAGAAATTATTCAAACTACTGCAAAATTCCCTTTTCAGAATGCAACTCAATATCGCACTCAAATCCAAAGTATCAAAAAATTTCCCATCCCTATAAATCCTGAAAATCCGTTGCCGTTTGAGGATGTATTATTACCAGTTCTTTTAGTAGCTTCGCAAAAATTACTCATTCATCTCAGATGTTTCCCCTTAGAACTGCTTTCTGAAGAAACCTACCTCGAACTAGAATGCAGCCTACTACATAGACTCATAAATTGCTGTGAAAAAACCCTGGAATTAGAATTTTCCCGTTATCGCCCTTCTGGCTACAGCTTGCTAAGTTCTCTAGTAGGAGAGATTTCAGGAACGCATGGCAAAGTTCATTACCATGCCTTTGTGCAAAAACTTCTGTCCGATGGTTTACTGAGGTTTTTCCAAAAATATCCTGTATTGGGTAGGTTTATAGCAACAGTTGTTGATTTTTGGGTGGAAGCAACAGCAGACTTTTTGCAACGTCTCAAAACTGATTTATCTACAATTGAGCAAGTTTTTCCTCATCCAGAAATTCCCCAGACTTCGATAGGAAAAGTTACAGAAATTAAACCATCTCTATCTGACTTTCATAATCGAGGTCGTTCTGTTATTGCCCTCACTTTTGAATCGGGTTTAAAACTGATTTACAAACCCAAAAATCTCGGTTTAGAAGTCGCCTACGGTCAGATTTTAGAATGGTGCAATCAGCATGGCATTCCTTTAGCCTTCAAAGTTGTGCGGGTTCTGAATCGTGAAACCTACGGCTGGGTTGAGTTTATAGAACAGCAGCCGTGTGTTGATGAAGCCGCAGCGCAGCGATTCTATCAACGAGCAGGTATGCTGCTATGCTTGTTGTACGTGTTAGGAGCAACTGATTGTCACCTAGAAAATTTAATTGCTAGTGGCGAACATCTGGTATTAATTGATATGGAAACCCTGATGCAGCCTCAGGTGAACCCCATGTATGACTCTGGGGAAGTCTCAGAAGCAGCAACCTTGGCAAATCAACTCCTTTGGGATTCAGTTTTACGTACAGGATTGTTACCCCGTTGGGAATTTAGTCACGACAGACGCACTGCCTATGATATCAGCGGTTTGGGCAGTGTCGATCCGCTGCGAATAGCCAAGAGAGTGCGACAATGGAAGTGTGTGAATACGGATGATATGCACCTGGGTTATGAGATGGTAGCAAGACCACTCCAGGGAAATGTAGCCTTTTTGAATGGAGTGGCGCTATCGCCTAATGACTACCTAGAGGACTTAATTTCAGGTTTTGAGCAAATGTATCGCTTCCTGATAGCTCGTCAGGATGTACTCTTAAGTAGTGATAGCCCTTTGAAAGCCCTGCAAGCACAGTGGGTTAGGTTTGTTTTCCGCATTACTCATGTTTATGCTGTGATTTTGCAAAAAACGCTGTCACCTGAATTTCTTCGCAGTGGGGTTGACTGTAGTTTAGAACTCGATGCGATCGCTCAAGCATTTCTAGTCACTCAAGTTAAGCCCAAAGCTTGGCCGATTTTCTCAGCAGAATTAGCAGCATTGCAGCAGTTAGACGTTCCCTACTTTGGGGTTTTCTCTGATAGCTGTACCATCGATGTTGGTTTAGAACAACCTATCGAACAATACTTTCAGCAATCTTGTTACAGTCAGGTAATTTCTCGATTCCAGCAGCTCGATGAGATGGATTTATCTCGACAAATAGCAATCATCCAAGGAAGTTTTTATGCGAGAGTAGCGCGAACTCCCAGCACTGAAAAAAAAGCAGAATTAGACTCAGAATCTGATTTACAATCGATCTCACCCTTAAGTGTCGAACAGTTACTGGAGGAAGCCGTTGCGATCGCAAGCGAAATTCAGGAACAATCCCTTCAGGGAGTATCGGGTAGCCTGAATTGGATGGGCATAGGCTACGTACCAAATGCCGAACGCTTCCAACTCCAGCTTTTAGATGATAGTCTTTATCACGGTAATTGTGGCATTGCCCTGTTTTTATCAGCATTGTATCAAATCACAGGTAACACTCAATTCAAAGACTTAGCTTTCAGTGCTTTACACTCCATACGTCACTGTTTGCAAACATCCTCTCCTGACTTCATGCAAACATTTGCCAAGCAAATAGGAATAGGAGGAGCGACAGGAATCGGTTCCATCATCTATTCTCTAGTCAGAACCAGCCAATTCCTGGAAACAGCAGCACTGTTAGAAGATGCTCAACGAGTTGCCCATTTGATGACTCCCGCACTCATCGCTTGCGATCGACAATTAGATATAGTTGGGGGAGCATCTGGGGCAATTCTGGGGTTATTGGCACTTTATCACCAAACCAAGGAGCCCGCAGTTTTACAGCAAGCATTGGCTTGCGGTCAGCATTTGCTCCAACATCGAACCAGGGTTGATAATTCCCCCAGAGCTTGGAAAACCGTCGCCAAAATACCACTTACAGGTTTTTCTCATGGAGCCGCTAGCATTGCCTATGCATTACTGCGACTGTATGCCCTAACCAATGATAAAGCCTACCTTGAAGCAGCCTGTGAAGGTATTGCCTACGAACGCAGTGTTTTCTCCCCCAGCGAAACTAACTGGCCCGATCTCCGTTTTGCCGAACAACAACAAAAGTTTATGGTGAGTTGGTGCCATGGGGCTTCTGGGATTGGTTTAGCTAGATTGGGCAGTTTATCGATTTTAGAGACAGATGAGATTTATCAAGAAATAGAAATGGCTTTGCAAGCTACCCAAAAGTACAGTTGGCAAGATGTAGACCATCTGTGCTGCGGTAACTTTGGCAGAATTGAGGTGCTGCTGGTAGCATCACAGAAACTATCACGTCCTTGCTTGCAAAGCCAAGCTCACAAACAAGCATCTTGGGTTGTCAACAGAGCAAAACAAGCGGGAGGCTATAAATTGTTTGCTAACTTGCCTAACCACGTATTTAATCCTAGCTTTTTTCAAGGAATAGCGGGCATTGGCTACGAGCTGCTGCGGTTAGCCTACCCTGAAATATTGCCTTCAGTTCTTTTGTGGGATTGATTACAAATATCTCACTAATGCTTCTACACATACAGCCGTCGTCAAATCTTGCGACCCCCACCAAACTGAATGGGGAATTGGTGGTTCCGGACCAGCCCAAATGGCTATCCTTGACCAAGAGCCATTATCTTGTTGACGACGCAGAAGATAATGAACAGCTTTACTGAGAACTGTTTTGTTGCCATACCCAAAATTTAATAATGTACAAATTGCATAAGCCGTGTACAAATCATCTCCCCAAGAGCCATTTTCTTTTTGTGTAGAGACTACTCGATTGATAATAGTGTCCCCAGCTATTTGCAAGCTATGAACACCATTAAAATAAGCTCTAGAAAGAGCATAGTACAGCGATAAATCATTAATATAATACCAATAAGATTGTTTTTCTTGAGCCTCTAAAATTAGATGATTTAAATAATGACATACATTTTTGATTTCTTCACATTCACCTAAGTAAAGCAATACATTAGCATTGACAACGCTATCTATGTCATTCTTTGCTCGCTCATTTCTTATCCAAGTGTAGAATAAACCTAGGTCATTTCTATTTTTTAATATGAGTTTTAAATTATGTTCAACTAAATTAGAATAACCGTATTTTTGGCAAATATAAGAAACACAAGATGTATCATCTAAATCTGGCTCGATTAAATTTTGATGAACTAAAGTCGTACTTTTAGAAGTCCAATATTTCCATAAACCCGGTTCTTGTCTTTCTTTTATCAAAAAATCTATGCCTCGCTGAATAATTGTATTCACCTTAGAATTGTCTGCAAAACCTAAAGAATACAACACGGCTGCTGTGACAAAGGGTGAGCTATCAAAACGGCATTCAGATTTCATATTTGGTGTTTCAGCAAAATAAGTTCTAAATTCTCCATCAGGCAGTTGATTTTCATAGAGAAAATGAATTCCTTTTGCTATAGCTAGGTCAGGTTCTAGCAATAACCACCTATCTAAAATTGTTTTCATGACTGGAATTTAAAAAATTCACACTTGCGAATTAATATAAGTATCTGCATTCACCCAAGAATGAACAAAACCTAGATAAGCTTTAGCCTCTAAAGGATAACCCGGTTGATAAACGATTTTTATATGGTTGACGACTCTGCCAAAAATGCTGGTGGCTCGCGAACTGAGGAAAATATCGCTCCAGCTGAGGTTTTGAGGCCAAAGTTCTGGCTGAGAAGCTTTTTGACTCCATCCCGGCCAAATGAGCAGAGCATTTTTTTTCTCTGGAGTACAGAGTCCCATATCAACCAAATGATTGAGAAATAATTGCCAACGAGGTTCTTGTTGAGGTTGCTTTTCTAAATAACATTCCCAGCCTACTTTTGGATAGATAATCTCACCTACATCCAGGTTTAGAATTCTAATAGAATCTACAAATTCAGATACAGTAGAAACTAGAGATTGAAAGATATTCCTTTGCTCGCTTTGAGCACTCCAACCAATTTTCTCCAAATAATCTGAAAAATGTTGGGGTGACAGCCCGCCTACTACGACTCTCATCCCATCCACTGAACGAGATAACATGAACCCAAGTTGTCTGATGGATGCCCCAGTAGGTAAAGAATCTATACAAAGTTGTAGATTTGAATTCAATTGTGCATTGAAGGACGGTAGGTTAAATATCTTTAAAACTGTTTCAATGAGTCGAGGAATATCACTGTTATTTTCTTCATTTAGAGCTAAAAAAATAGATGGAATTGGCACTTCGGGAATTTGTCCAACTACATCAAATTCTAACCAAATATTATTCACTTGTTGATGTAAAAAAGATGTTGGCTCAATCCACTCTTGACAAAATGCTTGAATAGCTTGCCACACAGGATGCTGGAGAAATTTATCGGGCAGGTTGGCTGGTAAACAGGGAAGTTTGACGCAGAAATCTACTTGCGATCGCTCACAGCCCAAACGACATTCAAACCCAGCTGTCATAGACAAGGGTGGTAAGATTTGAGCTAAGGCTTGTAACTGGGACAAAGCCTCAGGAGAAACTAAATCAGAGTGAAGGTGAGGCGCAACCACTTTCAGGCAATTTGCCATAGAAAAGTTCATCTAAACCTCCAGGAATTGATATTGAGCCAACACTACGCAATTTTATTTGCATGGATTAACGGTAAAATTTTTTCCTAGCACCAAGTTCCGCTACAAGTTTGAGGAACAGTTGTTTCTGGTTTGGCACCACCTGCAACACTAGCTAACTGCTCCGTACTCAGTTCATCTTCCTCATCTCCAATTTCAGCTAAAGCCTCTGCTGCCTCTTCAGGGGTAAAACTATAGCCGTTTTCTTCGCCCAACTGAACGACTTGCTCAATAAAGGTATCTGGATTGGCGATCGCTCTGAGCTTTTCTTGCAATGCTACATCATTTGAAATGACTTGTTTGAACTGTTCAAGACTCTCTTTAGCCATTGGAAACGTCCTGTAATGGATTTAATAAATACCAAGCCCCTAAATTTTTGCAGCACTAACACATCACTCAAATCCTTTCATTATAGGAGTTGAATTTATATGAATATTGTACATACGCTTAGGAAGGTTGTTTTGATTATTACCATAGTCATCGAATAAATATGCGTCAAGAGAAAAGTCAATTTGCGAAATAAAGCTTAAAATTAGCTTAATCCAAAATTCATCCCACGCTGCACTTCGTGTCAGGCGTGGGGCTTCTTTTGAATTAAGCTAAACCCCTACGAGGTATGGAGACTTAAACGATCGCCAAATTCGCCAAATTACCAGTATACCCGGTAATCTCAATGACAGCATCGCGGTCAGATTGGAAACCTCCTGTGCCATTATTCAGTGCCAGGAATGTACGAGTGCCAAAGCTAAATGTGGCTGCACGGTTGGCAGCAAAACTACTGCCAGTCAGCACAGCACCGATTTCATTTTGTGTTAAGCCATTGACCACTCCCAGTTGAGCGAGTTTTGAGGTACTAACTGCATTCGGCCCATCAATGATATCCTTTCCAATTCGTAGATCGGTGATGCGATCGAAGCTGCTTAGCAGTGACTCAGCCAAGCTGGAGATAACAAACCTGTCATCTCCATTGCCACCAGTGAGAATATCACTCCCATTGCCACCGATAAGTTGGTCGTCATCGTTACCGCCAATCAAGGTATCATTGCCGTTACCACCATTGAGTTTGTCCTTGCCTTTACCGCCATCAAGGTAGTCAGGGCCATTATTGCCATTGACTACATCGTTGCCTTTACCAGTAAGTTGGCGGGTGCCAATTAACAAGTTGACAGTACCGGGAGTAGTGCCACCCTTGCCATCAGTAAGGGTGTAGTTGAAGCTGCCTGCACCGCTGCTAGTGGGATTCAAGGTGATGAAATCATCAGCAGGATTGGCAGGAGTACCATTGGTATTGAAGGCTACCGTGCCGCCTACCGCATTGCTTACCCCGGTAATCGACAACACATCACCGTTATCGACATCGCTGTCGTTGGCTAGTAGGGCGGTGGTAGAAATCGTCAGTGGGGTGCCTTGGGTAGCGAGGAAGGAGTCGGTGCCTGCAACTGGGGTATCATTCACCCCGGTAATCGTCGCGCCGATATTCTGGCTGGCAGTGCCATCAAAAGATTGCACGGTGAATGTGTCAGTCTTGGTAGCCCCTACACCTAAAGATTGCACTGCACTGTTGTTAGCAACGGTGTAGGTGAAAGCCCCTGCTTCAGTAATGGTGAGGCTGCCCAAGTTGTCGTTGGCGGAGGTGACGGTGGTGTTAAATTTGCTTTCTCCAGCATCGGGATCGGTGACAGTGAGATTGCCCGTAGCACTGAGGTTGCCGTTCACAACACCCAAGTCTTCAGTAACTGATGCTGTAGCTGTGCCGCTAATGGTGGCAGCTTCGTTGACGTTGGTGATGGAGAGAGTGAAGAGTTGGGAGGCATCGGGAGTGCCACCAACCGCAGTATCATCTACCGCTACCGTGGCTGCATAGCTGTTCTTAGCTTCAAAGTTGAGAGTGGTTCCGGCTTTGAGGTACAGAACTGACGCATCAATTTCAAAGAAGTTTGCATCGGTGCCACTGAGGCTGAGGACGTTTGTCCCTAAACCGTCATCAGTGATACTGATATCAGCAACTTTAATGCGGGTAGAAGTATCGAGATTCTCTGCCAGAGTATTGGTGATGTTGCTTAGGGTAACGGCTGTAGGTGCTTGGTTAAGAACTGGTATATTGAATCGTGCCAGCACTGGGTCGTGGTCACTTATCTGATCGGCAAACTCGGAGTTGATGTGAACGACATCAAAGCCATCCAGCTTGTTCAGCAGATTGCCGCTCACTAGGATGTGGTCGAGCACTTGCGCGTTACCTTCAAAGTTGTAGGTATAGCGTTCATTGGCTGGCAGGGTTTCTACCAAAGTAGTGAGTCCAGCGCTTTCCAAAATCGTGAGTGGGTTAGAGAACTCAAAGTCGTTCAGGTCGCCTGCTACAATTACGTTGGCGTTGGGTTGATATCCTGGATGCTTTGAACAAAGTTCTTGACAATGGTGGCTTGTTGGTTGCGCTGCACCTCGTGGTTAGGGTGGGGCTGGTTTGGGCCAAACAGGGGTTGGTCGCCGCCTTTGGATTTGAAGTGGTTGCAAGACATAAACGGTTTGTCCGTTAAAACAAACTCGCCAACAGAGGCTTACGGCTAGCGTTGAAAGCAGCATTGGTTGGGTCGATTAAACCGGGGCTGGCAGACAAATCTGGGATGCCATCACTTCCAGCATCGGTGACTGTTGTGCTGGAGGTCGAGGTTCCACCGGGGCGATCGACAAACGTAACCTTCTGGGGATTGAACAGGAACCCTACCCTGATGTTGCCCCCTGGTTCTCCACCATTAGTATCGTCTACAGGATTAATTTGACGGTACTGGTAGGTGGGGCCACCTGCGGCGGCAATCGCGTTAATCAGAGTCTGAAACGTCACGCTGGCATCCACAACACTGTCATTGGTGGGGCCATTGTTATCCTGAATTTCTTCTAGATTGATAATGTCGGGAGATCGCAGATTGCTGACAATGGCGTTTGCCAGAGCAGTAAATTTCGCTGCACCATCACCCGGATCGAGGTTTTCTACGTTAAAAGTGGCAACCGTCAATTGAGTGTTACTGCCCGTCAGGTTTGTAACTTCTCTTTGCAGCGTAGATGGCTGCACGACTGCGGGAGCACTGGAAACCAGAACTTCGTAGTTGTTGAAGTCGTAGTTAACAACTCCAGTAATCGTGTTGAGCCGAGCGCCCACATCGACTGTTGGCAGTACCAGGGCATTGTTCAAATCATCGATCTGAATCCGCTCTGGGTTAAAATCGCTTGATGTAATCAAGCTACCGCCACGGGCAGTGCGGCTAGTGGCGTTAACTCCATTATCTGCCAGTACCCAGATTTCTTGAGAAGTCCCAAAGACATTGGTGGGAGACGTTGTTACTGGGTTGTTAACTTGAACCAGCATCCCTTCCAGGCTTTCATAGAAGTCGATGCCATCCTGAGCCGGATCGAATAAAGTACCAGCATTTTCAACATTGCCATTTGCAGCATCGTTAGTGATGACCTGAGTCGGAATTGCCCTTCCGCCATTTCCCAAAATTGTCGGGGTGATGGTGGTGGGTGCAGTTGTCCAGGCAGTTACGCTCAGTGTTTGCACGCTGCTGGAGCTACCAATTTGCGTAATAGTTAGGTTGTTGGAGTTGTTGCCGGGACGAAACTCAGATACTGTACCTGTGACTAACACTGCTTCTCCTACAGTGCGGGCACTCAGAATAGGAGAGCTGCTACCTGTGAAAACGAAAATCCCCTCAGAGGTGGCGTCATTGTTGTCGGGGGAAGGGTCTTGTATGTAGAAGCCGTTGGAGGCGATCGCTGTCACAATCCCGGCTACATTTTGCACACCCTGACCATTCAGAGGTGAAATATGTGCCGTCCCTTGAATGTCGCGAATTCGGATATTTCCAGGACCAACATCGTTATCGGCGATCGTTACGGTGGCGGTGGAGGTTGCGCCTAAATCGTAATCGGCGGTGTCAACCAGCGTCAGGGTGACGGTTTCATTCCCTTCCACGAGAGCGTCATCAACGGGTGTAATCGTGATATCGACAGAGGATGCTCCAGCAAGGATTGTGGCTGTACCCGTCAGGGTTTGCGTGTAGTCTGTCCCAGTTGCTGTACCTGCAACTGCATAATTGACGTTTAGGGCATTGGTTGTATCGCCACTGCGGGTAATGCGGAAGGTACCGGGATCTGTTCCTGCTTCAGTAGCGTTGGCATCAGTAGCAGCGATGGTTACTGTGGGAACTGTAGGAGGTGGGGCAACAGTAGGGGAAAGGGAAAAGTCGTCGATCGCCAGACCATCATCTGCGCCAGTGGGATCAAAATCAAGCCAACGGAACCAAAAGGTTGCTCCATTTGGGATGTTTAGCTCCGTAATAGTTGCTGTGACGACTGTGCTGTTGCTATTGCCATTGAGTGCTCCTACAGTTCCAGTGGTTACAGGAGAACTGAAATCCAGAGAATCGACACTTAACCAAGTTCCCGTTGATAAGGATGTTGCATCCGTGCTGTATTGAAAATCTAGGCGATCGGCTCCTCTACCGGATGTACCTAAACGCCATTGCTCGCCCTTATAGGACACATTGAATGCTGTGATTGTGCTACCTGTTGTATTTGTAAAGCTTGCACCAATTGTGGGAACTAGATTACCTGACCGTAAAGTTCCTAATGCTCTGTCAGTAGAACCTGCTTCTCCAAAACTGTATGTATCACCTGTGTTACTAGAGCCAGTGCCCACTGTGTATGTTGAGTTTGCATTGGTTCCAGTCTCTGAAAACACCCAGTCTGGGGGAAGTACGTTGCTGGGGGTACCTGAAGATGCCAGAGTATCAAAGTTCTGGGAATATGGGCCATTCAATTGAATCGGCATTGCTGTTTGTCCTTAAAGAGGTAATCGTTTGTAGAAATATGAGATGCAGAGCAACACGACATCTGCGATGCGCTCGTCAACCTGGATTACTTATGAAGAAACGACATGGTTACCAATACACCCGTAATACTTTATACAAAAAAAATATGTAAAATTTGGGTAGCTTCTTGAGATATTTGACCTAAAGAACCCTACTACTCAAGCTCCCACAACAAGTTTAAGAAACGATTAATATTAGACTAACTTCTAATAAAGTTAGACCGATTTATAAGTAAATATACTAAAAGTTTACAAAAACCTATCTTTTGACTGGTTAAATACATAGATTTTTCAAAATTTGACTGTTACGGATTTAAAGACCTTAAGACTGAATTTGCCGCGCCATCAAATTAGCAAATAACCCCTCTTGATGCACCAATTCCTCAAACTTCCCTTGCTGAACAACTTGACCGGCTTCAATAACATAAATCCGGTCAGCGTTGCGGATGGTGCTGAGGCGATGGGCAATGACTATACGCGTGACTCCCAAACTGTCTAAGCTAGCGCTGACTATTGCTTGGGTGCGATTATCTAAGGCACTCGTGGCTTCATCAAAAATCAGGATTCTCGGCTTTAAAACTAAAGCACGGGCAATTAATAACCTTTGACGTTGTCCGCCAGAGAGATTAGTACCCCCCTCGGAAATGACTGTGTGCATCTCCATTGGCATTGACTTAATATCATCAGCAAACCCAGCCATTTGTGCAGCTTCCCAAGCTTCTGCCATTGTTACCAATGCACCGCTAGAAATATTTTCAAAAATTGAGGCGCTGTTAATGCGCCCATTTTGTAGCACAACACCAATCTGTCGGCGCACTGCTGATATATCTAGCCCTGATAAATCCTGACCATCGTAGTAAATAGTGCCGTCTTTTGGCGTCTCAAACCCCAACAACAGTCTGATAATCGTTGATTTGCCACTGCCAGACGGCCCTACCAAGGCAATAAACTCTCCTGGTTCTGCCTGAATTGTCACCTCATTTAAATTGAGGGGTCCGTCTTCCCGATAGCGGAATGTCACGCGATCGACTTTGATTTTACCCGTTAACCGCCCTGGATCGCTTTTGCTGAGGTCAATTTCTGGTTGAGCCTGAAAAATTGGCTTTGCCCGTTCCCAGAAAATACTGATATCCAAGATGCTGACTGTGGTGTTGCTTAATTGCGTGACTGCGGCGATAAATATAGCAAAGGCTGAGTTAAATGCTAAAAATATACCGGTAGATAAACCTGTACTGCCTTGAGATGGGGTTTGGGAAATTAACATGACTGCCAACCAAAAGATAATCATCGAACTGGCAGTTGGCATAACGGTATTAAATATAGCTAAGGTATCTTCTATCTGCTCTGTACTCAGCTTGAGTTTTAGCTGCTGACTGTACTTTTTTGCCCAATAAGCAAAGGCACGGTCTTCTGCACTGGTGACTCGGAGTTTAGACACGCCAGCAACCATCTGTACAGTAAAGCCAAAAATATCTCCCTCTATTTCTTCTAAAGGGCGCAACTTTTGACGGGTAAGTACGCTGGAAACCGTGGTGAATATAATTGTTACCAGTGCTACTGCCACTACCACTAAAGCCAAGCTAGAACTGTAGACGAACAACAATCCCAGATTGAGTAGGGAGAAGAAGCTGGTAAAAATTGTCCGTAATACGGCGTCGCTCAGTTTCTGGCGGATTTGAGTGATAGCAGAGACACGAGATTGTAAGTCCCCAATAGAGTACTCGCGGAAGAAAGAAACCCGCAGATTGAATAATCTATCCCAGAGGGCGGCTTGGGAATCGACACTGGCTTTGGTTTCTAACCTCAGGGTGGCAAAACCTTGAGCAATTTGAAAAATAATTGTGCCAAAGCTGGCTGCTAAAAGACTCAAGCCAATTTGTGCTAATAAACTTTTGTCTGCGTCGGGAATGGCGGAATCAATAACGATCGCAGTCGCTAAGGGGGTTAACATCCCTAGAAATGCAGCGACTGTACCTGTGAGGAGGACGATCGCCAGTTCTCTCATCTGCCCCTTGAAGGCAAACTGCAACAGATCGATAGCAGTTAAATCCCGATCGGGGAGGGGACGATAAAATACATAGGCAAAGGGAGCCAGTTGTTGGGCAGTATCGTTGTTGACAATTATGCGAGTAAGGCTTTCTGGGTCAAAGATTTCGTAATGCCTTGGTTTGACTGGTAGCACTGCCACAGGACGGTTATCTTGATGTGTGTATGCCAAGAGGGGGCTAGTATCTTTTTGCCACCACTTATCCTTAAGTAATACCCGACGGATGCGAATGCGGGATGCACGAGCGATCGCCTCTAGTGGTTCTTTAATCCGCGTCATGTCTTCCGAAGGTGCAGGGGGCAAAATCTGAATTCCCAAGGCTCTACCTACAGCACCTGCAGCAATCAAAAGGGGGGTACCTTCCTGCATCAATTCTGCTTGTTTTGGCTTAAGGACTGATGCCAAATGCCCTAGCGCAGAAACTTTTCGTTGATGGTTCAGTTGTTCCCGTGCTTGAAATTGCTGCCATTTTGCGACTGACTCCTCCTGTTCTATTTGAGTCAGAATCTGGCAGAAATGTCCGTGCAGTTCATTTAGGATAACTTGAATAGATTCCCAACGACTCAGCTGTTCGGGATGGGGGAACGCAGGTGGGTTGAACCCCTGATGGGCTACACAACTACAGATGTTTTTCGTCCAAGCCAGCACTAACTCCAGAAAATGTTCTGTCTCATCTTTCCCCTGACTGAGCCATTGCTCGCAGTCTTCGGGCGTGAGTTGCCACAGCACAGTCTCTTCCATAGATACAGCTACAATTTTATGCGTACTAGCTGATATCCCAAACAATGCTTCCCCTGTATTAACACTGAATAGATAACGACGAGTCCCCTCAATACCTTGGTGGATGGGAATAGCAAATAAGGCGATCGCACCCGATTCAATCTGCCAAACTGATTGGGGGTTTTCAAAGACTAGGGATTGATGACTTGTGAGATGTAACTTGGAATCATTCATCTGCAGTTATATTTTACCTTCGCGGTTGTGTAATGCCATTAAATGGGCTTCCACTTCTGGCGGAATGTTAGTAAACCGAATATAAAAACTATCTGCCTCTGCGGTTTTGTCTAAGACTTTAGCATAGGTGTCTTCACTGATTGTGGAATTGGGATTCATAAAAAAGTTTAACTTGAGATTCGTAAATGGCTGTAAAACTATAGGGTTGTTATTACATATTTGTGCCCCCTTGACTGACAACTTAACTAACTTTCCCTGAAAAACCTGGCGTTCCACATCTTTACCATCCAACACTGCATAATGGAGGGGAATAGCTTCTGGCAGTTCCAAGAAGACTTCTTCCTGTTCTTGAGGAAGATACAGATTGTACTTTCCTGTAATGCCCCCAATTTCATAAATTTTTATAGGTTGCTTTACACCTTTTGCTTGGACTTCTCTATGCCCAATAATTTTGACTATCGAACCAGCTTCATGAATAGTGGATTCTGAAGCAAAAATTTGTCCCCCAACTGTATAAGATTCAATACGATAAGTTAAATTGACTTGATTGCCGATAACTCCATACTTAGTCCGTTTTTCCGAACCAATATTACCTACTACGACTTCTGCTGTATTAATGCCAATACCCATTTCCAGCTTGGGTAAGCCCATTTGCCGTATTTTCTGATTCACAGATTCCATTGCCAACTGCATCCCTACAGCACAAGCTATAGCTCTAATAGCATCATCTTCTCTAGCGATGGGAGCGCCAAATAAAACTAAAATCCCATCACCCATAAACTCATCAATAGTTCCTTTGTACTGAGTAATCACATCTGCCATATACCCCAGATAAAGGTTAATAATTTTAATGACTTCTTCAGCAGATAATCTCTCAGATGTGGCGGTAAAACCTCTGAGATCGGAAGTGAGAATTGTAATTTTTTTCCGTTCCCCCCCCAGTTTTAATCCTTCAGGGTTTTCTAATAAATTAGCAACAACTTCATCGGTGAGGTAACGACCAAAAGTTTTGCGAATAGCACCGGCAGTTCGTGCAACGTAAGCTGTCACAGCGATCCCCGAACCTATTAATGCCATGAATGCTGGTACTATAGGAATCCACCAACCTGCAAGAAAAGCTACATAACTACTACCTATAAGACAGCATCCAGCCAAGAAAAAACTTATCAGAGGAAATAGCGATCGCCTTTTAGAATGGCCACTATACCTTTGTTGCCACAGCAATGTTGCACCAATCCACGCCCAAAGAAAAATCCACAACCATTCTTGTGGTTCCTTCCAAGTTTTAATTAACAGGCGATCGTCTAAAGTAGCACTTAAAATTTGACTGATAGCATGAGCGTGAATGACTACCCCAGGCATACGTTTGGGTGCTGTTAATACAGTGCTACTATAAGGTGTGTAGAATAGGTCTTTGAGACTTTCGGCTGTAGGTCCAATTAATACAATGCGTCCAGTGAATAAGTTCTTGGGAAGAGGGTTTTCTAACACATCCGTAATTGATATGCGCTGAAAACCTTGTCTGGCATGACGGTAATTTATGAGTACTTGATAACCTTGGTCTTCTGCTCGGATATAGCCGCCATCATTGCCTTGAAATAATGGGTAAATGACTTGACCTGTTTTGACTAAGAAATCTTCTGTTTGTCCTACATCAATCTGGCGATCGCTTAAATAAAGAGAAGATAATTTAAAGGCAAAACTAAAGACATTTTTACCATTTTTATCCGCTAAGTATAGCAAGCTGCGGCGAATTTTCCCATCTCCATCTAAAGGAAAATCATTTGCACCCACCTGCCCAATTTTTTTCAGTGCTGGTGGTGGCGCAACCGCCGAACTATCTTCGCTTTCAGCTACTTTTTGTACGCCGACTAAATTTGGGGTAGACTCAAATACTTTCACGAGCGAATCATGCCCAAAGCCTACTGGTAAATCTCGATATAAATCCAAACCGATAGCGCTTGGTTTTTGTTGTTTTAAATTTTTTAAAAGCTTTGCCAGCAAGCCATCAGGTAAAGGCCAATGCCCGCGCTTACCTAATTGTTGGACATCAGATTCATTAATTTCTATAATGACAATTCGCTCATCAACAGGTTCAGAAGGACGTAATAGGAACATTCGATCCAACGCTGCCAATTCCAACATTTGCAATAGCCCACTCAAGCGCAGGAGCAACACAAATATTCCTACACTGGGAGTAGCAATTAAAATACCACGCCATTGCCAAAGGTGTTTTTTAATGTTCACCGTTTCCTATTCCCTTCTTAAGTAATGAATTACTGACTTTGAGTCGTGGTGCTAGTTAAAAGTTGGGGAACTAAATTTTTTAAGCCGACTGACTCTAAAAATACTTGCCAGTTAGCCATGACTGTGCGATCGCTGGGATTAATCAGGCGTTGCTGCACTAAGGTATGTAACGCTTCATGCCAAATACCAGCCTTGGCGTAAACTTGGGAAAGTTGCTTGGGATTTGTGCTGGCTAGCTGCTTTGATAAAGCGCGGGTAGGTTGGATGCGTTCCACCCATCCATCGACAGACGCCTCTTTCTCTGTTTCCTCGGAACTGCAAGCGATCGCCATATACCAGCGGTACTGTTTACCAACTTTCAAACTCGGTGCTTTAGCCGGGAGAGTAAAACCAACAATTCCTGGTTGATTTGGCAGTCTAAAAGTCGTGCTGTAGACTATACCTTTTTCATCTAGTAGCGAAAAGTGAGCATTTTGCACGGGTATTTGCGGTACAAACCAATAAAATGTGGGACGTTCTGCAAAAGTTAAACCTAATTTATTAGGAGGTATTAAGGGCGTTAACGTTTCTTTGCTTCCTAAATTGCAGAAATCACCACGGCTTCCTCCCCCAGCTGTCGTTGAGGGTGCTTTGCGATTTGGAGGAACGAAGTTCTGACTTATTTGCCAATTTTGAAATTTGCCAGCGATTGGTGATTCAGCTATTCCCACTTTGGGCAAACTACCAATGATGGATAATCCTAAGGAGGTGGGAATGACTGTCAGTTTTATTAATTTTTTTATCGAATTCATAATCAGTCGTGTTAACTCACAATTCAATTATTTGTGCCCTCACCCCTTCTCCCAAACCTGAAGGCGGGGTTAGGGGATGAGGGATCTCAGGGAAATGGCAGATTTAGAATTGCTATGGAACCCAAACACTTTGTTAAAATTATTACCCATTATATAGCAACCCAGAATTCTTTATGAGAGTATACTGAAATAGATAAAAGTATTTTTAGCAACAAAAATATAGGATGTAACAGATGAGAAACAATTCTTAAAATATTTTACTAAGCATAGTTAACATAGCCGTAAAATTACGTAAACAGCAGACGATGATTAAATTCATATGATTAAAACATTACTGACAAAGTTTCCTTATTTTGATACTTTTAAAGATAGCGATATTGATTGGATAGTTAGTATAAGCCGATTCCTAGAATACCGTACTGGTGAAATTCTCATCCAAGAAGGTCAAAAGATTAATACAATAGACATTTTGCTAGAAGGAGCATTGAGCATTCGTGTTTCTCCCACAGAGAATGTAGCAGATACACAAGAAATCGATTGCGTATCGCCTGGGGAAATTGTGGAACCTCTCTCTTTTGTGGATAATCGTCCCCCTTCCAGCACTTTTATGGCGTTGGCAACATCAAAGGTATTATCGCTACCACGGCATTTATTGTTCAAAAAGCTAGAACAAGATACAGAGTTTGCTGCCCATTTTTATCAAATATTGTCTATTTTACTGTCAAAACAGTTGCGGAGACTGAGTGATTTTTTAGCAAAGAACAAAGTTATTCCAGGAGAGGCGTTACGCAAGGTTTTGTTTGTCTTTGCCATTTTAGATGATAGTGACATTGACTGGATGATATCCCAAGGAGTGAAAACGGTTAATCCAGGAACAGTGTTGATTGAAGAAGGCAAACCTGTCGATGCATTATATATTTTGTTAGATGGAAAATTAGGAATTTTCGTGGCAACCCAACACGATGAAGTTGGACAAAAGGAAATTGCTAAATCAGTCAAAGGCGAAATTATAGGCGAAATGTCTTTTGTAGAAACAACAACAGCCTCAGCTACAGTCAAAGCAGCAGAACCTTCTGTATTATTGGCACTACCACAACATAATTTATCTGAAAAATTAAAACAAGATACAGGATTTACAGCGCGGTTTTATCGAGCGATCGCTGTAGTTCTAGTAGATCGGATACGCGATAGATTGTTCCGCCGAGGGTTTGGCAAATTAGCCTACCAATTAGACCAAATCTTAGCAGAAGATATTGAAGTTGAGGATGAACTTAACTTAGATACCCTAGACAATACGGCACTTGCCAGTGCTAGATTTGACTGGATGATCAAACGCCTCAATCGGCAATCTTAAAAATGAATTCGTCCCCAATCCCCCTTACATGAATGGCTAAAAAAGATAGTATATTCCGCAAGGAATCCCTGGAGCGTTTATCTTCTCCAGAAAGATTGGATCAATTACTGCAAGTCGTCAATCCACTTGATTGGCTACCTTTGGCTACTTTGGGTAGTTTTATAGTGTTTGGGTTGGTTTGGAGCGTTGTTGGACGTATTCCCATCGTGGTGACAGGAAAGGGAATACTCATTCAACCCAATCAAGTCATAACTTTTGAGTCGCCCATTGCAGGACAACTGAAAAGTCTTCATGTTACAACAGGACAGTGTATCGAAAAAGGACACATCCTAGCCACAATCGACCCCACCGATCTCAAACAGCAATTGCAATTGCAACGCTCAAAACTAGAGGAGTTACAACAACAAGAGGAATCTACAAAGTTACTCCAGCAACAACGCATTGCTAGGGAAAAGGCGGCGATCGCTTCTGCCAGAGCCAGTTATATGCAACGTTTGCGGGATACTCAAACTTTCACGCCCGCCTTTTACGAAAAAGGCTTAAATGCTATTCGCCAACAGCGTATAAGTTTACAACAACGGCTTAAGGATGCTACTGCTCTTGTACCTGTCCTTAAAGATAGATTAGAAAAGCGTCAGCAACTTTTAAATGCAGGAGCCATTACTAACGATGCATTTTTACAAGCAGGGCAAGAATACAGACAGGGATTGCAAACTGTGTCTGATATCCAAGCCCAACTCAAGCAGTTAGATGTGCAAGAAACAGAAGCACAGCAGAGATACTTAGGCAATCTGAGTTCGATAGGGGAGCTGCAAGCGCAATTAAAAGACTTGGATACTAAGAGCAAACGTATCGAGCAAGAAAACTTAGAAACTCTTAATAATAAAGTTAATCAAATTCAGGATGTCAAGCGAGCGATCGCTCAACTGGCAAAACAAATAATAGATAACAGTCAAATTGTCAGCCTCAGGAGTGGTTGTGTATTAGAAATCTCCGCCTTTGTCGGACAAGTTGCCAATCCCGGAACGCCCCTTGTATCCTTGAATATCGCTGACAAAAACACCCCAATGACTGCCGTCTCCTACTTTAACGTTAAAGATGGCAAGCAAATCCAACCAGGAATGACAGTACAAATCACCCCCGACTCCGTGAAAAGAGAACGCTTTGGCGGGATTGTCGGCAAAGTCACTTCCGTTTCCCCCTTACCTGTCACCAAAGAAGGAGCAGCGTCCATCATTGGCAATCCCGATTTAGTGGCAAAAATCTTGCCGACAGGCGGTGGAGACATGGAAGTGCGGGCAGAAATGGTTTTAGATCCGTCCACCTTTAGCGGTTATCGTTGGTCTTCTTCTCAAGGTCCAAAATTAAACATTTCTGCGGGAACAACTACCAGTATCCGGGTAAAAGTAGCAGAGCAAGCACCAATCACTTATGTCTTGCCAATTCTACGTGAATTTACGGGCATTAATTAAAAGGGGAATGCTCTTGTGCAAGTGATTAAACAGCTAACATCTTCAATTCAAAATCTCAATCCCTTCCGCAAACAAGCACAAAGTCCCATTCCTGGGCGGGTGAAAACTCCCACTATCCTGCAAATGGAAGCTGTGGAATGTGGGGCTGCAGCCTTAGGCATTATTTTGGCGTACTACCGCAAAATTGTACCGCTAGCAGAACTACGCCAGAGTTGCGGTGTTTCCCGTGATGGTAGCAAAGCCTCTAACATGATTAAAGCTGCTAGAGACTACGGAATGCAGGCTAAAGGCTTTAAAAAGCAGTTGGCACAATTACAAAAACTCCATCCTCCCTATATTGTTTTTTGGAATTTTAATCATTTCTTAGTTGTAGAGGGATTTAAGAAAGATTGGGTGTATCTCAACGACCCGGCTACAGGACCGAGACGAGTTTCCTTCAACGAATTTGATGAAGCTTATACAGGGGTTGTCTTGGTGATGGAACCGGGACCAGAATTCCAACGAGGAGGGCGCAAACCGAGTTTAGTGGGCGCACTCATTGACCGCTTGCAAAATTCTTGGGGAGCCATCCTTTATTGTTTACTGGCAGGATTTTTTTTAGTGATTCCAGGGTTAGTTTTACCCGTTTTCAATCAGATTTTTGTAGATAACGTTCTGGTGGAAAATCGTACAGAATGGCTGCGTCCGTTGATTTTCGGGATGGCGCTCGCCGCGATCGTCCAAGCATGGCTGACTTTACTGCAAAGGCAGTTTCTCAGAAAGCTAAATATCAAGTTATCAGTGGAGATGTCCGGGCAATTCTTGCACCATATTCTACGTTTACCAGTAGGATTTTACGCCCAAAGATTTGCCGGGGAAATCAGCAGTCGGATTAATATTAATACTAAAGTTGCGGAAGTTTTATCAGGGCAATTGGCTAGGACTGTAATTGATACAGTAATGGTCGTATTTTATGCCATAGTCATGTTTGCTTATGATGGCGTATTGACTGCGCTCAGTATTACTTTTGCCGCCATTAATATCTTGACATTACAGTGGGTTTCGCGGCACCGTACAGATATTTATATGCGAACCATACAAGACCGGGGTCAAGTTGCAGGTACAGAAATTGCTGCCCTCCAGAGTATGGAAACCTTGAAAGCATCAGCGTTGGAATCTGATTTCTTTTCTCGGTGGTCTGGTTGCTATACAAAATTTGCGAATGGTTCTCAGGAACTAGGCATCACCAATCAACTCCTAGGCGTTTTACCTCCATTCTTAACTGGTTTAAGCTCCCTATCCATTTTAGTTATTGGGGGGTTACGGGTTATGGACGGACATCTCAGTATAGGGATGTTGGTTGCTTTCCAAAGTTTAATGACTAACTTTCTGACTCCAGTCAACTCTCTAGTCAATTTTGGCAGTACCCTCCAAGAACTAGAAGGGGACTTAAATCGTCTGGATGACGTATTGCGGAACCCAACCGATCCAGAATTGGAGAATCAGAATTTCCATATTTCTACAGCTAAGCCGCTACAGTATGCTTCATCCTGCCAACTCAAGGGATATGTAGAGTTAAAAAATGTCACATTTGGCTACTCACGTACAGAAAATCCCCTCATTCAAGACCTAAGCTTTCAACTAAAACCAGGACAAAGAGTCGCCCTTGTTGGGGGTAGTGGTTCTGGTAAATCAACCGTTGCCAAATTAGTAGCAGGACTGTATCAACCTTGGGCAGGGAAAATTTTGTTTGATGGTATTCCTAGAGAACAAATCCCTAGGGCAATCCTTGCAAATTCCTTAGCAATGGTAGAACAGGAAATCTTCTTGTACGCCGGAACTGTGGGAGATAATTTGACTTTATGGGATAACACTATACCACATTCTCAATTAGTTAGGGCTTGCAAAGATGCTGCCATTCATGAAGCGATTTTGGCTTTACCTGGGGGGTATGAAGGTAACTTACTTGAAGGTGCGGTGAATTTGAGTGGAGGACAACGCCAGCGTTTAGAAATTGCCCGTGCATTAGTTAATAACCCGACAATTTTAGTCATGGATGAAGCAACCAGTGCCTTAGATGCAGAGACGGAAAAAATTATCGACCGGAATCTGCGCTATCGCGGGTGTTCTTGCATTATTGTGGCTCACCGCTTAAGCACCATCCGCGACTGTGATGAAATTATTGTTCTGGAACAGGGTAAAGTCGTGCAGCGAGGTACCCACCAAGAGATGTCACAGCTTGATGGTTACTATACACAGTTGATTCAGTCAGAGCAGACGAGTTGTTAGAGAGAAAATGTGTTTTTTGCTCCCGTTTTGACTACTGTAGCGACGCTCTAGTAGTCTCTCACCTCTTACCTCTGCGTACTCTGCGTCTCGGCAGTTAAATAAATGACTTTGGAACCGCAGAGACACAGAGGGCGCAGAGGAAAAAGATGAGGAATTGCTGCTTGAATTAAAATTTTATGAGTCACCTTGACATCGTTAGATGGGATAAACAACCTTGTTAGGAAAAAGTACTCACTTACACTGCGTTTGTATTTGCGATGCATGCGCTAAAGCGCAACTACAAACTATTAAAAGAATGATATGAGGGGTGGACGAGGACGCCCACCCCAAAGAAATTTTGGGATATTTTTTAATTTGGAAATCCCTAAAAGGGACTATTACAACGGTACTGGTGTTTCAATATTTACCACCACAGCCTGTAATTCGCGAGCCTTTTCTTCTGGCAAAGCATCATTGGCGAACATCCCTGCAGCAAGTTCTGTTCCGGCTAGATACTTTAGCCTTTCACTTGTCCGATAGGGTGGGTAAAACTGTGCGTGTAAATGGGCTTCGGGATGAGCTTCACCGTCGGTTGGAGCGCCAAACCAAGCCATCAAGTAGGGAAACGGGCGATTCCACAAACCGTCGTATTTAAGAGTGACGGTTTTTAATGCCTTGGCAAGTCCCTGGCGTTGTTTTGCACTTAGGTCGTAAAAGTGACTCACTTGCTTAATAGGAGCAATCCAAACTTCATAGGGGTAACGGGCGCATACTGGAACGAATGCGATCGCTTCCTCATCCCGATAAATAATTCGTTTGTTGTCAGCAATTTCTTTTTGGATCAAATCTTCGAGCAAAGAACGTCCCTGTTGCTGGTAAAACTGCCTTTGTTGTTCCAACATTTTTGCAGGAACAGGCGGTACAAAAGGATATGCGTAAATTTGACCGTGGGGATGGTGCAAGGTGACTCCAACCTCCACACCCTTGTTTTCAAAGGGAAGCACATACTGGATTTCTGGATTGTTTCCAAGTACGCGGGTGCGATCGCCCCACACTTGTAATAGCAACTCCAGGTGATCTAGTTTCAAAGAACTGAGGGAGGCGTGGGGGTCTTGAGTAAAAACCACAACCTCACACGCGCCATTGGCGGGCATGGTTTCCACGATACTGACAGGTGGGTTTTGTGCAGTCACCGCCATTGATGGAAAGCGGTTATCAAACACTGCCACATCATACTCTCCTTGAGGGAGTTCCGTAGGAAACTGCGGGTCTTTGGTAGGGGCAAGCGGATTATACTCTGGTGGTGGCATAAAAGTCCGCCCTTGACGGTGACTCGCATAAGCCACCCACTCACCCCGTAACGGGTGCCAGCGCAAATGAGGATTGGCGGCTACGGGCTCGTTGCTAGGACTCGTGGCTTCTAGCCCGCTTGCAATGGGATATCGACTATATAAGGTCAGTTGGCGACCATCCGGCTTTAACAGTGTGAGGGAGTACATAATCCTTGTCCTGAAAGGGTCGCAGCACGGATCGCCTCCAGAGGAATTTTAGGCGTGCGATCGATGTATAACAACCCATTAGCTTCTTGGAAGGTATCCGTTAACTGCGTATAACAAAATCCACTGAATATCTCAATATTATTGACAGTTTCTAGTAGCGCAGCATATTTCATTTGTAGTTCGGAGACATTCCAGCAGCGCTCGTAGCCCCAAACTTTGTGAGCTTCAGGTTTGTCATCAGGAGCATAGGCGATACCGCCAAACTCAGTCAGCATGATAGGCTGTCCTTGGTGAGGATAGTTGTCAAGCGTGAGGATACGTCCTCCAGGACGCTTGCGTTCAAATAAATCTGATAGTTTGACTTCAGGTCCATAACGATGAGCTATATGCTGCGGATTGGTGTCGTAGTCATGGATTGCAAGAATATCAGTATCTGTACTTTCCCAGCCATCGTTGCCAATCACTGGGCGACTTGGGTCGAGAGTCTTGGTCAAGTGATACATTGCTAATACGTAGTTCCGATGAGCCTGTGTTTCAACCAGATTCGGAACTCCCCAAGATTCATTAAACGGTACCCACGCCACGATACAAGGGTGATTGATATCACGCCTGATGACTTCAGTCCACTCGTGCGCCATGCGCTCTACCGCTTTAGTTGTGAATCGGTAAGCGCTGGGCATCTCCTCCCATACTAACAAACCTAACACGTCTGCCCAATATAAAAAGCGAGGGTCTTCAATTTTTTGGTGCTTGCGGACTCCGTTGAAACCCATTGCTTTAGTGAGTTCTACATCCCGCCGCAACGCTTCATCATCAGGTGCAGTCATGAGGCTATCTTGCCAGTAGCCTTGGTCTAGAACTAATCGTAAATAGTAAGGACGACCATTGAGCATAAAGCGATCGCGCTGTATGCTGACAGTCCGCATTGCGGTATAAGTTTTGATTTTATCTAAAAGTTTGTCTTCATACCACAGTTCAATATCAGCATTAATAAGCGTTGGCTTTTCTGGACTCCACAACAATTCGTTGCGGTAGTCGTCGATACCAGGATCGGAAAGGGCGAGGCGGCGGCTAATCTCCCCGTTGAACACTTCATAGGTGTCGTTGACGAGAATGCGATCGCCAACATTGAGTTTCACCTTTATTTGTACGCCTGAAGCAGGTACATTACCCGCAAGTGCAGCAAAACAACCAATTTCCCACCGCTCAAAATCAGGAGTCCACTGGATACGATCTATATAAGTTATACCCACACGCTCAACCCAAACAGTTTGCCAAATACCGGTTGTGCGAGGATACCAAATACTGTGCGGTTCAAGCTGCCAATCTTGCTTACCGCGAGGTTTGGCAAGATCGTGAGGATCGTCCTGCGCCCAGACAGTGACTTTTGTCATTCCACTGTCATTTAAAACATGGGTAATATCCAGAGTGAAAGGAGTATGACCGCCTTCATGCTCAGCGATATAGCGATCGTTCACCCAGACACGAGCGCGATAATCTACAGCCCCAAAGTGCAGCAGCAACCTACCTGAACCAGGAGGTGTTTCAAATTCCTTCTCATACCAGCAGTTTGGATGAAATCCCGTGTCACCAATACCACTTTTGATAGATTCGGGAGCAAAGGGAACTTCTATATCATGAGTCCACTGGGTCAAATCGCTGGGTTGAACGCATTTGCCTTCGTCATCAAATGCAAATTTCCACAAACCGTTGAGACTTTGCCAATGGGATGGAGTAGCTTCTCCATAAGCAAATCGTTGGAACTGCGGGCGTGGGTACGCTGAAATGCCAAAACTCGTTTTAATCTCTTCCATAGAAGTTAGCTTGGCTTGACGATTTTCTAACTCTAGTAAGTTCATAACAATTTCTTCCAACTCTTTTACAAAATGATTTTTTTAACTACAACTTGTTCCAAACACTTTTAGAAAATAGCCTGTAAGATTACCTAAATTGTGCCGCTCATTTCAAACACCAAGACTCGTAGGCAGGAAGCGCCTAGAAATAGAGTTTTGTGCTGGAGAAAGGCTTTTAGCCGCCTCAGCTATGAGGGTGTTAACTAGGTATTAACTTCCGACTCGTGACATTATGACACACTTGAAACGAATGTAAACGCAAATAAACAAAAATCCCAAAAAATTTTTTTTATACCTAATATCAAAAACCGCTCCTATATTTACTATTTTAGAAGCGGTTTTCCCAAATTATCAGACTAAAATTTGTCACAAAAGCACATAGTAGCTGCTTCGTTGGAGCAATGACAACGACAAGAGCCGAAAACCATTTTTTATGCGTTAAAATGCCAGAATTTGAGAATTATCTTGGCAAGATTTTCGCTGCTCCAATTTCAGCCACGTATTGAAAGAGAACGGAAATGCGGAAGTTGGCTTTTTATCCAATAGGCACCCATACCTATGCACTCAGGACAAATATCACCAAAGCCATCACCTTGATCGCTACAGACAATTAATCTCGCTTCTGCTGTGTGAATGGGGCGATCGCATATTAAGCAAAATTCCTGCTTGGCTAAGCTACTACATTCTATTTGAAATTTCATAGTCAATATATTGGTGAAAATATCTCTAGATAATACCCAAAATAAAATTGTTGTTAGCACCTGACTTCTATCTAGTGGACAAAACAGAGTAAACTAAAATTGTGTTGGAAAATACCATTAAAATTTGTTAATAAATAAACATAAGTAGAGAAAAGACCAAAATATGTAAAATTAATCGAACGGCAGCTATTCGAGCTTTGAAATATCTAAAATTCTGCGTTTGCTCTGGAATTTTCTCTCATTAAGGGCTTCACACTAAACAAATAAAAGTTTGTAGTTGCGCTTGAGCGCATGCATCTCAAATACAAGCAGAAAAGCATCTTATATTTAATTTCTTTAAGCTACCTATGACCAGAGAAAGATTAAGAAAAAAAAGAAACCCGCTAGATATAAAAGGAAGAATTAATTAATAAGGTTTCAAGCATCATTTTATGGAAACTATTCATGGAAATATTCAGTCATTAAAATCAAGCCAAATCAAGAAACTGCAACAACTTTACGAACAAAGACAACCTTCACATAGCCTAACTACACCCGAATTTGCTCAAGCTGTGGCAGCGATCGCTACAGAAATTCATCAACCCATATGCAGCTATATAAACAGACGAGGGCAAGTCATCCGAGTGGCAGTAGGAACGCCAAGCCAAACTCAAATTCCCCCCGAACAGATTCCTCGGCATAGTGCAGAACGCCTCAGTGGTGTTCGTTGCATTGCGACTCAATTCAAATCGGAGCCACCCGATGAAGCATCACTGATTGCAATGGTACGCCAGCGTTTAGATGCTTTAGTGCTGTTAACCTTAGCGGACGGCAAAGACGGAAAGCGAAGCAAAGACAATACTAATTTAGTCAAAGAAGCTTTCTTAGCTCACATTGTCCCTGATGAGGAAAAACCTTGGGAAGTTATTTCTTCTTTGAGTTTAGATAACTTAATAGAACAAGACTTTGACGATTTAGTTGATGAATGGGAGAGAGATATTTCTGAATCTGACTTGGGAATGCCATTCCAGGACATTGTATCTGACACCGATAAAGTCCTGCTTGTGGGATTGAAGACAGATGATATTTCGCAACAAAGGTTTGAAGATGGGCTGCAAGAACTCGTAAGGTTAGTAGAAACTGCAGGCGGAACAGTAGGAGACATAGTGCAACAAAAGCGAAGCCGTCCCCATCCCCAAACTGTCGTCGGTCAGGGAAAAGTCGAGGAAATTGCCCTTTCCGCCCAGAAAATAGGAGCTAATCTGATTGTCTTTGACCGAGATATTTCTCCATCCCAAGCCCGTAACCTAGAAAACGAGATTGGTATCCGAGTTGTAGATCGAACTGAAGTCATATTAGACATTTTTGCTCAACGCGCTCAATCCCAAGCAGGTAAGTTGCAAGTAGAACTAGCGCAACTAGAATATATGCTGCCTCGATTGCGCGGTCAAGGGCGAGAAATGTCCAGGCTAGGAGGTGGAATTGGGACGAGAGGACCTGGTGAAACCAAACTAGAAACAGAACGGCGAGCAATCCAGCGACGAATTGCCCAACTTCAGCAAGAAGTGAATCAATTACAAGCGCATCGTGCTCGAATCAGACAACAGCGGCAACAGCAAGAAATTCCTGCTGTCGCCTTAGTTGGTTACACCAATGCAGGAAAGTCTACTCTGTTGAACGTATTAACCCAGGCTGAAGTTTATGTAGCAGATCAACTTTTTGCGACCCTCGACCCCACAACAAGAAAGCTAGTCATTGTAGATCCAGAAACACAAGAACGCAGGACAGTTCTGCTGACAGATACGGTAGGATTTATTCACGAACTTCCACCACCGCTAGTCGATGCATTCCGCGCCACCTTAGAAGAAGTCACTGAAGCAGATATTTTGCTTCATGTTGTTGATTTATCTCATCCAGCTTGGGAAAACCACATTGCCAGTGTAGAAGCAGTGTTAGCAGAAATGCCAGCTATTTCCGGTCCTACTTTGATTGCGTTTAACAAAGTTGACAAAGTCGATAGCGAAACTCTGGCTTTGGCTAAGGAAAAATACCCTGAAGCCCTGTTTATCTCAGCCACTCATCAACTCGGTTTAGATACTTTACGACAGCGATTGTTGCAAGCGATCGATCAACAAGTCTTGCAAATTCAGCCTAGCTAATTTTACTCAAAGACTTCCAATTTAAATAGGACTTACGCATAGCCCTCGTAAAAAGGGGGGCTAGGGGAGATTTGCAACGCGTGAAATCCTCAAAATCCCGTAAAAGTTGCGTCAGCCCTGTAAAAAAAATATCCAAATTTTTCTAGTAAATTGACAATATTGTAGGGGCGCAAGGCACTCCGTCCCTACAGCCATACTCGGGTTAAATAAACAAAAAACGCTGTAATAATAGAGATTAAATCTTTAGTTGCTAGAAGAAATGAAATTGCTCACAGACCAAAAATGATAATCAAAAATTTGCAGGAATATAAAAAATATGAAGATGCAGCTTTGGAAGTCATGCACGAGTTAGCAATATCAATCGTTGACAGCTTAGATAAAAAACTTTACCTACAAAGCCCACCATAATGATTGGAAATTTTCCATTAATGTACAGGCTTGTAATGATGTCGAAGCAGCAGCCAACAGATTTGCATTCCTAGGCACAGCCTAGGAACGAGTAGGTACATGAGTTTGGTTAACAAGCGTGCCATTATCCTAAAGTTCTGGCTCTGCTCTTTATTTACAATCCTAAATCTTCTGGAAAGCCTAGCATAATATTCAGATTTTGTACGGCAGCCCCCGATGCACCTTTCCCCAGGTTATCAAGACGAGCAACCAAGAGTGCTTCTTTCGTAGAATCGTTGGCAAAGACAAATATTTGAACAATGTTGGTACCATTCATTGCCATTGCATCTAAGAACTTTCCGTCTCGCAGAAGGGTGGGTTCTTGGTGTGGAGCAACTTGTACAAACTTTTCACCGTGATAGTAGTCAGCGATCGCCTCATGTATAACTTTACCTGATGGTGGATTATCTAAAATCCATAGTGGCAAAGGTATCTGTACTAGCATTCCTTGCTCAAAATCCCCTACAGCTGGTACAAACAATGGTGGCGATGACAAGCCCGAATGCTGGCACATTTCCTTAACGTGTTTGTGTCCAAACTGCAAACCATAAATGCCAAAAGGATAAAGCGATTTTCCTTCAGCTTGCTTCTCATGGAAAGTTTCGTACTGTTGAATGAGATTCTTTCCGCCGCCAGAGTAACCCGATACGGCATTTACAGTGACTGGGAAGTTGCGAGTCAGGAGACCCTTAGCTATCAACGGACGGATACAAGCTAAAAATCCCGTGGGATAACAGCCCGGATTGCTGACGAACTGGGCGCTAGCAATTTTCTCTCGCTGTCCTGGATTGAGTTCGGGAAAACCGTATGCCCAACCCTCAGCCGTTCGATAAGCAGTACTGGCGTCGAGAATTTTCACTCGATCGTTATTGACATAACTGACAGCTTCACGGGCTGCGTCATCAGGTAAGCAGAGAATGGCAACGTCAACAGCATTAATTAATTTTGATCGCTCAGTGGAATCCTTGCGCTTGAATGCTTCAATACTAACTAACTCAAGGTCATCCCGTTGATTGAGACGCGAGTAAATCTGTAAGCCTGTGGTTCCCGATTCCCCATCAATAAAAATCTTAGGTTTAGAGGTCATATAAATTCTTAAACCAGTTAACAAAGGTTTGCGCGTTTGGGTGCTGTGGATTCAGAATACGTTCCATGATAGCGTTATGCAACTGTCTTCGGTGGAGGATTTTGCCATGCCAGCCAAGTATGGATATTTGCTTTGTCAACGTGAGGATATATAAAGCTTGCTCCTCTGTTTCTTGCCTCTGTCACTACTTCTTGCGCGTATTGCCAAAGTGGTTCGTTTAGCTGTGGAATCATATATGCTAAGAAAGTTTCCAACATACCTCGCATTTGATTATCTGGCATAAGCCAAACACCAAACTTAATTCCATTTGCCATGCTATGGACTAATCCTGAATTTGGCAGTTGATCGGGAATGTCAGGGATAGTTTTTAAACAAGCATTTCTGATACTCTCCCACCTTCCTGATGGATTATCATCCGCATCTACCATCAATCCAAGTGCATTCAACCGTAGGCTTCAATATAAACGGCTGCTTTTTCCTTCGTATTTCCCCAAGGAATTCCGTTAGCTTCAATTAAATACGGTATAACTCGCTTATCTTGTTCACCTTCTACTATCAGCTTTTTGGATATATACTTGCTTGTCATTGCTACCGCACCTCAATTCCCCGTTGGGCAGCAATGACAATTTCACGTTCAGTAAAAGCTATACCAGTTTGCTTCTCGCGTTCAATACGTTGAATTGTAATTCCATCTTCTGTTGCTTTTTCCTGAGTAGCTATGTCAGCTAAACTTGTCCAACAATCATTACTATGTGTCGTAGCAAAAACCTGCACATTTAGTCTCGTTGCTGTTTTCCAAACAAGCTTCCACATATCAGACATAGCAGTGAAGTGCAATCCTGTATCAATTTCATCAACAAATAGAAAACCATTTTTAGCACAGACCGTAGAAAGTGCAAGCCCTAAGATACGCCATATACCATCCCCCATACTACCTATAGGTACTCGTTGGTCACCTTGAGTCCGGCATTGCAATTGATGCAACAACACTGTCGTTGATATTATCATTTATTCCCCCTATTAAAAATGTACTCCCAAGTTGAATTTGGTGTCCGTAAAAAAGGTGACGTATATCAAGCTGACGTCTTCCCCTCTCATCATTTCCAAAGAAATATTCACCTCGGTTTATCATAACCTCGGTTAACAGCGTAAGATTATTTCGGGAGCATAGAAGCTGAATAGCTTCGAGTATAGATGTTTTGCCACTGTTATTCTGACCAACCAGTAGGTTTACCCGACCCAGTTGTTGAAGCTCAAATGACTGAAAACCACGGAAATTTTCTATTTTTACTGTTTTCAACATAATTTACCAGGTAGGAAGCCAAACGCAAGCAATATCTGATAGCCTAGATATTTGTTCTGATATCTCTCAATCTAGCAAAAGAGGAGTCCCCACAACTCCATATGAGCGATCGCTCTAAAACTTGCACCCAGATTAATGGAGTTGGTCAACTCAAAACTATAAATCCTTAACCATTACTTAGAGCTTAAAGTGTGAAAAAAGTAGTAATGTAGTAAGGTTCACTTGTATAACATGATATGTAATTTGCAACCCCAACCAAGATAAAGATTTCCTGCGGGTGTTCTCTCCAAAGATAGAACCATTCAACCTCATACCTGTTAACCAAAGAGCGAACTTACATTTTTCCATGGCTAAAAAAGCACGATCTACATTTCCAGCCACTACGACAACAACACTGGCTCTTTCTTCTATTCATATCCGTTTAGAAGCCATAGAGAAAGAACACCAATGGTTGCTGAAGCAAATCAAAAGAAAACAAACTGAACTGAACAACTTTGTTGAGCAAATGCGTTCCTTAGCTACGGATATATTTCATAGAGGTAGTCCTCGCTTCAAAAAACTGGCAGAACTTGATAAAGAAATTCACGCTATATTTGATGAAATCTTTGCCAGTCAAAAATTTGGCAAGAAAACAAAGAAAGATATTGAAGAAATTTACCGTAACCTGCAAATGGCAGGGATTATTAGTCCCAAACGAAGTAACAACGAAGACGATGCAGAGCTAGACCAACTATTTGAAGTTGATGAAAACGATAATTCTTATTCTCAATCACCTCAAGAAGAAAACTACCAACATCAAGAAACACAACAAGAAAGTGGATTTTCCTCTGGAGGAAAAACTGAGGGTTCGAGAAATGTTCGTCAGGCATTTTTACGGTTAGCTGAAATTTTTCACCCCGATAAGGCGACAGATGGCGAGACTCAGATGCGCCATACAGAAATTATGAAGGAAATCAACAAAGCTTACCAAGAAGGGGACTTAGCGCGATTGTTAGAGATAGAAAGGCAACATCTAGCAGGTGAATCTGTTGAAAGCAACAGTGAGGATGATTTGACCAGAAAATATACTCGTTTGGAGCAGGAAAATGAATTCCTCAAAACTCAATATGAAAACCTGAAACGAGAACTGCGCCTGGTAAAACATAGCCCGGAAGGAGCCATGGTTTCCGATTGTCGAAAAGCTCATCGAGAAGGAATCGATCCTGTAGGTCAAATGATAGAACGAGTGGAATCTGAACTTGAGATTATTAGTGATATTCGCAATTTTGTCAAAAATTTTCAAGAAGAAAAAATCAGCGTTAGAGAATTTCTCTGCGGTCCACCCTTTCTACGTCAGAAGAACCAAGAAATTATGGAAGACCTCCTAGACCAAATGTTTGAAGATTTAGATTTGGAACGAATCGTCGTGTTTTAACCGCTCACTGGTCACGGGTCACTGCTTACTGTTTTCAGCGTAAACTAATGCCACTCAATTGTTGAAATAAACTGGTGGCATAAGAATCTGTCATGCCAGAAATATAATCTGTAACTCGCAGAATTTTTTGATAAGTATCTTCTTCAGAAGTAGGGCGCTCCTCTTTGGGAAGCATATGATAAACAAATTTTCCCTTTTGAGTTCTTTCCAATACTGCATCAACAAATTCAGCAAATAATTTACCTAAAACTTCATATCCAGCGACTCTAATACCAATAACATTAGGGTGGTGGAAAACACGAGCGCTGGTTGTCTCTCCAATAACGTTAAGATGCTTGGCATAAGTACTTAAAGATAACAGATGTTGGTCAAAGTTACCGGAGAGTATATCTTCTTCTTTAGAAAGGAAAATAACTGCCGCCTCTTGGACTAATTTATTGATGGCAGTAGCACGCATATGCTTAACTTTTTCTGCATCGCTTTCGGCATTGTCTTTAAAATCAATTTGTGCAATTTCATTCAGCAATTCCTTAGCAAGAGCAAAAGGGATATAACCCATCCGATGGCTATCTTCTACATCAACGATTGAGTAGCAAATGTCATCTGCTGCTTCCATTAAAAAAGTCAGAGGATGTCGAGACCACCAAGCTGCATTATCGTGACGGCGAATAAGTCCAACTGTTTCTGCAACCTCAGCAAATAAATCTTTTTCCGCTTGGAAAAAACCATACTTTTTAATACTGCTACCGGAGTAATTGTTGAGAATATGCTGTGGGATGTGAGACTCTCTAGGATATTTTGTGAAAGTCGCTAAAGTAGGACAAGTTAGTTGCATTCCTCCTACTCTGTGTGACATTTCTAGTTTTGTCAAAATACGAAAGCCTTGAGCGTTTCCTTCAAATAAATCAAAGTCCGCTTTTTGTTGTGTATTGAGAAGTTCATTTCTACTAGCGATAAGCTGGGTACAGCTTGCGCTAAGAGCGAACGCATTTGTGCTATACCAAGAATCAAACCCCGCTCGGATTGCGTCTTCCCCAGCATGACCAAAAGGGGGATTGCCAATATCGTGCGCTAAACAAGCAGCCGCAATAATATCACCAAAATCTGAAGCACTCAGCCCTGATTCATCTAAGTTATGTCTTTTGATAATTGTAGAGCCAGCAATTCTACCAAGAGAACGTCCAACACAGGAAACTTCCAGACTGTGAATGAGGCGAGTCCGAATGTAATCGTTTCTGGGTAAAGTGAAGACTTGGGTTTTATCTTTGAGGCGACGAAAAGGAGAGGAAAATACCAAGCGATCGTAGTCTCTCTGAAAATAAGTACGATCTAGCTCAAGATTTTCTGGTTCTCTTTTGCCGAGTCGCTTTGGTGTTAGGAGTTTTTTCCAGTCCATCATGAGAATGTTGTTATACAGTAGTTCTATTTGAGTTATATAAATTATTAACCGCATTTTTGGAGCCAGTGCGTTGGACGGGTTCCTCGGCTTGAAGCTCCGGGCGTCGCAAAGAGCGCAAAGAGAAGAGAGAATTTTACAAATGATTTAGAATTGCTATAGCCAGCCCTATCAAAGTGGATAAAAACTTCAGGAAATCAATTACTCTCTCACCTCTTACTTCTGCAGACTCTGCGTAGGAATTGGTTAAATCAATTACTTTTGAACCGCAGAGGCACAGAGAGCGCAGAGGAGAAAGATAAGGGATTGCCATCTGAATCAAAATTTTATGAGCCACCTTGACAGGGCTAGCAATGCCTTCCCTACCTGCTACTTAAAATTTTTCATCAATCATTTAAGATTCCTGTAGTAGCATTTGTCAAACTATTATTTGTCTTGGAGACAGCGGTGATTTGAGTTAAACACTTATTTCAGAACTACTAGCAACATTTATCAAACTATTATCTACTTTAGGAGCAACACTAACAGTAAGTTTTAAACCTAGTGCATTTAACCAATTACCTAAGTTATAAATTGCCTCAGCACCGGGTTGTGAAAGCAACTCATCTAATTTTTCTAAATGATGTTTTGCTTGTTCTGGTGTCATGTGTTGTTCCCTAAGAGCTTCAGCTACATGACTAAGTGCTAATCGTAGTAATCTTGGATCTAATTCTTCTCCTTCTTCCAATTCCATGTGTGTTTCAAGATATAATGCGGCGTAATTTGGGTCTTTGAGATTTGAAATTAGGAAATCGTGGTATGGCAAGCTTCTAGACATAAATTTAACTCCTAAAGTCTTTCCAGTATTCTATGGCTGTGACAATATCTCGTTCTTGAGTGCTTTTATCTCCATCCCTTTAAGAATTGCCTTATTCACAGTACCACTAATACTAGAATTCAATTTATCGCAGATCCCTTTACATCAACGCAGTTCCGATCGCTCTTCTACAATTTCAAACAAATCTTCCAGCAAAACATCGAACGTCCGAGCTAACTTTTTTAAAGCAACCAAATCAACAGTTGCTCTCTGTGGAAGGCGCACGTAAGTTTTAATCGTGCTATAGGGTACTCCGGAGCGCTCGGACACTTCTTTTATCGTCCAACCCTCGCTGTCAGCAAACTCTTTGATTCTTAACCTTACCATTCCCATGCTTGACACTAGTCGAAATTTAGTCTTAAATATCTAAAGCAAAATTATAAAGCGATCGCCCCTGTCTTGCAAACGTAAGCGATCGCATATCTAAAAACCATCCCATAAAGAGATACCACCGTGGGGGAATCACTAAAAGGAATCACTTGAAGGGGATCGCCTTACAGGAATATACATAATTATGATAACACCACAATCTGAATCCAAGTCTATTCATCCACTAGCGAGATTTGTCACGCCGGAAGCAATATCGCTCCTCTTGAAGATACAAACCGAGCAAATTAAAGAGATTCGTTTGTGGCCCAACGTCATTCTTGTAGTAGCACGAGGATTAACAAGGTTTGTGAGCTACGCCGATTTACCACCGATAGTAGAAGCCGAACCACCCAAAAAACAAGATTTTATTCTGTGGCGCAAGCGGTGGCGAAAAAATGAAACAAAGCAAGCTCCTGAGTTTTGGCAAGAATTTTATAAAAGGAAGTTTCAGCAAGCGAGTTCTGTTAGTGAACTTTACAAATGGGGAGTCGTGGTAAGAGCTATTAAAAGCGCCATTTGTCAAACAGCTCTCTCCTTCTTACGGAACCAGTATCTACAAGCAAAGCGCTTCATTCAGTCTTTGCTAACAGGCGGTTATTCTACAGCTACAGAAACTGGGAATGCTTAAAATAACTCTTTAAGGATACATTTGTCAAGTACCTCGCCCTTCGGCTTCCTTGTCCTGAAAGCCGGAAATGCTTGGTTGAGCGGATTTTAACTGAGCACCAAGTTTTCGGTGAAATTTTCTGGTTGTTATCGAAAAACAAACGAAGTATAACAGTTAAGATAGAATTATTAAGGCTTGTTTACAGAATTTCTATATTTACCCAAATTCTGTTACACAAACTTTCCACCTAGATATGAATTCTAAAATCCTCTCTAAAATTGACTAAACACTTATGACGCTCCCAATCCGTAACGTCGCAATTATTGCCCACGTAGACCACGGCAAAACAACCCTTGTTGATGCTCTCCTCAAACAATCCGGTATCTTTCGAGACGGAGAAGACGTTCCGGATTGCGTCATGGACTCTAATGACCTGGAACGAGAGAGAGGAATTACAATTCTTGCCAAAAATACGGCTGTTAAATACAAAGAAACTCTCATTAATATTGTTGACACCCCCGGACACGCTGACTTTGGCGGTGAAGTAGAACGCGTTCTCGGTATGGTGGACGGTTGTATCTTAATTGTGGATGCAAATGAAGGTCCAATGCCTCAAACTCGGTTTGTGTTGAAAAAAGCATTGGAAAAAGGTCTGCGCCCCATTGTTGTTGTCAATAAAATTGACCGCCCTCAAGCAGATCCCCATGGTGCCATCGATAAAGTGTTAGATCTGTTCTTGGAATTAGGAGCAGATGACGACCAGTGTGATTTCCCCTACCTGTTCGCCTCTGGTTTGAGTGGCTATGCTAAAGACAAACTCGAAGACGAAGCCAAGGATATGCAACCCCTGTTTGAAGCTATCCTGCGCCACGTACCACCACCAGTCGGGGATGTGAACAAACCCGTACAACTGCAAGTCACAACTCTAGATTACTCCGAATATCTGGGGCGAATTGTCATTGGTAGAATTCACAATGGCGTCATTCGTATGGGACAGCAAGCCGCATTAGTCAAAGAAAATGGTGAAATTGTCAAAGCAAAAATCAGCAAATTGCTGGGCTTTGAAGGGCTGAAGCGGATTGAAATTCCAGAAGCATCCGCAGGTCACATCGTCGCAGTCGCTGGTTTTGCTGATGCCAACATTGGGGAAACAATCACCGATCCTAACGAACCCCAAGCACTGCCATTAATTAAGGTAGATGAACCAACTTTGCAAATGACCTTCTGGGTAAACGATTCTCCCTTTGCAGGTCAGGAAGGCAAGTTAGTAACATCACGGCAAGTACGCGATCGCCTCATCCGCGAACTCGAAACTAACGTTGCATTACGCGTAGAAGAAACCGATTCTCCCGATAAATTCCTCGTTTCCGGTCGAGGAGAACTGCACTTGGGCATCTTAATCGAAACCATGCGTCGGGAAGGTTACGAGTTTCAGGTTTCCCAGCCACAAGTTATTTACCGTGAAGTCAACGGACAACCTTGCGAACCATTTGAACTTTTAGTGTTGGACATTCCTGAAGATGCAGTTGGTAGCTGTATCGAACGTCTGGGACAACGCAAAGGCGAAATGCAAGATATGCAAGTTGGTGGTAACGGACGCACCCAGCTAGAGTTTGTCATTCCCGCCCGTGGATTAATTGGTTTCCGTGGTGAATTCATGCGGATGACTCGCGGTGAAGGTATCATGAACCACAGTTTCCTAGATTATCGTCCTATCAGTGGAGATATTGAAGCCCGTAACAAAGGTGTATTAATCTCCTTTGAAGAAGGTGTTGCTACCTTCTACGCTATGAAGAACGCTGAAGATAGAGGTTCGTTCTTTATTACCCCAGGTACTAAAGTCTACAAAGGCATGATTGTGGGAGAACACAATCGTCCCCAAGACTTAGAATTGAATGTCTGTAAGACCAAACAACTCACCAACCACCGTGCAGCAGGTGGTGATGAATTGGTTCAGTTACAAGCACCCATAGACATGAGTCTAGAGCGTGCTTTGGAATACATTGGACCAGATGAATTGGTGGAAGTCACTCCCCAATCCATTCGCCTGCGGAAGATGGCGAAGAAGTTGGCAAAACGTTAGTGGTTAGTGGTTAGTGGTTAGTGGTTAGTGGTTAGTGGTTAGTGGTTAGTAGTTAGGATTGCACAACTAACAACCAACAACCAACAACTAACAACCAACAACTAACAACCAACAACCAACAACCAACAACTAACAACTATCGCGGTTTATAACTATAATTCAACTCAAAATCCCGCTTTGTAGATTGCGCCGGATCTAGACCACCGTTTCGGGCGCGACGGCGCAAATCTCCAAAGTCGGGCGAAGCACTGACAGCATCTTCAATACTTATTTGACCTGTAAGCATTAACTCGCACAAGGCATGATTCATGACTTGCATTCCTTCACTGGTGCTGCTTTCCATCAGTTGGAACGCCTCTACCTCTTCACCCTTGAGCAAGTAATCTTGCATCGCTGGTGTGTTCATTAAAATTTCTAGAGCTGCTACGCGACGACCATCAGTTGTAGGAAGTAACTGTTGGGCTACGATCGCAACTAATGAGTCCACAATTTGCACGCGCATGGCTGCTTGCTCTTCTGGGTTATAAATGTTAAGCAAGCGATTGATTGACCCAATAGCGTTTTTGGTATGAAGAGTTCCTAAAACCAAGTGACCGGTTTGTGCAGCTTTTAATGCGGTGTCAACAGTCATGCGATCGCGCATTTCTCCAATCAAAATCACATCTGGATCTTCCCGCAACACCGATTTTAAAGCGTGATGAAATTCATTGGTATGTAACCCCACCTCTCGCTGACTAATTAGGGATTTTTGAGAAGCATGAACGTACTCAATGGGATCTTCTATGGTAATAATGTGTTTTTGTGCTGTCTCATTGAGATGGCGAATCATTGCTGCTAAAGTCGTAGACTTTCCGGAACCAGTCGGTCCCGTTACCAAAATTAATCCTTGCTTTTGACCAATGATATACTTCAGGATTGGTGGTAAACCCAAACTATCAATAGAAGGGATTTGCAGTGTAATTAACCGCAGTACCATTGCACCGCCACTTAAAGTTTCAAAACAATTGACACGACAGCGCACTAACCCAGGATAAAAAATGGCTGTGTCCAGTTCTTTGGTTTCTGTAAACCTTTGTCTTGCAGAAGGAGAGAGAATTTCTTCCAAATACCCCTCAAAAATGTTTGGTGAAACTTTCTCTATTCTTTCATAAGAAATCATCTCACCCCGAATCCGAAAGCGAGGAACTTCTCCCACTCGAATATGAATATCAGAAGCATGCTGAGCGGAAGCATCGCGAACTAATTGCTGAATTGAAATCACATTTCTTTGCACTTGACTGGCTTTTTGTAAAAGCGGGTGATTTGGCGGCGGTGGAGGCAAATGCGTTAGTTTTGGGTTTTTAAACCGCGACGTTAAATCGTCATCCATTGGAGTTTCCTTCGGTAGATGTGGAATAAACACAAACGATTACACTGAGTTAATATAGGACGAACTCTTAGCGCAGTGTACTTAAGTAAACCGTGAATATACTAGAATTGTAAGTCTTGTAATTAACGCAGTAAATTGTAAAATATGAAACTTTCAATAAGGTAACTCAAAGTTTAGGTAATTAGCGCTAAATTCTTAAAACTTTGTTAGGTTACAAATGATGTTCATACAGATTGTTAACTAGTTTTCTAAATTAATTTCTTATATGTATATATGGACTATTAGAACGCCACGACTTGTAATGACCGCAAGCCGTACTAATTACGTCCCACCTTAAATCCCGTGGCATATCTTGAAACTACTCGCATAAGAATTTTTGTAGGTTGGGTTGAGGAATGAAACCCAACAAATGTCTGTAAATGTTGGGTTTCGTTCCTCAACCCAACAAACGTGTTTTTGTATTAGGGCCTTTTTGCCAATTCCCCGATCCCTTTAAAGATGTGTTTTAAAACACTTACCTTTGGGAACAATAAATGAAAGTCCCGATCTTGACATTTTTGTAAATAACCGCATCTTGCCCAACAGCCATGAAAATTATTAAAAACATTACAAACTGGTTAGAAACCCGCGCTTGTGCTCCTGCATACAGTGGTTGGATTTTAATGGGCATTGCTATTTGTTTTTTTGGGGCTGGCATCAATACGATGGCAGGGTGGCTTTATGTTATCAGTGGGGTTAGTTTTGCTCTGTTGGGCTTGGCAGTTATCCTACCACCGCGATCGCTTTTGGGTTTAGTTGTCAAACGTCTTCCTATTGAACCAGTGACAGCTGGTGACGATCTCACAGTTGAGTTGGAAATCTTCAATCAAGCACGGCAACCAGCCAGCTTGCTGCAAGTCCAAGATATGCTGCCCTTCGTTTTAGGAAAACCCATACAGACATCAATTGAAAGAATTCCTGATGGCGAGTCCTATCGCTGGGTATACCACCAACCCACGCAACGCCGGGGAATTTTTCGCTGGCAAACAGTCGAACTGGGAAGTGGTGCTCCCTTGGGGCTGTTTTGGTGTCGGCGTTTGCGAGATGCTGCTGTCATGGCAATTGTTTATCCCAAAGTCCTACCTCTCACCAGTTGTCCCCTCATAGATGAAATGGGAGATGAAGATAGTCAAAGAGGCGATCCCCGTGGTAAACCTTTACAAACAGCAACTCAAGGATTAACTCGTTGCCTTCGTCCTTACCATATAGGAGACCCCATTCGCATGATTCATTGGCGCACGAGTGCTCGTTACGGAGAGTTACGGGTGCGAGAGTTAGAACTCATCACGGGTGGGCAAGAAATTATTATTGCTATTGATAGTGCGGGCAATTGGAACGAAGAAAATTTTGAACAAGCCGTCATTGCAGCCGCATCGCTGTATTTTTACGCACATCGGCAGCAAATGCAATTAGCACTGTGGACAGCATCAACAGGGGTAATCAGAGGTCAACGAGTCGTTCAGGAAGCACTAGCTGCGATCGCATTTCACGAAGATGCTTGTGTACAACCTCCCCACTCTCCTCTCATTTGGCTGACACAAAACCCTTTAACACTTTCTTCACTACCCACCGGTAGCCGTTGGATACTGTGGCAAGATGTTTCTACGGTACAAGAACAAGTTATTGTAAATAAAGATTACCTTGGCATACAAGTAGATGCTCAACAACCGCTCCAGATCCAGTTACAAAAATCCATCAGATAGGTAAATCTTCTGCATTCACAATTTCAATACAGTGCTTTGCATCTGAATGAGGTACATCCCCCTTTCATCCCCCCTTTTTAAGCTACCGTGTACACAGAAGTCTGAAATAGCTTATAAATCAAGGTTTTAGCGTCGATTTTACCCCACCCTAGCCCTCCCCTTGGAAAGGGGACGGGAACAAGAAATCTAGTTTCCCCCCTTTATAAGGAGGGATTAAGGGGGGTAAATATAACTTGTGTGTACACCGTAGCCTTAGCAAGGGGGGACAGAGGGGGGTTCAAAATTCCATCAAAGACGGGGGACAACCCCCAGTAATACCTTACATTGACTGCGGTACAATGCAAAGAAATGTTTAAATTATGAGTAGCCGAGCCGATGATTTCACCAGAAGTTAATACAAAATCCACCGAGCATAGCTTGGAGGCAATGAGGCATTTTTCCGAACAATACGCAAAGCGTACAGGCACATACTTTTGTTCTGAACCTTCCGTAACTGCAGTTGTGATTGAAGGGCTTGCCAAGCATAAAGATGAATTGGGAGCTCCCTTGTGTCCCTGTCGCCATTATGAAGACAAAGAAGCAGAAGTCAAAGCCACTTTTTGGAATTGTCCGTGCGTTCCAATGCGAGAGCGGAAAGAGTGCCATTGCATGCTATTTCTCACTCCAGACAATGAATTTGCTGGGGACAAACAAGAAATCTCTTTAGACACAATTAAAGAAATCAGAGAGAGTATGGCATGAACGAAAGAATGCCCGAAGAGTTTTGGCAAGGTGTAGAGCAGTTTAATACTGGGCAGTATTATGACTGCCATGACACTTTAGAGGCTTTATGGATTGAAGCAACAGAGCCAGAAAAAACTTTCTATCAAGGCATTCTGCAAATTGCTGTAGCACTGTATCATTTGGGTAACAATAACTTACGGGGAGCAGCGATTTTGCTTGGAGAAGGCAGCAATCGCCTGCGACGTTACCCATCGGATTATGGCGATATTGATGTGGATGAATTATTAGATCGGAGTGCGGCACTACTAAAGACATTACAACAAGCAGAGCTAGAAAAGGTTGCCGCTTTTCACTTGACTCAAGAGGAAACCTCGCTTTTACCCCGGATTGTAAAAATAGGGGGTAGGGGCTAGGGG
>NZ_WJFC01000065.1 GCF_009725235.1 Scytonema sp. UIC 10036
AAACCCAACAAATGTCTGTAAATGTTGGGTTTCGTTCCTCAACCCAACCTACAAAAATTATTATATAAAAATTAAAATTTAGTATTTTCCTTTCATTTCAAACAAGCTTTGTAATAGTTGAAAGTTTAAATTTGAATAAGCTGTCACAATTAAATCAGCATTTGATAAATTCTGCTTATTATGCTCTAAGCCTGAAAAAGCCACACATTTCATCCCGGCTTTTTTAGCGGCTTTTACACCATTTTCAGAATCTTCAATAACAACGCAACGGTTTGGATTGACATTGAGTTTTTCAGCCGCTAATAAAAAAATATCAGGTTCTGGTTTGTCTCGCTCAACATCCTCACCAGAAATGGTGACACGAAACTTAGTTTCCATACTGAATCGTTCTACAATTGTATTGATACGTACTCTTGAAGCAGAAGATGCGATCGCTAAAGGAACTTCAAATTTTAAAAGTTCCTCAATCAAAGCTTCAACGCCTTCAATAAGAGCAAGAGTTGGATTATTTTTAAGTTCGTCTGAAAAAGCGTACTTTTCTTTGAATACATACTCCTCTACTGGCTGAGTTAAGTTAAATTCACGGACAAGATAAGCCCAGAATGCATGACTAGTACAACCTCTAAACTGTTCTAAGATACTTTCCGTTAACTCAAAACCAAGAGAACGACAAGACTTTATCAAAAAAACATCCATTAGTGGTTCAGTATCCAACAGGGTACCATCCATATCAAAAATTACAGCGTCCATACTTCTCAAATACCTACAAATCTTCACACCACCTCGTTCCCAGGCTCAGCCTGGGAATGCCTTACTAGAGGCTCCGCCTCACTTTACCATCCTTGATCGGTGGGTCGGATCAGAATTTCGTTAACGCTAACTCGTGGCGGTTGAGTCACAGCATAAACGATCGCCGCAGCAACATCTTCACTTTCTAAAGGAGTAATTGATTTACGCCGTTCTTCGCTGCGTTGTTTCGCTATTGGATCGGTAATAAAATCGTTAATTTCCGTATTTACCATACCGGGTCCAACGATGGTAACACGGATATTGTCTTTGTGGACTTCTTGGCGCAAAGCTTCTGAAAAGGCATTTACACCCCATTTACTAACATTATATGCCCCAATTCCTGCTCGTACTGTTCGACCAGCCACTGATGAGATATTGACAACATGACCAGTACCTTGTGCCTTGAATATGGGTAGAGCAGCATGAGTAACGTACATTAATCCTAAGACATTAATGTCAAACATCCGCCGCCAATCTGCGGTATTAGCACCACCAATATCTCCAACAAGTGCAACACCCGCATTGTTGACTAAAATGTCTATTCGACCAAGTTCTGCATGAGTTTTATGTACTATATCTCTTGCCTGTGTTTCATCAGCGACATCAGCAACAATCAGCAAAGCTTTACCGCCATTGCTTTCAATACGTTCTGCTACCGCTTTTAACCGTTCGGCACGCCTTGCTGCGATTGCCACTTGTGCGCCTTCAAAAGCCAAAGCAATAGCAGTGGCTTCACCTATTCCTGCTGATGCACCAGTCACAATTGCTACTTTTCCTTCTAATTTACCTGCCATAATTCAACTCCTTTTAACTAACGTAAAGATGTAGTCCGCCAATTTTCAGCCCCCACAATAGTTAAATTTACGCTTGTGAATAGTTTATATACGTAACATTATGTTGCTATATTGGCCCTCCACTCAAAGACACAATTACAAACACAATAACTATTCTCTCTCCCCTATCCCCTACCTCCTACCCCCTATCTCATAACGAACCGCACCTCTGAGTTTCCTTGCAAGCTTTGTACTTGGGAGCCACTTTCTTGAGCAAATAATCTCATTGACTTTTCGGACATCTTCGTTAAGGCATATCCGGGTATATGCATCTTAACCAATGTCTGAACCTTGTGTGTTCTTTGTGATTGTAATTATGTGGAGTTGGTTTGCTGAACAGTCAGGAAACGAACAATGTAATTGAGCCCCATAGGCAAATCCGGTAAATCTTTAGGCGGTTCATAGGGAATACCCCCTGGCGTTGTGCAGCAGATATTAGGCAGTTTTTCCCTAACGCTAAAAAGCAATTGGGTGCTTCAGCAACGCTTTGGCTTGATTTCTGCGTCGTTTGCCACATCTCATTCGACATCGTCGAGTTATTTCCGAGAGGACTGCATGTCAGGATCGCGAACATCTCGGAGTCCGAACCCGCGCCGAGCAGCAGCATTTCTAGAGGAGCTCAGTGTTTCGGGAGGTGTTATTAGATTTCTCCTGTATCTCCGCACCGTGTCAGTAGAGTTGGGACCCATCAGATATGAAAGCATCCTAACAGAGAAGTGGAGGATCAAGGATCTGCGACATGTATCCAACAAAATTATGAAATTCTCGCTCTGCGCGAGGAGCAGATGAGCATCAAGTCTGGGGACGTTTGACTCAATATATAAATCATTAAGGATGAGACGATTTCCTCTTAGCAGAACATTCAGGAGAATGAGACAGATGGGAATCCCATGTGTCACATGAGGATGAATGTTAAGATAAGAGGAAGTCGTCTCATCCTTAATGATATATATATAGAGTGAATGGTCCCCAGACTTGATGCTCAACTGCTCCACGCGCAGAGATAGAATTTCATAATTTTGTTGGATAGATGTCGCGGATGCGGGTTGCGCCACTTCTGTGTTAGGATGCTTTCAGAGGTGGTGACTCCCAAGTATACTGACACGGAGCGGAGATACAGAAGAAATCTAATAAGTGTTTGGCAAGGTTTGAGCTAGTATAGAAATGCTGCTGCTCAGCGCGGGTTCGGACTCCGAGATGTTCGCGAGCCTGGTATGCAGTCGTCGCGGAAAGAACTCGACGATGTCGAATGAGATGTGGCAAACGACGCAGAAAGCAAGCCAAAGCGTTGCTGAAGCATACAATTGGTTGAGTTAGAGATAGGGAAGAACTGCCTAATATCTGCTGCACAACGCCATAGGGGTATTCCCTATGAACCACCTAAAGATTGACACCGGACTGGCCTATGGGGCTCAATTACATTGTCCGTTTGCTGACTGTTCAGCAGAGTAAGTCCACATATTGGTTAGTTGTCACAAAGAGCATGTGTGAGAAGGTTCAGAGATTGGTGGAAGATGCATATACCAGGGATATGAATACTTAACGAAGATGTCCGAAAGTGGTCAATGAGATTCTTTGCTCAAGAAGTGTGGCTCCGGAAAAGTAGAATGCTTGCAAGGAAACTCAGGGGTGTGGTTCGTTATGAGAGGGAGGGAGTAGGAGGCGAGGGGATCGCGGGGAGAGAGAATAGTAGGATTGTGTTTGTATAAAAGTCTTTGAGTGGAGGGACAATATAGCAACATAATGTTACGTTATAAACTATTCACAAGCTAAATTTAACTATTTGTGGGGGCTGAAAAATTGCGGCCTACATCTTTCGTTAGTTAAAAGGAGTATGAATTTGGCAGGTAAATTAGAAGGAAAAAGTAGCATTGTGACTGGTGCACTAGCGTAGGTGACCAGCTGCATATTGACTTTCGGCCTTTGAGAAGCGCGCACCAAGTTCAAATACGGTTAGCAAAGGGCGTGCCGAAGGGTTGAAGCGGTAGCAGAACGATTGCGAAGCATGTGGGGTAGAAAGGCTGTCACGATAGTGAGAAGTATGCCGATAATACTGTGAGATTAGAGGAAGCATGGCTAAGATATGATGCACAGCTAACACATGCACGTCACGTCGGTACGACAGAATGGTGAATTAACTTGTTAGGGAGTGGCTTGTGGAGAAATCGTTGCGTAGATCTTCTCGCACCAATTTGGGCTGAGTATCATGGTTTGTGTGGATCACACTCAATGATGGTTAGTCTTAGAGGTGTGTACAGTAGACTAGGCTGCATGCCGACCATGCGGCGCGTGACGAAGAAGAACGGTAATTCGTAATATTAATGATAAGATGGGCTAAGGACGACGGACTATAATTAGGGAACACGGAGATTCGGGGGCGCGTTGGAAAAAGGGATGCTGTCTGAGTGGCTGCAAGATTGATAGAGCCATTGAGAGAAGCGCATCACTTTGCGTTTAGGTAAATTAGCGTAAATGCCGGTATGATTCGAGGTAGTAGGTACGCAAAGAAAAGTACGTGATAGGAACAATAGTCGGTGACCAGCCGGTCTGCAAAGTACCATGCTGGAGATTCCTGTATTATAGAGTGGAAAGGTCCGACGGGAATTATGTAATTAACCGGAGATCCGCAATACATCACACCACGCGCAACGCACGCCGTCTATCTCTGATATAGAAGTAGCGCAACATCTATTGCTGAGTGAGAAGGATAGGTCTTAATATATATGTAAGGGAGGTGTGACTCGCGCGCACGAGTTACGGTCGGAAATGTCGTAGATGAAGAGATATGCGTTAGGATAGAGTAGACAAGTGAGGATGCTTGGGTAAGGCGATCGTAGAGAGCTGGGAGGCAACGGAGAATGTTAGAGTTGTAGAGTTTGATGATGAGTGAGGAGATTATATGAGTCGTATAGCTTCTAAAATGGTGGTTGAGCAGGCGAACGGGGACGGAAATGTCGTGTGAAAGCAATGGATGGAGATTGGGACTGTTGGATACTGACCACTAATGATGTTTTTGAATAAAGGCTTGTGTTCTCTTGGTTTTGAGTTAACGAAGTAATTCGAACAGTTTAGAGGTTGTACTAGTCATGCATTCTGGCTTATCTTGTCCGTGATTTAACTTAACTCAGCCAGTAGAGGAGTATGTATTCAAAGAAAAGTCGCTTTTTCAGACGAACTTAAAATAATAATCTTGCTCTTATTGAAGGCGTGAAGCTTGATTGAGGAACTTTTAAAATTTTGAAGTTCTTTAGCGACGTCGCAACGATAGGGTTCAAGAGCACGTCACAATAAAAGGAGAAATGTTATATACGCTGTGTAACGTTCACATGTGTTATTATGTCGTGAGGATGAGGAGCGAGTCGCAAAGAAACCTGATATTTTTTATTAGCGCTGAAAAAATTCGACCAGGCCGTTGCGTGTGTGTGGCTAGATTTGAAGATAGATAGAAGAGCCGATAGGAGAGGGTGTGTTTGTGGGGCTTTATCGGGTTTGAGCATACGTAAGCAGAATTTACACAATGCGTCGGGTTAATTGTGATAGTAGCCAAATTTAAACTTTAACTTTACAACATTTTTGTTTAAGAAGAAAGGAAATACTAAAATTTTGTTTTATATAATAATTTTATAGGTTGGTTTGAGGAGACGAAACCCAACATCTTAATGTAGACATTTTGGGTTTCGTTCGGTTCATAGCGAACGACCGGGTGCTAAGTTGCCTGAGGCTAACGATGGATCGATATATTTTCAATCGGGTGCGGGATCAAGGGTGTTGGGGAATGTGTAAGTCAATTCCTAAGAATGTATTGCTGTGTTTGGGTCGCAAACCAAGAGAAAAAGCTCAGCGCACTCAAGACTGCGGTGATCGCTCGGAATATCTTTCTGTGGAGGAAATGAACTCTTTTGTGTGGGAAATTCGAGTTACTGGATGAGAGTTGCTACGACACTCGTAATATAGAGCTAAGTCGTTGGGTTAATGTCACTAGCTGGAAGGAGTAATCCCAGCGCATAATTTCTTGCGTAATGGGTCGTTTTTGCAAGTCATCTAAAAAATGCGTCAAGAACAAAACCATCCAGTCAGCCAGCGATTCGGCATCGACATCTGTTACATTTCCAACTAATTCTTCAACTGTAATCCAATAGTTACCTTCCTTACCAAAGGTTTGTAGCAGGGAGGGGAGGTTCTCAAAATATCGATAAATCAAGACTTTATCAACCCCAGCTTCACGGGCGATCGCATTCACCCCCAATTGCTTAAAGCCTGATTCTGCCAAGAGTTTACCAACTGCTGCCAGAATTCTTGCCTTTGTTTCTTCTTTATCTCGAGCCATGAATCGTTCTCATCTACTTGTCACTATCTGGTGACTATGGTACATTGTCACTAAGTAGTGACTTTAAAGATTCATGATGAAAAAGATTTTTTTTGAATTAGATGTGTATCCTTTCCACATTGATTTCATGGGACACGTGAACAACATTGTCTATATTCAGTGGATGGAAATTGGGCGGACAAAACTGCTCGAAGCCGTTGGGATGCCAATACAAGCAATCTCTCAGCAAGGGTTTGTTCCGGTGCTAGTTCAAACCAATATCACCTATAAATCGCCGCTTTATTTAGGCGATCGCGTGGGGGTGGAAATGTGGATTTCTGAACTAAAAAACGCATCTGCTATTATGCAGTTCCACTTTTATAAAGAACAGGAAACGCTAGCTGCACAGGGTTGGCAAAAAGGATTGTTTGTAGACAGAGAAACAATGCGTCCAAAACGCTTGTATCCAGAGGAGCGCTCTTTGTTCACACCCTACGTGCATTCAACAATGGAAACGCAATCTGCTAATTCTTTAATTGGCGTATCGTAACAAACATCTACGCCAATGCGGTATGTAATTATTTGTATCAGCTTTTATGTACTTATAGCAGTTACATTGCACTTATGCAGCTAATAGACAGTCAATTTGAGGAAACCTAATGATGACTCTTGAAGGTATGTCTCGGAAGTTGTTGAAAATTCTACTCATTGCCAGCATTATTTCCACAGGCACCCATTTTACTGACAATTATCTCTTTATTGAAGAATATCCCCAACCAGATTGGATTACTGCCCCTTCAATATATCAATCATGGCTCATTCTTACAGCAGTGGGAATTACTGGGTACTGGTTGTACAAATACCGAAAGTTTTGGTTTGCTTATGGCTGTCTCTTCATTTACTCATTCACGGGTTTATCAAGCTTGGGACATTACCTGTATGGTACTTGGTCACAGTTCTCGGCAAAGATGCATCTCTTGATATGGACTGATGGGTTAAGTGGTTTGGCTATCTTGGCATTTACTTGCTGGTCACTTACTCCTCAGCATTTATCCTCAAACAGTGGCGAGAAGAATTTAGCTTGACCGATACTACCCAATCTTATACCAATTTGAACAAAGAATGCGACAGATAGTTGGTTGAAATCAAGTCTAAGCATGACTTTCTCAATCCAAAATCTAAAATCTAAAATCCAAAATGGTATTAGATTGATTTAACGCTCAAGGGAGAAATATTGTGGTTGCTCTATAAGGCTCTCTCTGATTTTGTTACGTTTCCGATGCCAGCAATTTGGCAAAAATTCAGGAAAAATATTAATACTTTAGCACGTTGACGTTGATAGCTTCAATATCCTTGCAATATCCCCAACTTGTTTAAAAAGTCGGGGATTTATGTAGTTTAAAAGTTGTAATATGTTTTTTCTATAAAGCTCGGTATTTACATCCTGTTTATACCAATTTTTTATGTTTTCCTAACTAGAAGTACTGAATTACTGAAAACAACAGATGATTACACTGATACCGTGCTCGTAGCCTAAAGTTCAGTTCAGAGTGGATGTTAGATAACCTGAAAGAGGGCAGATATATTTGTTTCCCCATGTTTACCGTGCAAAAAAACTTGTAAAAAAGTCTATTAATGACGGCAAAAGTGAGTCCTGTTGTGGTGTTACCTGTATTTCTAACAACTTTTGGATGTCAACGTAATACTGTTTTATAAAGCAGAGATGAAGATTACTAACATTCTTTTTGTCGATCCATCTGTAAATCACTACGAAGTTTTACTGAGAAGTGTTCTAGCAAGAATCAAAACCATCGTTCTTGACCGGGATCGAGATGGAGTAGCACAAATTACCCAGGTACTGTCTCAACATAGCGAGGTAGAAAATGTCCACATTGTTTCTCATGGCTCTTCAGGAACGCTTTATTTGGGCAACAGCGAACTTAGTCTCAGTACTTTGAAACTTTATGCCCCTCAACTCAAAAATTGGTTTTCTCCCGATTCCGCCGTCCCTTTTTCTCAATCTCCTTCTCTTTATCTTTATGGCTGTCATGTAGCGGCTGGTGATGCAGGCACAGAATTCATCACCAAGCTACATCTTCTCACCGGAGCAAATGTAGCTGCCACCGCTAATTTGACTGGCAACGCTGTTTTGGGTGGTGATTGGAACTTAGAAGTTAGTATTGGCAGCATTTCAAATCAACAACTGGCATTCACTCCTGAGGTGATGGCAGCATATCCATCTGTACTCGTTGCTCCTACCCTCAATAACACCGCCAATGTCATCCTGAATTCAATCAATAACAATGTTGCTCAACCAGTAGGGGGGTTAGTTGGTACGCCAATTTTCAACTTAGTGGAACTTGGTCGTAACGTTATTGACCCAGATAGCGGTACTACAGGGATTGCCATTACGAATGCTAATACGACTAGTGGGAATTTATTTTACACTATCGATAATGGTACTACTTGGACACCCTTGGGATCTGTGTCTGACAACAATGCCCTTTTGCTAGCATCAAATGCCAGTACTCGCATTTACTTGCAACCTAATCCCAATTCCAGTGGCATCATCGATAATTTATTTACCTTTCGTGCTTGGGACTTAACAAGTGGTACGAACGGCGGCACTGCAGACACCACTACCAACGGTGACGCCACTGCTTTTAGTCGTGAGATAGATGTTGCAGCGATCGTTGTAAATGCTGTTAACAATGCTCCTATTCTCAGTAACACGAACGTCACTCTAGTTCCGGTTAACGAAGACGAAGATCCAAGTCAATCTAGAGAACCAGTTGGTACACTCGTTTCTAACTTAGTTAGCCTTGGTATTAACGTTACCGATCCAGATAACAATGCAGTTACAGGTATTGCTGTTACAGATACTGACATCACCAACGGCACTTGGTTTTATAGTATTGATAATGGTAATAGTTGGGAAAACATAGGGCTTGTATCGAATACGGACGCTCGTATGTTAGCTGCCGACGGTGGTACGCGTATTTATTTCCGACCCAACCCCAACTTTAATGGGTCTGTTAACCCTGCTCTAACCTTCCGTGCATGGGATCAAACAAACACTCCTATCGATCAAAGTATCAATGGCAGGATTGCAAACACCACCATTAGTGGTAACCCCACGGCCTTTAGCAGCACGACTGCTAATGCTGTGATTACTGTTAATGCTGTTAATGATGCTCCTACCCTCACTCCAGCCCAATTTACTTTTTCTGCCATTAACAACAATATAGGTGTACCTATAGGAGCAGTTGGTACTCCTGTTTCCTCCTTAGTCCGTCTTAATGAAAACGTTACCGATCCAGACGCTAATGCAGTTACAGGTATTGCCATTGTCAATGCCGATAATACCAATGGCAGGTGGTTCTACAGTTCTGATAACGGCAGTAACTGGATACCTTTAGGATTGGTATCTGACAATAACGCTCGTCTATTGGCAGCTAATGCTAGTAACCGCCTTTACTTTCTGCCAAATGCAGGCTTTAACGGCACTATTGACAATGTACTAACCTTCCGTGCTTGGGATCAAACCAATGGTACTAATGGTGGCAGTGCAAATATAACAGAACCTAACGTTGATATCACCACTAGTGCTTTCAGTAGTGATTTTAACACTGCAACAATTACCGTTAATGCTGGTAATACTGCTCCTGTTCTCAGCGATACTACTCTCTCCTTAAGTATTGATGAAAATCCAAGTCCACCTAAAGAAGCAGTTGGAACTCTTGTTTCTTCTTTAGTTGCCATCGGTAGTAATGTTACAGACCCAGATCTTAATGCGGTAACAGGTGTTGCGATCGCAGGTGCAAACACAGTTAATGGAAATTGGTTCTACAGCACGAATAATGGTAATACCTGGATACCTTTAGGGGCTGTATCTAACACTAACGTTCGCTTACTAGCTGCTGATGGAATCACCCGCCTTTACTTCCAGTCCAACCCCAACTTTAACGGCGTTATTAACGATGCATTAACGATTCATGCTTGGGACCAATCCAGTGGTACTAACGGCGAAACAGCGATCGCTAATATTACTGGTGGTACCACTGCCTTTAGCAGTACAACTGACACTATAGCGATCGCTGTTAACGGTGTTAATGATGCTCCTATCCTGCTAGATACTAATGTCACTCTCGGTGCCGTTAGTCAAAATGTAGGCTCACCTGTGGGAGCAGTTGGAACTCTTGTTTCCTCCTTAGTCACACTTGGTGTTAATGGTAATGTCACCGATTCAGACAGCAGCGTAACAGGTATTGCCATTACAGGTGCTAATACAACTAACGGTAGTTTTTTCTACAGTATCGACAACGGTACTAACTGGACACCCTTAGGTGTTGTTTCTGAGACAAATGCTCGTTTGATAGCAGCCGACTCCAACACGCGCCTTTACTTTCAGCCCAATGCCAATTTCACTGGTACTATTGATAGTGCCTTGACCTTCCGTGCTTGGGATCAAAGCACTGGCACCAACGGTGGTACTGCGAACACTACTATCAACGGCAGCCGAACAGCTTTTAGCAGTGCGACTGACACTGCTGCAATTACCGTTAATGGTATCAATAATGCCCCTATCCTGAGTGACCTTAGCGTGACTCTTACCTCCGTTAATCAAAACGCAGGCACACCTACAGGGGCAGTTGGTACTCTCGTTGCTTCCTTAGTCAGTCTTGGTGGTAATGTTACCGATCCAGACAAAGATGGACTCACAGGTATTGCCATCACAGATGTCGATACTCTTAATGGAAGCGTCTTTTACAGTGTTGATAATGGCAGTAACTGGGTACCTCTGGGGTCTGTTTCCAACACGAACGCTCGTCTACTGGCAGCTGACTCCAATACCCGTATTTACTTCCGACCCAACACTAACTTCACTGGCAGCATTAATAATGTTTTAACCTTCCGTGCTTGGGATCGAACAAGTAGTGCAAATGGTAACGTTGCAGATACAACTGTCAATGGAGGTATTACAAGCTTTAGCAGCACGACTGACACAGCTGCAATTACCGTTAATAGCAGCGTCAATATTCCCGACGACACCAGCAACAACATTCCTGACGTCATCAACAATAATACTGTTACCCTGAGACTACTATCTAACAATATTTTCCAGATAGAAGGTTCTTCTGGTAGCGACAAACCAAAATTGGAAGTCACTTTTGCCGGACGCAATTCTCCGTCAGTTAATGAACTAGGTGTATTTCTTGTTGACGATGAGCAAGGAAGAATTAATGGCATTGCTCCTGGTGAAAGTAATTATGCTCAAGCAGCGCTTTCAAGAGCTAGCGTTATTTTCTCTGCGATCGCTAAGGTTCCAAATGGATTTAATACTGACTTAACACGGTTACTTGAATTCAATTCAGGGTCACGCTTGCAATTCTTCTTAGTCAAGAATGGTAGTATCGACGCCGTGCAAACTGGTTTAACTCCTCAGAGTGATATACTCTTTTTCAACCCTCTAAACCAAAAAGTTGTGGACTCTGGCAATGGCGAGTTTACACTGTCTTTGAACAGTGCATCAAATAGCAGTGCGTCTAGCTACCAAGATCTGGAAGTAAAGATTAAAGCAACAAACCAACCGTTACCTTTAGGTACTGGTATTCAAGGAAATCCTTTTGGAGAAATCATTGATTTGCGGAATGTATCTACCCAAGTTAAGGCAGACTTTGTTGTAAACAGAGAAGCACTGTTTGACAATATGATTGGCTTCTACCGAATAGCTGATGTGAATGGTGGTATTGATACAGATGGCAATGGGACAATAGATTTCCGCCCTGGAGATGCTGGTTATACTGAAGCTGCAGTGAGAGGACGTGTTGCAGGAATTAACTTGACAACAAGCAATCAAGGTACTGCTACATTCACGGGCAATCTCAGCCCAGGCTCGCTCTTTGCGCCATTCATTATTGTTAATGGCACACCAGAGGCAGTTTTAGATAATAACTCAAGTAATGACCCTGCGGTGTATTTCGCCTTCTTAGGAGCTAACTCAGATAAAGCCGATCATATTCGCTTGTTAGGCAATAACACCTTTGGCTTTGAGGATTTACCTAATAACGGCGATAGCGATTACAATGACATGATTGTCAGAGCAAATTTGAGTATTGCTTAACGTTTGAAAAGGTCTGTCACCTCGTTCCCAGGCGGAGCCTGGGAATGCCTTACGGGAGGCTCCGCCTCCTGTGTAGCGACGCAGAGCCTCGCAGTTTACATTCCCAGCTAGAAACTGGGAACGAGAGTGGGGGGCAGTTTTTACTTGCTCTCTTACTTTATAGTAAAAAAATACTACTAAACACGACTGTGCCATAGCATCTTCTTGTTTTGTTAAGAATTATATTAGGTAAGAATTTCACTAAATCCAGTTTAGAATTGGGTTCACTGCTTTAAAGTGAACTACTAGCGGTCTTGCTTTTTGTTATCTACTGTGAGAGTATTATGTGTAAATTACGGTTAGTTGATAAGTTAACCGTAGTTAATAACAACTCGATTGCTACCTTAGGGCGGTAAGGTAAGTACTCACCAGGATAAAAAGCGATGAGATACAAGAGGTTTAGCAAGGGAATATCCTGTTGGAATCACTTAATGATGAGTACCGTAATAAACTTGTAATCACCCATACCGATTTGACAACTTTTTACTAGACAACTCGGGTCTAGACCACAAACATCAGGAATGGAATTTATGCCCATGTCGCAACTACTTGTGAAAACTGCCACTCAAACACCATCTCCATGTAAAGCATCTATACCCCGCAGGCGCAATGAACGTTCTCATAAGGCAATACTCCAAGCAGCTGCTGAGTTATTGGAAGAAAAAGGCTATGGGGAAATTTGTATTGAGGCGATCGCAGCCCGTGCAGGAGTTGGCAAACAAACTATCTACCGTTGGTGGTCTTGTAAAGCAGCTGTGATTATGGAAGCATACGCAGCGAAAGCAACACAGGATGTTCCAACACCTGATACAGGTTCAGTCAGAGAAGATTTGTATCAAATTCTGCGACAATTATTTACCGTATTAACTACAACCACTGCAGGCACTGCTGTTACTGGATTGATTGCGGAAGCGCAAATAGATCCAAATTTAGCTGAGGCATTTCGCGAGCAGTTTATTCGATGCCGTCGAGCCGCAACTCACACCATTTTAGAGCGAGGGATCGTCAGGGGTGAATTACGCCCGAATTTGAATTTAGAATTGGTAATTGATGCAATTTATGGTCCTGTTTGGTATCGCTTGCTGTTAAAGCATGCACCTTTAGATGATACTTTTGCTGAAGAATTAGTGAATTTTTTGATATGTGGTATATTGGCTTAGATGTCATCAGCCTGCAAGTATAAAATAATCAGTTTTCTGAACTCTGTATCATCATCGCGATGGAGATTCGCAGCATAACTACATCAAAAATTGTAGGCGACTTTAACCTTTCTGTTAAAGTCGCCCTACATCAAGGTATTGTGCTGACATTACATCTCAAGGCAAAATATTCTTTTGTGTGGATCTGTTAAGCGAAGGCTTCTATTCAGCAACGTCGTTGAATCTGAAAGCATCTAGTTGAGTCCGAACAGCGTTGATATATCCCCGGTCGGACAAAACTTGTGATGGTAGCCTTTTTGCTTTAATCGCACCCTTGATAATGTCTTCTGCACTCACTTGTTTTGAACGGTAACCAATTATCAAATCGTTGTAACTGGGAATGCCTTCTTTTTCAAAGTAGCCTTGGTATGCCAAGTTAACCAGATCGAAAGGTGTTGTTGCTGCATTCAGATAAGAAGGAGTTTTTCCAGAAGTCGCGGGATTGTATGCGTTGTCATCAGCCCGAGTTGCAGGTGCAGCAGCTGCTAACAGCAGGAGGGATAAACTACTAACGATAAAGCCTTTCATATTTCTTATTCTCCATTTCAAGACAACTGAATTTTGTATAAGCTTGTTATCTTTAATTTAAACGAACCGTATCGTCTTGTCAACACCTAACGAGACAATTCGTGTTGTCTTGAGTGGGAACTGGGCATTGGGCATTCAGTTCCTCTATTCCCAATCCCTGTTTCATGCACCCTGGTGTAGGGAAATACATGATAATTCTTTGAGTGTACGCAAAGGTGACACAGAATATTCCAATACCTGATACAGGTTCAGTCAGAGAAGACTTGTACCAGATTCTGCAACAATTATTTATAGTATTGACCGCGACGACTACAGCAACGGCTGTTACGGAATTGATTGCTGAAGCGCAAATAAATTCTCATTTCCCTGAAGCGTCTCGCGAGGGATTTATTCAGTGTTATCGTGCAGCAATCGGCACTATTTTAGAGCGGGGTATCGTTAGAGGTGAGTTACGTTCAAACTTGAATTTGGAACTGGTCATTGATGCGATTTATGGTTCTGTTTGGTATCGCTTGCTGCTCAAGCATCCACCTTTAGATGATACCTTTGCTGAAGAATTGGTCTCTTTTTTGATAGCCGGGATATCAGCCTGAAAAGTCGATACGGTATCAATACTTGTTGGTTAAGCCTAAAAATACGAAAACACTACAATTTCCGAGATCCCTTGCCGTATTGGAAGTGGGGTGGGCAAGGAAGGACGCCCGCCCTCTAGATACTGGTTGCAATCCCAGACAGAACTTGCGATCTCTACCAAGGATGGCGACGGTAATCATCTCGATTTCGGTAGCGCCAATCGTAATTCCTACCACCGCGATAGCGATCGTAATCCCTAACTCGGTAGTAGCGATCGCGATCTGAGTACCTGCGATTGAGCCTTCGTTCCTCTCTGTTTAAGCGACGTATTTCTCGGCGAATTTCTCGGCGGCGATCGCGAATTTCTCGGCGGCGGTTTCGGTAATCATCCCTATCTGCTACAAGTATCGAGTTACGTCTAGTACCAACAATTTCCTGTTCTAATCCAAGGGTTTGTGGGTTAGACAGCGATGCAATAGCGGTAGGAGGTGTAAAAATAGAAAGCAAAGGAGCTGCTATTAAAGGTAAGCTGATTTTGAATAGAAGTGTTCGGTTCATGCTCTTTACCTCTGGTTTTTGCCCTAGTAAATTTTCTCGCGCAACACTGACTTTTGAAGTTATTTAAATAGGTCAGCAAGGAAAAATCAACTATCGGATTTTTTTGCCCCATATTGCTATTGTACCGACTTTCTAACATATGGACTCAAGCTAAGTGTTAAAGATATGTTTACTTGAGACTAAAAAATGATGCAATCAAATTACTGTTAGATAAGTATCTTTTCCTTCTAGTGGTAAAACTCTAAGACGTTGATTTTTCAATATTCACTGATAATATCTTCTGGCAAGCACAATCAAGTTGCACCTGTATCAATCAAAACATCATTCAATGTCATGAAACGAATTTGCTCTGAAGAAATAAATCCTCGTTCGGCTAAAATTTGGTCAATACGGTGAGTAATTGTGATTTTAGTTGTAACTTTGCCCATTGTCTTGCTGAGATTGATTGCCGTAGTATGATTCCCTCTAAAGTTTGATTATGGCAATTAAATTGGTAAACAAGTCGTTACAAATAAATCTAACTAGTAGTCTGTTAAGCCAACGAAAGCTGGGCGATCTAAAAACCGCAAAGACGCAAAGAGCACTAAGGGAGAGAAAAAGAAGATGAATCTGAACGTTATTTTACCTAGCAAAGTTTCCTTGCCGAAGTACTACCACAGAATGTGGGCTGCGAGGCTCTACCTCCCCATACAGAAGGCGGAGTCTCCCGTATGGCATTCCCAGGCTTCGCCTGGGAACGAGGTGATATGAAGTTTCGACTGCCCGCGCTCTAATAGCTGCAATCCCAAACAAAACTTGTTATTTCGAGATGAGGATGATAAGCTACACATCATCGCATATAACGGTAATACAGTAAGCTTACCGTATTTTAAGCGTACTGGTTTTACAGCGCAATTTTGACATGGAGAAGCGATATCATGCATATTCGGTTTGCGTACTGGGTTCCTAATGTGAGTGGGGGATTGGTAGTTAGCAAAATTCCTCAACGTACAAATTGGACTTTTGATTATAACGTTCAACTAGCACAAACAGCAGAAGAAGTTGGCTTTGACTACGCTTTAGCTCAAGCTAGATTTATTGCAAGTTACGGTGCAGAAAATCAATTGGAAGCTCTTACCACAGTAGCGGGGCTTGCTACCCAGACGCAACGGTTGAAGCTAATTGCAGCAGTGCATCCCGGCTTATGGCATCCCGGTGTTGTTGCTAAGATAGGAGCCACTATCGACTATAATTCCAACGGTCGTTTTTGCCTGAATGTTGTGAGTGGTTGGTTCAAAGATGAGTTTTTGATTTATGGCGAACCTTGGCTAGATCATGATGAACGTTATCGTCGTTCTGAGGAGTTTATTCGAGTTCTTAAAGGAATGTGGACAGAGGAGGAGTTTCATTTTAAAGGTGACTTTTACCGCATTAATGGCGGTTGGGTTAAACCAAAACCTATTGCACAACCTCATCCAGAAATATTCCAAGGTGGCAATTCAAAAGGCTCTTGCGTACTTAGCGTGCTATTTTTAGGAGAAAATTAGCGGAAAACTCTTACCTGAACTGTATTACAGCCATTATTCCCTTCATAACAGTATTCTTTTCTAAAATTGAAACTATAAGTGTCTGTAAGCCTTGCAAATAAAGCATAATTAGAAATTTTCCGGAAAATTTAGCACGCTATGTCCGAAAGAACCAACGTTTTTTCTTTGACTTGGTCTTGCAGGGGCAAAGGTTTGGAAATGCTTTTTCTGAGATTGGTACAAAATCAGTTGTTGATGTGAGAACACGCCTGGAAAAATCTGGTTCGGGATATGTACTGAACGGGCGTAAGTTTTACTCTGCGGGAGCACTTTTAGCAGACTGGATTCCAGTGATTGCCAAAGATGAGAATGACCACACGGCGATCGCATTTGTAGAACAGGGTGCTGAGGGTTTGACTTTGTTTGATGACTGGACAAGTTTCGGACAACGCACGACTGCGAGTGGTACAACAATTTTGGAAAACGTAAAAGTACGCCCAGAGCACGTTATTCAGCACTATCTTGCTTTTGAGCGTCCGACAACAATGGGTGCAATTGCCCAAATCATCCAAGCAGCTGTGGATGTTGGTATTGCTAAAGCAGCTGTAAGAGACACAATCACCTTTGTTCGCGGACAAACTAGACCTTGGATTGATAGCAATGTAGAACAAGGCTATGAAGATCCATTATTGCTTTACAACTTTGGTAATGTGGTGCTTCAAGTTCATGCAGCTGAAGCATTACTACGCCGTGCAGGTGAGTATATCGACCGAGCAATCCCCGATTTAAACGAAACTAGTGTGGCAGAGGCTTCCATTGCTGTTGCAGAAGCAAAAGCACAAGCAACAGAGGCATCTCTACTAGCAACCAACAAACTATTTGAATTGGCTGGGACTAAGTCTACTTTACAAGAATACAATTACGATCGCCACTGGCGCAATGCTCGTGCTCATACATTGCACGATCCAGTCCGTTGGAAATACTACGCTGTCGGTAACTATTTTCTTAACAACGTTCTTCCACCACGTCATCCTTGGTTATAGATAGTAAGTCAAATCTCTAAATGCAGCGATCTCACAGCATAAAATGAGTGGTTGAGGTTGCTTCACTTAGAAATTAACGCTTCTTCGATCCATTGAGATAATGGCTTTTGGTTCAATATCAACCATTCACAGTAATCCACAGCCCAATATAAGAGTTTATCCACCAAATCTAATCTTCTTTTCTCGACAAAAAACATATTTAACCGAAAATTCATAAGACGCAAGTGTGTTGAAGCCGCCAAGACGCTAAACCAATGTCTGGTTTTCCAAAACCAATCTTTTAATTCATCATTTTCGTCAATTATAATAGATAAAAAAAGTACTAAACGGTTTTTATCTAAAACCCCTTCTAAAGGTTGAACAGTACAAAATCTAGCAATTGTTGAATAGATTTGCTCAAGTAGGAGTCTGTAATTGTGAGCTTGCCAATCACAGACTAAAATAATTTTGTCACCTTGAAATAGTAGATTTCTTTCAGTAAAATCACTATGTATGGGACAAAATAGCATGAGATTTTGAGGAAAGTTTAGCATTGATTCACAAAAATAATTTGATAATACTTTCATTGTCTTTGCAGCACGCTCTGCTTGAAATTCATTGTTTTTAACGAATTGAGTTTGCCAAGCATCGAGAATATTGGGTATTTTACGAAAGCCTTCTACATAGTTTTCGATGTCTAGTATTTTTTTATTTTTTAAACCTAAATAGATAAGTTTTTTATAGATTTGAGCAACTTCGATAAGTTGTTCGTTTGTGGAAATATAACTGGAACCTTCAACAAAATTATAAACTCGTATATTCTCTAAATTTATTAATTTGTTGCTTGGTGCAATTGGTGTAGCAACAGGAATCGAATTTTCTTTCATCACATTCATACAAGAATGAATATTATTAATGATTTCTTCACTAGCATTTCTATATTGTTTGACAAAAAAGAGTTCGCGATCGCAAGACACTTAAAGTTTTTACCCCACAATCCCACATCAATGGGGTAGAACTCTTATTTTTATATATATGCCTGATTCAGTATGTTTTGAATTTTGTGATATGTGACATAACTTGTTTCTAAAAAAATTTATCGTTACTTTTATATTAGTACTCCCGCTCGCAAACGGAGCAGGAGTACATGTACTTAGCCCAACATAGATTCATTTCCAGAGAGCGTCTTCTAAATGGAAGTAAAGTGCCTCCTTTGACGTGTCTTTCCAGCCAATTTTCTAAGTCTGTTAATATCTCCTGATAGTCAACATCTCGATGAAGGGCGTGACGGCTTTCTGGATATTCATAAAACTCTTTATCTGGAAAGCTAATTTTTTGAAAGAAAACATGACTCCCTTCAGGAAGTGCAATGCGATCGGCTCCACCATGAAGAATTAATAGAGGTATTTGTAATTCATCAGCATGAGCTTGAATCCAAGCAGCGGTAGAAAAAAGTTCTGTTGCAAGACGCGCACTGACCCTGGAATGCATAAATCCATCTTGAGTAAAGGTTGCGACTACATTGTTATCTCTAGAAGTTGCAGCACCAGCAAAACCAGTATTGAGAGTGAAGCGTGGCATAACCTGTGAGAGTGTTCGTCCTAAAGTTAACTTGACGGATGAAACACCAACCTGACCCAACGGTGGAGCCATCGCAATGACACCTTGGATTGCAGTTGGAAAGCGCAGAACGTAGTCTAAAACTATGACTCCGCCAAGACTATGACCTAAAAGAAAGCGTGGACATCCTTGTTCTTGTGTCTCAATCAATTTGAGGAAGGTTTTGAGATCTTCTCGAAACTCAAACCAAGTATTGATATGTCCTCGCTGACCTTGCGATCGCCCATGTCCGCGCAAATCCAAACTATAAACTGCATATCCAGCAGGAATGAGGTGGTGAACTACATTACCAAACAAACCACTGTGACTTCCCAAACCGTGTAGAATCACTACAACCGCACGTGGATGAGTGAGTGGATGCCAACTTTGATAATAGATATTCAGCCCTCTCACTCCTTTGAGGGTGCCTTCGCGATGTTCCATTGTTCAAATCTCTGATAAACGCTTATCGCTCCTTGGCACTATTGAATCACAAGTATTTCAGCAATGCCGGTAAAGTTGAACACTACTTTTTTAAGGTTTTTTTAAGTTCTACTTTATTCAGGTAGTGATACCTCAGATACTGTACGTTCGCTCATTTTTGAAGGGAGAGAGGAATTAATGCTTGACTGGGTAAGGTTTCAATAAGATTGTGGATCTGCTAAAACCCCCACCGTGTATTACATGGAAGAAAGGAATTAGGGCCTTCCATGTAATACACGGTAAGGATTGGTTGTGAGTGTGCCTTGAGTGTAATACGCAAGTTACATTCTATCCTTCACCAATTTAACGTTAAACTTACGGTGTAATACACCGAATCCGAGTTATGTTGAAGCGGGACATTCAAGGGAAGTTTGCCCTCAAGGACGATGATTATCGTCAAGTACGCTCAGTCAGATTAACTGATGAAAGCTGGAAAGCTTTAGGGATTGCTGCTGAGTGCTTGGGGATGAGTAGAGCGGATTACTTGGAAAAGGTAATTAGGGGTAATGTCTACCCAAGTAATACACGGGAGAAAGAATCGGTAGATCAAGCCAAAACTACTGTTGTTGAACTTGCGACTACGCCACGGCAGGAGGCAACACTCTTAACTTTACGTGACCAAGTTTTACGACAATTAAAATTAGGTAAGCAAGCTCCTGGCTATAAAGCAGCACTGAAAGCCCTCAATGATTTTATTGCGGCACTCTTAAGCTAGTATACGTAACAATCCGTATTTGCCAACATGACTAGCGCAGAAAAAATAATGGAAATAACTTCTGAGCGCATTGACGATATTCCTGTGATAGTGGAGTGGCTCAAACAGATGGAGATAGCCAAATGTATTGACCAAAAACTGACCGAACCACACGGAAATCACAAAGGGCTAAGTTACGGTCAATTAGGTGTATTGTTATTAACATACATCATTACCCAGTCAGACCATCGGTTGAGTGCTGTGGAACCTTGGGTGCAAACACATCGAACGATTTTAGAGTTAACTACAGGGTGGTCGATAGGGGAAAAAGATACTACTGATGACCGATTGGCAAGGGTAGTCGAAGAGCTAGGGAAGCAATCACACGCAAGAGTGGAAATTGAGATAAAGTTAGGACGGCATCTGATTCGTGCCTACGAATTGCCAACTGTTATAGCACGAGCGGATACAACTAGTTTTAGTGTGAATCATACTCAAGGAGATTCACTAGAAGAAAATCTACTAAGTTATGGCTATTCCAAAGACAGGCGTCCAGATTTATTGCAATACCGTCAATTACTGGCAACTCTCGACCCAATGGGAATGCCATTAGTCAGCGCCACCCTTGAAGGGAATGGAGCTGATGACCCAATATATTTTCCCACTTGGGAAAAAATGGTGAAAGTAATTGGGCATAAAAAGTTCGTCTTTATTGCCGATTGTAAAGCAGGTTCGATTGCAACTCGTGGTGCCATTGCAGCAAACGGAGGTATTTACTGCTTCCCTGTTCCCATGAGTGGGCAACACCCCCAATATTTGAAGCAATGGGTACTCTTACCGCCCGCAGAAATCAAGGAGATTCGTTTACCGCGACAAGATGAAGAAGAACCAGCTGTGTCCAAAGGCTTTGAAGTGGAGTTAGGCAAGTTTTGGTTCAACGAAGAAACTAACAAGTGGGTACGTTGGCATGAACGCTATTTGGTAGTTTATTCCCAAAGCTTTGCAGCATCTGCTATCCGTGGTCAACAGCAACGCATCTTGAGCGCTCAAACTGCTCTAGATAAATTAGCAGCCAAACCAGGAGAGGATCCACAAGCATTAGCTCATAAAGTAGAAAACATACTTGAGCGCTATCGTGTCAAAGATTTCTTCAAGACCAGCATTACAGAACAAATCATTCAACAGACTCGTTATATCGGACGAGGACGACCATCAAAAAATTCTCCAACTCAAGAAGTCACTAGTAGTCTGTCACATCAACTTTGCTGGGTGGCGCTGATGTTATGGTAAGCTATTTACAAAAGTGGTCAAGGTGACATCATGGCAAAAAAATATACTGTAAATTTAACTAAGGAGGAAGTAGAAAAACTGCGATCGCTAATTAGGTGCGGCAAAAGTAAAGCCAGAAGTATTACCCGCGCCCATATACTTTTGATGGCATGGGAGGGAGAGACAGACAAAGCGAGCCTCCAGGCGGAGGAGCTTCGCTAACGCAGACAGATTGCGAGTCAGCATCTCGACAGTTGAGCGCACCCGCGCCAAGTACGTTAACAGTGGAATTGAGGCTACGCTGAGCGATCGCGAGCATCCACCCAAACCACGAAAACTCGATGGTTTTCAAGAAGCATTTCTGATTGCAACAGCGTGTTCAGAACCTCCGGATGGACGTACAAGATGGACACTACGGCTTTTAGCAGACCGGATAGTGAGTTTAGATGTTGTGGATACTGTTAGTTATGAAACTGTGCGTTCCTATTTAAAAAAAACGATGTCAAGCCGTGGCTAAAGGAACAGTGGTGTATACCTAGGGTGGATGCCGAGTATGTTTTACGGATGGAAGATTTGTTAGATTTATATGGCGAACCTTACGATCCAAAACGTCCGGTAGTTTGTTTCGATGAACGTCCATATCAATTGTTAGAAGATGTCAGAGAACCTTTACCAGCCGAGCCAGAACAACATCTTCGATATGATTACGAGTATAAAAGAAATGGTAGTGTCAATATATTTGCTTTCTTTCAACCATTAGCAGGTTGGCGACATATGGAAGTGACACAACAGAGGACAAAAGTAGATTTTGCAAAACAAATGAAGGATTTAGTAGATGTTTATTGCCCAGAAGCTGAAGTTATTCGTCTAGTACTTGATAATCTGAATACACATAATCCAGCCTCTTTGTATGAAGTTTTTGAGCCACAAGAAGCGCGTCGAATTATCCAAAAATTAGAGTTTCACTACACACCAAAACACGCCAGTTGGTTAAATCAAGTTGAAATTGAATTTTCTGTTTTATCCCGACAGTGTTTAGAGCGACGGATCAAAGACGTACAAACGTTGTCGCAGGAAATCGCTAGTTGGGAACAACAACGGAATGCTGTCTATGCCAGTGTAAATTGGCGCTTTAAGACTACTGATGCACGGAGAAAGATGGAGCGCTTATACCCAAGTGTCTTACCCAGCAAAGTTGATGTGACAGACTACTAGTATTTGTCTTCAACTTCATATCCAGCAAGTTGATGACGCGATAAAGGAGGCAGAAACTTTGGCAGGGTGGCGATTGTATGTTACTAATGCGCCAATTACTCAACTGAGTCTCTCACAAGCCGTAGCGTATTATCGAGACGAATGGCTTTTAGAGCGAGGGTTTCACCGTTTTAAAAGGGGTTGTTTGCCCGCTTTACCCATTTATTTCCAAGACCAAAACCGAATCACTGGTTTGATGTTCTTATTGAACATCGCTTTGCGGGTATTTACTTTGATGGAGTTTGTGGTACGGCAGGCACTTATAGAAACTCAACAATCGTTGGCTGGTCTTTACGATGGCAATCCCAAGCGAAAAACTGAACGCCCATCAGCAGAGAAAATGCTCAAAGCTTTTTGTAATTTAACTCTCTATTTTTTACCTGATTCTACCATCTTCATGACGCCTTTGTCTGAGCTACAAAAACAAATTCTTTGTTTCATGAAAATGCCCTCTTCCCTTTATCAGGTAGATTCTGTGGGTAGCTCGACGTGATTTTACCACTTGCGGTCGGATAATACACGCAATTGAAATCCCATTTCAACATGAGTCTTTACCGTGTATTACATCGTAAATCTAACTTGGAATAGTGCTGCCGTACCCTGTATTACACAGAAGAGCCTGTTTTCATGTAACACCCTCGCTCAGGAATTCCCCTCCCATGTAATACACGGAATTCCTCATTTTCTTTTTCCATGTATTACACTGTTACTCTCTTCTACCCTTTCCCACGTATTACACGGTATTAGCACAATCTCATCCCTTATGAGGTTTTTCCTTACCCTGTCAGGCATTAATTCCTCTCTCCCTTCAAAAATGAGCGAACGTACAGCAGATAGGGTTTGGTTTTGTTAAAGCTTGTTAAACTTTAAGCATTACAGGCAAGATGGTTTTTTCTGTGATACGTTGTGAGTATTTAGCTTCTACCTATGAGCGAACGTCCTCTTCTGGATTCATCCGGAGATCGGGAAAATAACGTAGAAAGAGATGACTTGCCACCTCTGAGGTTTGAAACAATCCAAAGAGCCAGAGAAGGACTTGCAATGTCTCGCAATCGAGCGGTTCGTGATGCAATTCAAGAAGCGCTTCAGCAAATGACAGTTCTGAGTGAGGGAGGTTCTGAATCTAGAGCAAGTGGCGCTACTCGTCGTTTTGTCCTGCGGGCGTTCATTCAAACACTTTTTAAAGTTAGGGTTGAAAATTTGGAACGCCTGCCTCATGGTGCTGCGGTGCTTGCTGCCAATCACCTCAATCATATCGACCCTTTTCTACTGCTGTCTCAAATTCCCCCATCACCCTACTATTACATTTTTGGTGACGCACGTACACTCTACAACAAATGGTGGAAGCGCCAAATTTTGAATTTTGCAGGTGGTGTTATTCCTATAGAACGTCGTTGGAAAGAAGAGATGGCAGTGATAGAAGACGCTAAAGTAGGAAGGGAAGATTTGCACGATCTGGCTCAAGCGATCGAACAAGATGTTCCAACGGGAAATTCGATTCAAATACTGCGACAAATCAACAGTGCCATTCAGACAATTTTTGCTCAGAACAATGGTATCCTCCTATTTGCAGAAGGACGATTGGGAACAAATGAGGGGAAACTTCACTTACCGCTAAGACAAGGGGCTGTCATTTACGCATTGAAAGCAGGAGTGCCAATCGCACCAGTTGGGCTGATTGGAACAAAAAACCTTTATTTGGGAAAAGAGTTAACCATACGATTCGGTGAACCTTTGTGTTTTCCTCAATCCAACCGACCAACACGACAGGAAGTGAGCACAGCCTTAGAAGCATTGCAGCATGCATTAATTGCCCTGTTGCCACAAAACTATCAAGAGCCAGAAGGTTTAAAGTTATTCCATCATTGTCTCAACCGAATGCTGCAATAGGAAAAGGTTCCATTGGGCAACCTGAGTTCGATGTAATAAAACAGTTACAGCAAAACCTTTTGATTTATCCGGTCGATGGAATGCCGTTGCGCTTTCGGTTAAGAGAAGGTGTTACGAATTATTAAACATTTGAATGATTTCTGGTAACATACTTAAATCTTCGACGATTGCATCGACCTTAACTGGTTCTGCCCAGTGGCGATCGCGCTTCCAAATTGCCTTCATACCAATATTTTTGGCTCCTAAAACATCAACAGTAGGATGATCTCCAACAAATACACTTTGTTCGGGTGTTACGCCTAATTTGTGCAATGCTCTATGGAAAATTTCTGGGTCAGGTTTTCTTACGCCCTCAACCTCTGAAATTAAAATGGTTTCAAAATAATTTTCAATTCCCAATCCTTGAATCGTGCGCCTCTGAAATGTTCCTAAACCATTCGTTACAATCCCTAATAAATATTGCTTTGTTTTGAGAGTACTCAAGGTGGAATATAAGTTAGAAAAGGGAATGCAGTAATGAAGAAATTCCTTTTCATAATCCTGTAGTAAGTCCTGCCAATTCAAGGTTTCAATAGAAAACTCTGACACGAGGCTTTGATAAACTTTGTCTTTCCAAACATAACCATGACAATCCAATTCTATAAATCTGGAAACATAACTGTCTTGTGAAATATGATGCAATGCTGGTAATCGATTATATTGAGTTGAGATAAATTGTTTCAGAGAAGTCTCGCGATCGAGAAGAGTTCCATCTAAGTCAAAAAGGATAGCTTTAATCATTGTATTTGAGAAGGCTAGTAGTAGTATGGCACAATATTAACTATCAGCAAAACTCTTAGAGGATATTTGAAAAGTTATGATTGATGTATCAAATATTTTTTACCCCTCCCTAACCCTCCCCTTGGAAAGGGGAGGGAACTGAACTTTTCTTGTTTCCCCCCTTTCCAAGGGGGGATTAAGGGGGGTAATAATGCAAGAAAAATCACAGCCAACCACTTTTTAAACATCCTCTTAGGACGAGATGAATACATGAAAGATTTCGATCGAGGGAATAAGAGCATAACAAATAAACATGAACTAGCAAAGAAAATTTACGAAGTTTCTCACCTTACTGGGTCTTTCACCCTACGGTCTGGAAAGATAGCAAATGAGTACTTTGATAAGTATCAATTTTGTTGCGATCCTGTCTTGCTTGATTCTATTGTTAGACAATTGGTCAAGCGCATTCCAAACGACACTGAAGTCCTTGCAGGTCTTGAACTTGGCGGTATTCCAATTGTAGTGCTTTTATCACATTACTCTGGCTTACCTGCTGCTTTTGTCCGAAAAGAGGCAAAGAAATATGGAACTGCTCGTGTAAGCGAAGGGACGCAAGTCAATGGTCGCAAAGTTTTAATTGTAGAAGATGTAGTCACCTCTGGAGGTCAGATTGTCATCTCAGCCCGTCAACTACGTGAACTTGGTGCTCAAATTGATTCGGCACTTTGCGTTATTGACAGACAAGAAGGCGCTGTTGACTCACTTGCGTCTATTGGTATCACGCTCTTTCCTTTACTCAAACGAGATGACCTCTCTTAGCCAAGGCTACTTAAAAACCTGTCTTTTGGGAGATGCTATACATTCACCTATCCACTAGCGTGTTATAAAAGTTCTTTGAGTTAAGAACAGGTTAAAAGGTATTAAAAACACCTATAAATAAGGTGGTGAATTTATGGAACAATTCGACAAGCACAGAGATATGGAAAGGTTCCTTTGCCCTCGCGCTAGTTATCGGGGTAAACTTAAACCCGAGCATTTGGTGTTTAACGCCAATCTTCAAGAATTTTCTCATAAAGTCAGTTATATTGCCAGTCTCCAAACTGGTGGAAAACTTGAACCAAACGAAGCTTACGAACAGATTAAAGCTCTTTGGAAACAGTTAAAACGCAGTAAAAAAGAACTTGGTATTGGAAACGAACTCTCATATGTTCAGCCAGACTTGCTAGATGAAGCTTGATTGTCCTATTGTGCTAAGCGGCTCGATCGGTGTATGAGTCATACCGTTTTTGAATATCAAGGCGGTATTTTTTTTTTCTTGACTTTACAAAAAAATATGAGAAACTAAGAATTAGTGTAACTAAATATTTAGAACAGGCTCTATGGCTTATAGTCTTGTCTGACTTTGCAGAGGCAACTTTCAACAAGTACGTGATGGCGTAAATCAAGCATTTTTTGCCCCTGCTTTCTTACTTCTGATGATTGTACTAGTTCAGTCTAGATAGTAAACTGGTAGTCAATAAGCAGTTGCAATTCGTAACTGATATGCGATCGCATTTTTTTCACTAAATAGTAAGAATACTAAGTATTTGTGTGACTAAATATAAGTTCGACTAATACAATTGCAGAACGAGTGGACTTGTAATTTCCAAGTACGCTTGAGCTTCTTACCGCCCTAAAAAGGTTGTAGACGTTTACAAAAGGAAGACACTAATGGGACAAAGTCATAGAGAACATTTTGAAGAAGGTAAACTGAGATTTGGTTCTTTTCAAATTCCACCTGCTCTGAAATCTTTAAATGTCTGTTGTTTCGTAATTGGAGAAAGTGTATCTTTTTTTGGCTCTTGGATGACCCAAATAGCCTTGGTATGGATGGTTTATCAATTAACTAATTCAGCCGTGTTAGTTGGTGTTGCTGGATTTACCAATCAAGCTATGGGGCTAATTATTACACCTTTAGTAGGAGTCTTGTTGGATCGCTGGAATTTGCGATATGTGTTACTAGCAACTCAGTTACTATCTATTCTTTTGTCCTCTATGCTAACTATTCTGACTCTTAACGGTCATCTCAACGTTATATGGATTATTGTCATTGGTACTCTTCAGGGGACAATAAAAGCTTTTGATCTACCAGCACGTTTGGTAACAATTCCCAGACTAGTAGAGAATAAAGCAGAGACTTACAGCGCAATTTCTATCCATTCTTTCTCGATTAATACAGCTAAGTTTGCCAGTCCAATGATTGCAGGTATATTGCTTGCTAGATCTGGAGCAGCCGCTTGTTTTTTAATAGATGCTGTTACCTATATACCCTTTATATCTGCAATTTTAACTACCCATATTAGAGCAGTTCCCAAAGAGTCTTCATCTAAAAAAACTCCTTTTTTAAAAAATTTAAAAGAAGGGTTTGTTTTTGCATATAATTTTTTGCCTATCAGATATGTTTTTGTGTTACAAATCGTTATCTGTTTTATGGCAATGACCCATGTTAATTTAATGCCTATTTTTACTCAAAAAATCTTATCTGGTAATGCTGAGACTATGGGATTGCTGATGACCGCTTCAGCACTGGGTTCGATAATAGCAGGTTTTTATCTTATTCTTCGCAAGCAAGTCATAGGCTTAGAAAAAGTGATAACACGTTCTACGGTAATTTTAGGCTTGGGTTTGATGCTTTTTTCTCGTTCTACCAATCTAGAAATTTGTTTGGTTTTAATTTTTCTAGTAGGAATGAGTAATACTTTAACTCTGGCTGCAATCGGTAACTTTGTTCAATCAATTTTGCCAGACGAAGATAAACGAGGTAGAGTGACAAGTATATTTACAACAGGTTTTTTGGGAATACTACCTTTTGGTAATTTGTTTTTTGGAGGATTAACAAATCAAATGGGAGTTGCTAATGCTCTATTTTTTGGTGGTATGTGTTGTCTTTTGGGAGCTTTTTATTTCTCCCGACAGGAGTCTAAAATGCGAAGTATATTACATTCGGTATATGTAAAAATGGGTTTAACAGTAACCAACAATCCGTAGGTAGGGCTAAAGCCCACCAAAGCACGAATGGTGGGCTTTAGCCCTACCTACATCTAGCTATTTCTGACTAATTGTTGGAGGAGTAATTGCTGCATATTGTTGAGGTGTCAGCAAAGCTTCCTGAATATTAAGAGGCTTCGGAAGTAAACCATTTCTATAAAAGTAATCAGCGACTCGCTGTTGTTCTTTCACTAAATCTGGAGAAATTGCTCTCAATCCATAGGTACGACGGCTAATTACCAAATCAATGACATCCGGAGGTAGTTTCTGTTCTGGTGCGATTAACTTTGCTGTCTCTTTAGGATGTGCTTCAGCCCATCGCTCGATTTTGTCTATTTCTTCAATCACTATCCTTAATAATTCAGGGTTATCTATAGCAAATTGTTTTCCTGCTATGTAGTATCCACCAGGAGAATCAAGCCCTTGAGAAGTTCTGAGAACCCGAACTTTACCCATTCTTTCAGCTATAGCTAGATGGGGATCTCCTGTCACCCAAACAGGAATTTTTCCTTCCAGAAATGTTGCGCGAGCTTCTACGTTAGGTATACTTAAAACTTGAATATCACTATATTTCAAACCCACATCTTCTAAAGCTCTTAGAATAAAGTAGTGTGATGCAGAAGCTTTTTGGAAAACGACTTTTTGCCCCTTAATGTTTTTTAGAGTCTTAATGGGTGAATCTGGCGGAACAGCAATGACACTACCTCGACCAGTCTTTTCAGTGCGCCGTCTACCAACAACATAGACAATTTCAGCACCGGCTGCTTGGGCAAAAATAGGCGGAGTTTCTCCCACAGAACCCAAATCCACTTTACCCACATTCATAGCTTCCATCAGTTGAGGACCTTGGGCAAATTGCGCCCATTCTACCTTGACCCCCAAAGGTTCTAGACGCTTTTCCAAGACTTTCGTGACCCTAACCAAATCGCCTGCTTGTTGATACCCCATCCGGAGTACTTTTGTCTTGATACCAGATGTTTTAGTATTATCTGACACTGGGCGAGCAGAAGATTGTGTTTCTGTCTCTGTTTTTAAGTTATCTCCACTACAACTAATTAAAGTGAACGAAGTTGCAATGGTTAGTATTCCTGGTATTATAAGCGCTTTAATGCTGTGAAAAATGCTGAAAGATTGAGTTCTGACTGTAACAACCATATATAGATACCGTTTCTGTATAAAGTTTTAAGAAAGTTTCAGGTAGTATTAACCTACCTGAAACGCATTTAGCCCTTGTACCCAATGGGGATTAGAGATTGGGGATTAGAGACTGGGGATTATTTTTTATTTCTCGTTCCCAGGTAGAACCTGGGAATGCCTTACGGGAGGCTCCGCCTCCTGTACTCTACCTGGAGTGCGAGGCAGAGCCTCGCTGTCTGCATTCCTAGGCTCCGCCTGGGAACGAGAGAGCAAAATTTAATCCCTAACCCGCAAGTATTCTTCCGCTTCTTTCTCAATTGCCGTACCTTTAAAGAAGTCACGATTGAGGCTGGTGTACAACTCCAAAGGATGAATAGATAAGAAATAACGTAAGTCTTCTTTACTAAGAATTCCCCGTTCTACCATGCTGTAAGCGTTAGAGACCACAGCTGTAATATCAGGTACATCCCAATGACCGGAATCGGAACCCAAAAATGCTTTAACGCGTTGGCTTTGCCCACCGCAGGTATCGCCAAATGGATTTGCCTTTTGATGGAAAGCGTAAGCAACACGAGTATCATCTGACTCTATGCCAAAGTAGAAGTGATTCAAAAAGCGATCGACAATTTTAGAACCGCCCACTTGAGCCAGATAGTCAAGAAAAGCTGGTTCAAATTCCTGAGTATGTACATCGGTATCAATGATAGGATAACCTAGTTGCTCCCGAATCTGTGCTGACCGAGTCTTCTTTTTAGGACGCTCAAGTGCAATTGTCATGGCGATTTCTCCATACTGGTGTCACTCGTTGACTTTTAGTTGTCGTCAATCTCTCACAAACATCGAGCCAGACTTTGTAGGAAGTCTGTTGTTCTTAACCTAGTTAGTCCCGTTACAGAGCGGTGTTGAATCGAAGCAACAAAACTTTATCTATTTTTAACAATGCCTGCTGTTTTACAACAAGTACGGCTTACTCGTAATACCTGTGCTCGACCTTTAAAACTTTGGATAGTTTGTTTGTGCGGTATTTGTGATACTTAAATACGGTTAATTGACTGATTTACCGTATTTATTTATAGTATAATTACACAACACCAGGTGAAATACAACCCCCAAGCAACAATATGTAACTCTATATTTTCAGATCTGATTAAAAAAATACGAGACAATACGTGCCGTTTGAAATGAGTCGTGAGAAATTTATAATCAAGAAGGCGAACAGAATTTGCTACTATATAAACAAAGCCTTCCTAGATGGACTTTATTAACATAACCTGCCTAGCGCCTGTTTTATTTGTATAGCCGAGATTTCTAATTTCTAGAACTCAATGAAATTGAACCTTGAATTGACACAATATTACTACTTAATCTCTCACAATTGAACTAGGATTGCTATAGCAAAACTATAACTAAAAATGACAGCCAATCACACCCGAAAAACTATCTTTTTGCAAACCGTTCCGATTTTTCTGGGGTTGTTTGTTATGAGTGCGCTAGTTGCGGGAACGTTAAAGTATTATTTTGTCTCGCGTCATCAACAGTTAAATTCCACAAAGACATTTGTACATCAACAAAAACAAGTCCACAATTTATTACAACTTATGCAACAGCGATTGATGATTGCTCATGATGTTGCCAGATGGAAATGGAATAAGAAACTCCCTATAGAAGACCGCCAGCGCGAACAGGAATTAATAACAAAAGTACGTCAGCAAGCAAGAGTTTATAACATCCAAACTGATACAGTTACAGCTTTTTTTCAAGGACAGATAGAAGCTGGAAAACAAATACAGAAAGCTGATTTTCAAACTTGGCAAAAGCAAGGAATAAAATTTTTTACTAATATCCCAGATTTGAAGAAAAATATAAGACCATCACTAGATAAATTAAATGAGGAATTTTTTCCTGTATTAGCAGAAGTCATTCCATCTCTTGGTTGTTCTTCAGTACGCGAGTCTATTCAATCGCGTGCTCCAATTATTCTTAAGGGAGATGGTATCGATCGAAAAGTGCAACGTACTGCTCTTGCGCCTTTGTTAGAAATTAAGGAAGGTTCTTGCCCGAAGACTTCTCCTTAATATGAGATTCATTAGCATTGAGCAGATTCTGATGAACTAGATCCCGAAATACGGAAAGCTGCTGCATAAAGAAGAGCGAACCTGCAATACAGGCACTCGCACCAAAGATGACGGTATTAGCAGCACCAATGTAGCTAGCCAAGATACCAGCAATTAAGTTGCCTACAGGAACTGCTCCAGTAGATGCCATAACATAAAGACCCGTAATTTGACCGCGCATCTCATCTGTAACCAATAACTGGAGTACCGTGCGACCCGAAATGATTTGCAAAATAAAACCGAAACCAGCTACTACGAGCGCAAGCAGTGAAAGCCATAAGATGTGGGACAAGGCGAAAACGATTAAGCTCATTCCCATGAGAACTGGTCCAAATGCCAGGGCTTTCTCAAACCCAAACTTACTTGGGCGTCCACTCAAGTAAATTCCACCGATTAACGTTCCAACACTTGAAGCCGCCATAAGAAAGCCAAATGTGTTGGGTCCTCCTTGCAAAACTTCGGCAGCAAAAATGGGTCCCAAGGCGAGGAAAAATCCCCAGACACAGCAAACTAAAGCCGCTCCAATCGCAACCCACCGAATTGGCAGAAAACTGAAGGCGTAGATAAAGCTTGTTCTAAATTCTACTAGAGGTTTCCGTGTAGAAATGATGGCTTTTTTAGGAGCAAGCCGCATTGCGAGGAGGGCAATAATTACAGCGATGTAACTGATACTGTCGATCGCAAAACAAACGCCTGCTCCAAATGCTGCATTCAACAAGCCTGCTACTGCGGGTCCAACCATAGTCGCAACGCTAACCAAGGACGAATATAAAGCGATCGCATTCTCAAGATTTTCCCTTCCAACTGTTTCTGGTAAAAATGCTTGTCGGGTTGGAATCTCAAAAGCATTGACGATCCCTTGCACTAAAGAGAGAACTATAATGTGCCAGATGTTTATCGTACTTGTTAGAGCCAGCGACGTTAAGCTTAAAGACTTAAGCATTCCCAGAATCTGGGCGACTGTGAGGATGCGGTGACGATTCCAGCGATCGGCTACAATTCCACCTAGAGGAATCAAAACAAAAGTAGGAATTTGGGTAACAAAGCCTACAAGACCAAGCAACCAAGCAGAACTAGTCAGGTGATACACAAGCCAAGCAGTCGCCACCTGAGTCATGGATGTTCCAACCAAAGAAATTGCTTGACCTATGTAGTACAGCGAAAAATTCCTGAAACGGAAAGTATTAAGCATGACTGGTAATTTTTTGTCTCTGTTTAGTTATTTGGGATTTATATCAACCGAACTAGATTTGAATTCTTCTGCTGGAAAAGCAATAAATCCAGTTTTCACTCCTCGTTGGAATCCTGCTTGCTCGTAAAAGCGTAATGTCTCCTCACGTTTTGAGCCACTCAGAAGCATAACTTTGTAACATTGTTGCTTCCATGCAAGATTTAAAGCATAACGCAGCACTTGCGTACCAATTCCCTGCTGTCGATAATAAGAATGGGTGACAACATTTTCGATAATTCCGTATGGACGTGCGCCGCGTGTCAAGTTGGGAACAATGGTTAAGTTACAGCTTGCTACTAATTGGTTGGAAAGCTCGGCTACTATGTAATAAAGACGCGGATCGGACAGAATTTTATCCCACAGGGACTGCAACACATCGTCTGATGGCAAAGGCGCATCGACAGGATTCAAGTGGCTGTACAAGGAGAGAAGTTGTGGGAGTTCGTCATATGCAATCAAGCGAACGGTAATTGCCATATCTCACAAATGAGCAAAAGGTATTTACTGAAATTATTATGACCAAATACAGACAAGATGCGGTATCTTGATAAGAATACTGTATTTTTAATTGGAGTTGCCAAAACCAATTCCAATTAGTGTCAAAGAAATTGTTTGGAATTGCCATTAAACAGGAGAAGATGAGGCGTGCTTTATTAGGGATTTTAAGGATATGGATGTAAATACGCAGTGGATAAAAACAGATGTGCTTGTCATTGGAGGCGGTACAGCAGGGACAATGGCAGCTATTAAAGCAAAACAAGCTTCTTCAAATGCAGATGTTCTGATTCTGGAAAAGGCAAATATTCGTCGTAGTGGTGCGATCGCAATGGGAATGGATGGTGTGAATACCGCAGTTATTCCGGGACACTCCACCCCAGAACAATATGTCCGCGAAATCACCATTGCCAACGATGGTATTCTCCATCAAAAAGCTGTTTATCAAACAGCAAAGCTTGGTTATGAAACAATTCAAGAATTGGAAAGTTGGGGTGTAAAGTTCCAAAAAGATCCTCAAGGGAATTATGATGTCAAGCAAGTTCATCGGGTAGGTAAGTATGTACTACCCATGCCAGAAGGCAAAGACCTCAAACCCATTCTCACTCGACAAGTTAAACGCCATAAGGTAAACGTAACTAACCGCGTCATGGCAACTCGGGTGTTAGTGAAAGAAGGAAAAGCAATTGGTGCAGTTGGGTTTGACGTGCGTGGCGGAGATTTTGTCATTATTCAGGCAAAAGCTGTTATTCTCTGTACGGGAGCTTGCGGACGCTTGGGGCTTCCTGCATCTGGCTATCTCTACGGGACTTATGAGAACCCTACCAATGCAGGGGATGGTTATTCAATGGCTTACCATGCAGGAGCAGAACTCAGCAATATTGAATGCTTTCAAATCAACCCCCTCATTAAGGACTATAACGGTCCCGCCTGTGCTTACGTTGCAGGTCCGTTTGGTGCATATACAACAAACGCTGAAGGATACCGCTTCATTAGCTGCGATTACTGGAGCGGACAAATGATGTTGGAAATTTGGAAAGAATTAAATTCTGGTAAAGGTCCAATCCAACTACAGATGAGCCATTTAGATGAAGATACCATTTCTGAAATTGAATCAATTTTGTGGTCAAACGAACGCCCAAGCCGAGAGCGCTTTCACCAAGGGAGAGGCGAAGACTACCGCACGCACGGTGTGGAGATGAGTATCTCAGAAATTGGGCTATGTAGCGGACATAGTGCTTCTGGTGTTTGGGTCAATGAAAAGGCAGAAACAACAGTACCGGGGCTGTATGCAGCTGGTGATATGGCAAGTGTTCCCCATAACTATATGATAGGGGCATTTGTCTATGGTCGGTTAGCAGGAACTCATGCGATCGCGTACATTCAAGAGTTGAATCATCAAGAACCCGATCCCGATTTTTTAGAAGCAGAAAAAGCTCGTATTTATGCACCCTTGAATCAACCTAATGGAATTCCCCACACTCAAGTAGAGTATAAGTTACGGCGACTGGTCAACGACTACTTGCAACCGCCAAAGTCTGGTAACAAAATGGAGATTGGGTTAAAGCATTTTGTTCGCTATCACGATACGTTAGCACAGATGGGGGCGCGTGACCCTCACGAACTGATGCGTTGTATGGAAGTGCATTTCATTCGTGACTGTGCGGAAATGGCTGCACGAGCATCCTTATATCGTCGGGAAAGCCGTTGGGGTCTATATCACTACCGCTTGGACTTTCCAGAAAAGAATAACGAAGAATGGTTTTGTCATGTAAATTTAAAGAAAGATGAGGCGGGGGAAATAATGCTATTTAAGCGTCCTGTTGAACCTTATATCGTGAAGGTTGATATTGCAAAAGAAGTTTATGATGTGACTGTTTACAGTAATTGAAACCTGTAGTTTATCTAATTATGTCTTTACCCTCCTATTTTGCTCGTCGCTCGTTCCACTATGGTTGGATCGTTGCAGGATTAACTTTTCTTTCTCTACTGATTGCTGCTGGAATTCGAGCAACTCCCGGCGTTTTCATGGTTCCCCTAGAGCAGGAATTCGGTTGGTCAAGAGCAACAATTTCGTTGGCAATTTCGATGAACTTAGTCCTTTATGGATTAATTGGACCATTTGCGGCGACGGTATATGGGCAATTAGGAATTCGGCGCACGATGGTATTCGCTTTGGCATTTTTAGGGGTTGGTGTGAGCTTAACTACACTGATGTCACAACCATGGCAATTAGTATTGGTATGGGGTATTATCGTAGGTTGCGGGACAGGGGTAATTGCCTTGGTCTTGGGTGCGATCGTAGCGAATCGGTGGTTTGTGGAACGACGAGGCTTGGTAGTTGGTGTTCTTACTGCTAGTACAGCTACCGGACAATTGGTTTTCTTACCATTACTGGCTTCCATTGTGGAACGCTTTGGTTGGCGCTATGCGGCGTTGGCGATCGCCGGAGTCACGTTTCTGATTATTCCGTTGATTGCTTTGTTCATGCGCGATCGACCCTCTCAAATTGGTTTGCGCCCTTTTGGTGACACAAATGAAACTTCCCTGGAAGTGCAAGAGTCGCAACAGTCTCAAGTTAATCCTATTACGACTACACTAAATGCGCTAAGAATGGGAATACGCGAGCAGGACTTTTGGTTATTAGCAGGCAGTTTCTTCATTTGTGGCGCTAGCACCAACGGGTTAATCGGCACCCATCTGATTCCGGCTTGCATCGATTATGGCATTCCTGAAGTCAAAGCAGCTGGTTTGCTTGCCGTCATGGGGATGTTTGATTTTGTGGGGACAACAGCATCTGGTTGGCTGAGCGATAAGCTGAGTACAGCTTGCGCTTCGCAACGCTGGAACAATCGCTATTTGTTGTGCTGGTACTATGGACTGCGGGGATTGTCTTTAATTTTCTTGCCCTTTAGTTTTGCTTCGTTTCATGGTCTCTCGATTTTCGCAATTTTCTATGGTTTAGATTGGATTGCCACAGTACCGCCAACGGTAAGGTTAACAACCCAGGTGTTTGGCAAAGAAAAAGCGGGGGTGATGTTTGGTTGGATTGTGGCGGCACATCAAATCGGGGCAGCAACTGCAACTCTGACAGCAGGCACAATGAGAACTACCTTAGGTACTTATATGCAGGCATTTATCTTGTCGGGCGTACTGTGCATTTTGGCAGCATTGTTTGTACTCCGTATTGGGCAAAATCCTATTACAGGTAAGCCACAAACTGCTTCAACTTAAGTGAATATAGTGGTTTTCAATTGAGTGCAATATATAAAAAAGTTATGGAACCGCAGCCTGTAGCAGATGAACGCAGATAAATCTGTGCTTTATTTAATTGAAAACCGCTATTATTTATGTTGTTTTTATCGTTTTTAAGAACTCAATGTTCAATTCTAATTTCTCTCCTAGCCACAGAGCATGCTTGGTATGATCTGCCACATCATCACCTGTGGAGGGATGAACGAGAATATCTAATCCCTCTCGATTGAGCATTAACCAAGGCACAACTTTGCTAAATTGTTCTGGTGAGAATGCAACTTGATACATTGATTTTGGGTGCGGACCAATAGGTTGATCGTGCCAACGTCCAAGTTGTACCTCAAACCTAGCACCCAATTCTTCACGTACACGCTCAGCCGTCTCACGACTTGCAGCATCAAAATAAACGTGAGCGTGAAAACCAGTGATTTCAATAGTATCTTTTTGTACCACTATTAGCTCTACTTTTTGCTTTTAAGTTTATGGGTGGCAATCATGGAAGGGGAACCTTTACCCACGAAAACCTATAATCATATAGCTTTTAAAATAACTGAAGATGACTACGAACTCTATGCTGTCAAAGTTAAAAGTCTTGGGATAGAAGTGAAAGAAGGTCGAAGCCGTGTGGAAGGTGAAGGACGTTCCTTATATTTTCATGACTATGATAATCATTTATTTGAATTACATACAGGAACTCTAAGTCAGCGATTACAAAGGTATCAAAACGAGAGCACAAAATTATCTCAAGAATTATACCAATGACTATTTATGATTCCATCGGACAACAATATTCTACAACCCGTATTCCCGATCGCCGCATTGTCAATACTTTAATTCACTTACTAAATTTACCAAGAGGGAGCACTATTGCCGATCTTGGTGCTGGAACAGGTGGTTACAGTCTAGCATTAGCCGATCTCGGATTTTCTATCTATGCCATAGAACCTTCTTTCGTGATGCAAACTCAAGCGCTCGAACATCCAGACATTAAATGGATAGCTGGTTATGCAGAAGCTATTCCTCTACCAGATAACTCTGTTGATGGGTTGATAAGTATTTTGACAATTCACCACTTTTCTGACTTAGAAAAAGCTATCCGCGAGATGCATCGGGTTGTCAAATCTGGGGCAATAGTCTTGCTAACCTTTGATATAAGGCTGGCTGAAAAGATATGGTTGTATGATTACTTTCCTTGGCTTTGGGAAGATGCGCTACGATTTCTACCACTTCAAGAACTTACTAATCTAATTCAATCAAGTACCAAAAGAAGTGTTGAATCCATACCTTTTTTGTTACCTCACGATTTGTCCGATTTGTTTGCAGCAGCAGCATGGAAACGCCCACAATTGTATTTACAACCTGAAGTACGTGCGGGAATCTCTTCTTTTGCTTTAGCCAACTCTAACGTTATCGATCCCGCAGTTAAGTCTCTTGCAGTAGATTTAAGTAGCGGTCAATGGGATGCGAAATATGGAAAAATTCGGCAGCTAACAGAAATTGATGTTGGTTATCGTTTCCTACAAGCAACACTTGAAAAGTAAACAGTGTTTGATAATGTTTTCTTTGCCAGATTTATCTTGCACTCGGCGTTTTTTTGTGTTTCACCCCATGTCTCTTAGAGATGATTTATAAAGTAAACATTAAGACACTGTAGGTTGGGTTTCGTTCCTCAACCCAACTTACATAATACATTTGGCTATTTAAGATTTACTTGATCAATGACCTCTTAAGGTAAGTCGAACCAATGATAATAGAACTTACGTATAGCCCCCTTTTTAAGGGGAGCGAAGGGTTTCCTCTAGGTTTGGCAGAGATTGGGGATCTGCAACACGTGAAATCCTCAAAATACCGTTAAGGTTGCATAAGTCCTGTATTAGTTCGTTTTATCAATTTCTATCTATTTCTATCTATTACGGAAAAAATTAGTTCTTGTATAACTAGAACTGATACTATATAAGTGATTAATGCTATCTTTACTCCATTGAGATGACTTAAATACATAGCTATGGGCGGAATACAAAGAAGAATTCCCAGTAAAACGCCTTTTAACAAACGATTTATGAATTTACACATAGAAGTAGATAACCCCAATCAAGATAGTTCAGTCTGTTTTACAATAGCCTAAAAGTAGAGTTAAGAATAGAGGAAATATTCAGAAGTGGGAAGGTTTTATCATTATGGTAATGTTGCTAATCATCAGAGAATGCTGAAGCTTTTTTGTCTGATACAATGGGTACTTTATTTCCGCCGATATGTACTAGCGCAAGATGGCTCATTCAGGTTAACGCGGAAGATATTGTAGTGTCGTTAGCCTCAAAAGAGTTTCAAGTCATTAAAGATGATTTTGAATGATTTTAAGTCAAAATGCGTTATTTTGGTCAGTTGGAGGAGAATGACCAATACCAAGCATCTTTTTACTATGTTTTAACTGTTCCCAAAGTGCTTCAATTTGGTTGTAAGCTTCTTCAGGAGAAAGTTTCCCAGAAGTCTCTAAATTAGCAATAATGCTTAGTTTTTGTGTAAATTCTTGAAGATTGGCATTAAACACGAGATTTTCCGGCTTAACTTTACCGTAGTATCGAGCATGAGGATAGATAAAATCATCTCTGTTTTTTGGATTAGATTGTTCCATAAATACACCTTATTAACTGTTTTTCTTTAATACCACTGAATTTTAAGTTTAACCTAATCTTAAGAATTGTCAAATTTTTAACAAAATTTATTTTGTGCAATGATACAGATAATTTAAAGACTCCTCAGAGTGAGAGGCGCGATCGGCTTGTATAGAATTAAATATTTTCTCTAAAATTATTTGATGAATAATCCCGAACTATATCCTGTTTTACTAGCCGAGGACAATAAGGCTGACTTGAAGTATACGTATCATCGGAACAGAAAACTGGGAGAAGCGATCTGACAGGAGTACTACAAAAGCTTTTAGGTGCTGAACTCCTTGTTTGGGCTTTAAGTCGTTGCTAGGCTCTCTTTTCAAATCGCCCAGGAACCACTCAATAAAATCTTTACACCATAAGCTTTTTAAGCTATTCCCGGTTTTCTGTTCCAATGATTCTCATGCCTCTAGACAATTAAAAATCTCCGAGCGCAAATTGTATCTCAAAAGGATAGCTTGCCATTAAATATAATACATAGGCACTCTTCTCAGCATTTCTTGTCGATGATACAAGTCTGAGAGTGTATACTTTTGCAAAATCGCAAAAGCTGCTTGATACCTTTCAACCCGTAAATTTTGTATTAAATTTTTCTCTATAGTTTCAGGTGAAGTAGACTTTGTTGATACAAGAGTATCTAAGTCTTCAACACAATTAAAAACGTCCAAAATTGTAATATCTTCAGGTTCTCGCGCTAGAAAATAGCCCCCTTGCGAGCCACGTATGCTCTTAACTAAACCGCCACGTTTTAAAGCTGTTAATAGTGATTCCAGATTGCGGTTGGCTAAACCTTGTAGCTCTTCTATCTCTTGCATTTGCAATGGTTCACTGCTGCCATGATTTTTTGTCAGCGCTAACAAGGCTAGTATTGAATATTTCAATTTGTTCGTTAGTTGCATTGGCACATAAAGTTATTACTCTTCTTTGTCACCAAGTATAGATCGGAATTTTAAAATAAATCGCATTTTTGTCAATACATCTAGAGATAGAAATAAATCTTGTATATTGTTAAGATAAGGTTATATGTTACATTAGTATGTGGGAGTATAAATTTATTCTTTTGACTTCAGGATGATGTTATTACAGACCGCAAAGTAGGAAACAAAGTTTTGATTTTACGACCTTTTACGTAGCTGGGAAAATTAGTTTTATCCGTGGTTAAGAAGTACTCTCCGGGACTACATCTAGCCTCAGATAGCTTATTCAAGTTAACGGAGAAGATATTGTAGTGTTGTTAGCCCCAAAAGAGTTTCCATTAATGACAGATAGATAGTTAAACACTATTGCAATTCACTTTTAGAAAAACCTTTCCTTTGAAATTTCAATACTCATACTTATAAATAGTCATATTTATATTACATAGCAATCGTGAGAAAATGGTGAGAAATTTGTAAATTATTGCAACTTTCAGAAAAACCATTTATTATAGCTTCCATAGTTTTATATCAATACATCACCCTCCTATAGCAGTCCTAAATGATTTACAAACACCTCTTCCTTGTCCTCCTTGTCTTCCTTGTCTCCCTTGTTTGGATCTCAAATAGGATTGCTATATAAGGCGCTCCCCGCTATAGCGTGTGGGGAACAAATTTTGCGTGCATTTTAGGTGCCAATTTTCGCCTTTATGTCTGGCAATCACACCCACCTCTGAAAGAGTGATGCCAAATAGCCTTACTTTTTGACCTTGATAACACGCACCTAGATCGCGATACGTGGTGGCAGTGCCAAACCAGCCACATCACTGGCTTCCAGTTTTGTGAGCCTTTAGTTGTGATTGTTTTGTAGTCCGGGCATCTCACCCGTCAAAGGAGCGGTTAACAACAGGTAAAACAAAACAGCTTGATTCAATACTACTAATTCCTCAGCAGATTTAATGCACTACTTGCATTTTGCATCAAACTATGGAAAGATTTTTTGTCAGAGACATTAAATACGGCAATTCAATCCGTTTTTAGTAGATTGAGAGCTATTTTAATCCGATACTGCAAGGGCTGAGAATATTAGTAGGTTGGGTTGAGGCTTTGCAAAACCCAACAAGGTCAGCAAAATGTTGGGTTTAAAAATGAAACCCAAGCTACACATTTTTATTTTTTCAGCAAAACCTCTGCAGTATTGCATTTGATAACCTTGGTAAAAAAACCAAAATTTATGGCTGCTACTCTGCCAACGTGGAGGTAGGGGATATTTTTTTGAGCATCTAAGAGGCTATTTGAAAAATATGAAAGTACTTTTTTCTTCACAACGTCGCACTGCATTAAAGCGGATGGTGCAATATGCCATGGTGGGATTTTTTACACTTTCGACATCTTTAGCAAGTTATCAAATCCATGTTCAAGCACAAACAAAACCTGGAGGATTTAAGTCAAAAGTCATTAACTTGGCTTACCAAACTTCTGGGGATATAGTTAAAGCCAAAAAAGTTGTAGAGCCACGATTTAAGGCATTAGGTGTAACGGTGAATTGGGTAGGACCATTCCCTGCAGGACCGCAATTAATCGAAGCAATGAATGCAGGTAAGGTTGATATTGGTAGTGTAGGAGAGACACCGCCAATATTTTCCCAAGCTGCAGGTATTACAGAAGTTATTTACATTGCAGGACGCACGCCCAGTAAAGGATTGGGTCAGGGTATTGTGGTGAGAGCTAATTCTCCGATTAAAAAAGTGTCAGATTTAAAAGGCAAAAAAGTTGCCTTTCAGAGGGGATCGAACGCACATTATTTACTAGCAAAAGCTTTGAAAGAGGTAAATCTAAAAATTACTGATGTTCAAGTCGTTGGTTTAACTCCATCTGAAGCCCGTGATGCTTTTATTCAAGACAAGGTAGAGGTTTGGGTAGCTGGCGATCCCTTTTTAGCTCTTGTGGAAAAAAGCATTCCTATTCGGAATCTCAGAAATGCAGGTGGTATTAACACCTTGAATGGATTTTATATTGCCAGACGTCAATTTGTCTCCGAGAATCCGGAATTGGTGCGAGTGTTTTTAGAGGAAGCAAACAAAGTAGGAGAATGGGCTGATAACAACCCAGCTGAAGCTGCCAAAGCTCTTGCTGGTGAGGTAAAAATTGACCCATCCGTTTTAGAAACAGTGACACGCCGAGCTGTTCGTCGGTTAAGAGCACTCACACCAGCCATCATTGCCGAACAACAGCAAGTTGCTGATTTCTATTTTCAGGAAAAAGTTATCCCTCGCAAGATAAATGTTCGGGATGCTGTACCTTCCGCTGAACTCTTACGAGCTATCACACCTTCAAAGCTTTATAGATGATAGATTTGCTTTGTCGTCCACCTCGTCTACCTCGTCCACCTCGTCTACCTCGTTCCCAGGTTCTACCTGGGAATGCAGTCTGCGAGGCTCTGCCTCGCCATACAGGAGGCGGAGCCTCCATGAAGGCATTCCCAGGCGGAGCCTGGGAACGAGAAAACGAGAAAGTACTTAATGAGTGGTCATGAATAAAATAACTTAATAATACGGTAAAACGACTAGTTAATGGTAATATATGAATGTTCTGGTGTAAATAATTAATCCTCAAAAATAGTTCCTACCTGTTCATCGAAGCCAGAGTCAAGTTCTTATGCAATTGCTAGAAACATTTAATACTAAACGCCTGAAGGCAAATCGTCTGTGTGTTGAGGATTACACTGAACTTTGTCTTATGCATAGCAATTCTATGGTAATGGCGACTCTGGGTGGTATCCGCACCAATAATGTAACACGGCAGTTTCTCCAAACAAACCTAAACCATTGGAACTGTTACGGTTTTGGATTATGGATGTTTCGAGACAAAGCTAACGGTGGATTTGTTGGTCGCGGTGGGCTTAGGAACACCCAAGTAGATGGTAAAGACGAGGTAGAGTTAGCCTATGCACTAATGCCTGAATTCTGGGGACAAGGGCTAGCGACAGAGATCGGTGAGGTTATCTTGACGCTAGGTTTTGAGCAACTTGGTTTGGCGGATGTAGTCTGCTACACCATGACAACGAACCAAGCATCACAGAAGGTAATGAAGAAGTTGGGATTCAAATATGAGCGCGACTTTATCAAAGCCAACTTACTTCACGTACTATTCCGTGTTACTGCTTCTACATGGAAGTTTCACTGTATGAACAACTCATTTATGGAAAACAGCTTTTCTAAGAGGATGTTTGAAAAGTGGTTGGCTGTCATTTTAATCACATTATTACCCCCCTTAGTCCCCCCTTATAAAGGGGGGAAACAAGAAAAATCCGGTTCCCTCCCCTTTACAAGGGGAGGGTTAGGGTGGGGTCAAAAATATTCGGAACACCCAAAAAATAATACAACTTTGTAACAAATTAATGGAGTCAGACTGTGGCTTTAACCAACCAAAGAGTCGATGTTCCAGTTATTGTTGATGAGTCCAAATGCCTGGAGAAATGTACGGCTTGTATTGAGGTTTGTCCCCTAGATGTTTTGGCAAAAAACCCAGAAACGGGCAAAGCGTATATGAAATACGACGAGTGTTGGTTCTGTTTACCCTGTCAGAAGGAATGCCCAACAAACGCAATTACAGTTCAAATTCCTTTTTTATTGCGGTGAGATTTTCAAATGACTGTGGATTCAGAATCTGAATTAAATCAATGGTTGGAAATGTTGCGATCGCCCAACGAAAGCGATCGCCTTGTTGCAGTTAAAGCCCTGCAACATTTAGGAGACGAAGATGCAACTGATGCTCTTATTGCTGTATTAAAAGACAAAAGCGTTACTGTACAAAAAATTGCCGTAACAGCTTTATGGGAGCTAGGCAATCCCGTTGCCGTTCCCGCTTTACTGGAATGTCTGGCTTCACCGGAAGAAGACATTCGTAGCGAAGCATTGTCAGCCATGGGTGAGCTAGTATCCTCCGAACATTTGCAATTGTTGCTCAGCGCTTTACAGCAACAGGACATTAACTTACAACTGAATGTGCTGATTCTCTTACGGAAGATTCATGATGCTCAGTCATTTCCTGCGGTACTCAGTTTTTTTGAATCAGAGCATCCCCAACTGCGAGAAACTGCTGTCACAACTCTCCGCTATCTCAATCAAGTCAAGCAATGTCCACAAGCTTTACTTCTGTTAAATGACTCAAAAGATAATGTACGCCGTGAAGCTGCTCTGACTTTAGGGCATTTAGCTGATGAAGGTGTTGTGGACTTACTCAGTCAATCGCTAACTTCTGACACAGATTGGCAAGTGCGTCGCAATGCGGCTAAGTCTCTCGCAATTCACGCTCATCCTAAAGCAATTCCATTTGTCGAAAAAGCTTTGAAGGATGAACACTGGCAAGTTCGGAAATTTGCCATACAAGTGTTGCACAAATTACCAGATACCAAATTATTACCTGCACTGATTGCAGCATTGACCGATAAATATTCAGATGTTAGAAAAGAGGCAGCGATCGCTCTCGGTTATCTGAGCGATCCTAACGCCCTCTACGCCCTCAAGCAAGCACTAGACGATCCCGACAGAGAAGTGAGTATACAAGCTCAACGAGCAATTCAAAAGATTAATTGAGGCGGACATAGCGATAAGCTGGGTAAAGCTTGCGCTTCGCGAACGCTGAAGGAATAACTTTTGATTATTTTTTTTATAAAGAAAAATATTTGATTGAATTGACTGAAAACCTCTAAAGTAAAAATTAACTGAAAAAAGAAATTTGAACAACAGTAGAACTGACCAATTCAAGTCGAGGCAACAAGCAAAAGTCCAGTAATAGAAAGAGATTTCTATGGATTTTACTAGTGCCGAACTTGAAGTGATTTTTTTGGCATTGCTATCAATAATTTCATGCAAATAAAAATCGCAATCAGAAAACTGTAGTCTTTCTGTGCATACATCAAAAAAGGGGGATGAATTGTGAACATCCTAGAATTTTCGCTGCTAATTTGTATTGGCTCATTCATAGCTGGCTTTTTAGGAGCACTGACTGGCTTAGGGGGTGGAGTCGTTATTGTTCCTTTATTAACTTCGGTATTTGGAATTGATATCCGATACGCTATTGGTGCTTCACTCGTGTCTGTCATCGCAACTTCTTGCGCTGCAGCATCTACATATATTAAGAAAGGCTACACTAATCTGCGGTTAGGAATGTTTTTAGAAGTAGCAACAATAACCGGAGCACTCATTGGAGCAATGATAGCTTCTTTAATTTCTGTCAAAGCGCTCACAATCGTGCTTGCTATTGTTCTACTTTATTCAGCTTACCTGTCAGGACAACCCAGATCCGAACACACTGACAATAAGTCACCCGATCCCCTAGCAATTAATCTCAAGCTCAATAGTACCTATCCAACTCCTGTTGGACTCATGTCTTACCAAGTTTATTCTGTATCAATTGGGTTTTGTGTAATGGTAATTGCTGGAGTAATTTCTGGCTTACTTGGCATTGGTTCGGGAGCATTCAAAGTTTTGGCAATGGATCGAGCTATGGGTATCCCGTTTAAAGTTTCCACAAGCACTAGTAATTTTATGATTGGTGTGACAGCAGCCGCATCGGCGGGTGTATACCTAGCGTGGGGTTATATCGAGCCGGGAGTGACGATGCCAGTAATGTTGGGTGTCTTACCTGGTGCTTTGTTAGGAGCCAAAGTTTTAGTTGGGGCTAATACTCAAACTCTCAGAATAGTCTTTAGTCTAATGTTAGCAGTCATGGCATTGAAAATGGTTTACAACAGTCTAGCAGGAGGATTATAAGATGCATCTATCCAATTTTCATCAGATTCACAGTGAAGATAATGATGAACGCAATATCTCTGAATCCGCATTTCAAACTGACTGTACGAAAACATCTAGCGAACAGCAATTTGAACAGTTTCTTGGCAATTTCTTAAAGTTTGGCATTTTCATTGCTTGCTTTACAGTCTTATTGGGTGGAATTCTCTACTTAATTCGCTCTGGGACAGAACCAGTTAACTATCAGTTTTTTTTAGGACAACCATCAGTTTTAGATGCCCCCAACCTTGTCCTTAAAGGCATTTTGTCAGGGAACCATAATAGTATTATTGTATTTGGGCTTTTACAATTAATAGCTATTCCTGTGATTCGCGTAGCACTTTCAGTTTGTGCTTTTGTACAGCAAAGAGACTCGATCTACACAGTAATGACATTGCTTGCACTCTCAGGGCTTATTTATAGCTTTATAGCAGCATATTAATTCTGTAGAACTTTCATAACTGAAAATTATTGGTTTCAAAAAAAAATCTGTTTGCTTCTAAAAGCTAGAAAACCTAAAGTAAAACTAAGCTTTCAAATAGATTGAAACCAAGACAGCATAATTGATTTCTTCACGTGCAGACGACAACAAATTCTCCTATTAACACAATTCAGCTTTAAATGTCAATGAGCCAGTCTGCCTTCAAGTTTGCCAATAAACCTCATATTTCTCAAAAGGGAAAAATCATGAAACTTTTCAAAATTGTACTTGCAGTAGCAGTTTTGTTCGTGAATTTACTTGTCGCACAGCCTTCTTGGGCAGATCCTAGCTACAAGGAAAATCCCGATTACATTGAAGTGACAAAAACCATCAAAGAGTTGAGGAACAATGCTGAAGGTAATATTCCCGCAAATGTGCAACGCCAAATTGATGAATTAGAGTTTCAAAAAGCAGCGATAGAGTCAGGGACAGCTTGGGGACAATGCCGCAATGAGACTGGTGCTAACCTAGCAATCTACGGTACTGGTAGCGAAGAGTCTGAGGAATCTGGCAGTGCCAATCAACTTTACTTCTTAGGAAATGGGCAAACGACACCAGATCAATGGGATTGTCAAGGTATTTACCTGCCTAGTGATGTCAAAGTTGCTTCCTTAGATAAAAGTAGTGCTGTTGCTATCAAAATTATGGATGGTACACAACTTTTAGTCAAGAAAAACCCAGATACATCTGAATTGGAATTAAATCTTCCCAATCCTAAAGTTGTAAAACCAGGTGATAAGGACTGGTTTATTCCAAATGTATCGCAAGCTTTTGTTGAGACTCGCATTCCTAATACATTTACTGGTGGGGATAATGGCTAATTCTGACATTGTGACAAAAGCGATCCCAGAGAGATTGAATTAATTTTCTCAGGGACTAGTAGAGGACTAGAATTGATGACATCTGCGATTGAAAATATGTGAACTTCCAATTCTAGCCTCTCTTTCTCTCAAAAAACTATTCAGTAATCAAGCTCTAAGTATAGCGATCGTTGGAGAAATAAAATGTTAGAACAGTTAACCGGACACCTCAGTGTAGACTTATCAATCAAGACAATTGGAATTTTACTAGTACTAGTTGCATTAGAAACTGTTCTCTCTGCTGATAATGCAGTTGCCTTAGCAGCTATAGCTCAAGATATTGAAGAACCAGAACTTCAACAGAGAGCTTTAAATTGGGGATTAATCATTGCCTTGATTTTGCGAATTTCTTTACTGTTTACAGCTACATGGGTTATTCAGTTTTGGCAGTTTGAATTAGGTGGTGCGCTCTATCTTTTGTGGTTATCTCTAAAGCATTTTTGGAACTATTTTGTTCCCAATGCAACTGTAGAAGAACACATCGATCGCTCTACAAAACAGAGAAATTGTGCATTTGGGCAAATTATTCTCTTAATTGCTTTGACAGATCTGGCATTTTCTCTAGATAGTGTCACAGCTGCAGTAGCAGTCTCCAGTCAGACATGGTTGGTGATGACTGGTTGCATCATTGGTATGATTGCTCTCAGATTTATGGCGGGCTTGTTTGTGCGTTGGCTTTCTGAGTATGCTTATTTGCTAGATGCTGCTTATTTAACAGTATTTGGCGTAGGAATTAGATTAATGTTTAAAGCATTAATTCCAGACCATGTACCGCCTCAATGGATAATGCTCACACTGATTGTAGTTCTATTTACCTGGGGATTTTCTAAGCGTGTGACACCAGAAGTTGAGTCTGTATTCAGTGTTGACAACTTAGAAAAAAAAAGGAGAAAAATTTTGTTTTAGTTCCAAGAATTGAAGTGATGAGGAGAGAAATCATGACAGAGAATTCTAATCAAACTGCTGTTTTAGAAATTGAAGAGACGATAAGCGGTAAAGATAATTTGAAGGAAGTCAATTCTACTTCTCCACCCAATAAAGACATTCAAGCTCTTGTTAGAATTGTTTTTTTCCTATGCGCTTTAACTATCATTTGTAGCTTTTTTGTAATTGTCAATCCAGGGCAGCGAGGAGTCCTGATGAGGTTTGGAGAGGTACAACCGGAAATTCTTAGTGAAGGAATTCATTCGGTACTCCCAATTGTTAATACTGTAGAGAAGCTAAGCGTGAGAGTGCAGAATCAGGAAATTTCTACAGAGGCTTTATCTAAAGATTTGCAAAATGTTCACACAGATGTCGCTTTGAATTGGCACATAGCTCCGGAGAAAGTGAACTTAGTTTTTCAGCAGGTAGGAAATCAACAAGCTATTGTTCATCGCATTATTAATCCGGCTGTCAAAGAAGTCTTAAAAGCAGTCATGGCAAGGTATACAGCTGAAGAAATTATCACGACACGTACAGAGGTAAAAGCTGAAGTCGATAAAGCTTTAACGTCTCGATTAGGAACTTACCATCTAGACATAGATGATATTTCTCTGGTAAATATTCAATTTTCACAACAGTTTAATAAGGCAGTAGAAGCCAAACAAATTGCCGAACAAGAAGCCAAACGTGCGGGATTTCTAGCTATGAAAGCAGAAAATCAAGCCACAGCAAAAGTCAATTTAGCTCGAGGAGAAGCTCAAGCCCACCAATTAATTGTTAAGTCTCTAACACCAGCAATTTTACAAAGACAAGCGATCGCGAAATGGGATGGTAGAATGCCTTGGATCTCAGCAGGTGGTGGTGACAATACCAGACTCTTTCAATTAGAACTTGATGAAATTGTCAAAGCAGCCCAGAAAAATCCCAATCAAGAAAGAGTCGAATCTCGTTCTGAACTGACTTCTGCACTTCTTCATGAAAAATAATTATACCAATTTGAACAAAGAATGCGACAGATAGTTGGTTGAAATCAAGTCTAGGCATGAGTTTCTCAATCCAAAATCTAAAATCTAAAATCCAAAATGGATGACTTCATCAGCGCGATTTCAACTGGCTTTGCTGCCTTCACTGCTACCAATTTAGACGATATTGTCGTTCTGCTACTGTTTTTCTCACAAGCCAATGCAACTTTTCGTCATCACCACATAGTTGTAGGACAGTATCTCGGTTTTACAGCACTCGTGCTGGCGAGTTTACCTAGTTTCTTTGGTGGTAGGTTATTTCCAGAAGCTTGGATTGGACTTTTGGGTACGGTTCCAATTGCTATTGGTATAAATCGCTTGCTCAATCCGCAGAGTCATGAAGACGAAACTCCACTCCCCACAGAACAGTCTCAAAATTCCTGGTACTCTAGCTTGTTCTCACCCCAAACTTATGGAGTCGCTGCTGTTACCATCGCTAATGGCGGCGATAATCTCGGTATCTACGTGCCATTATTTGCTAGCAGTACGTGGGAAGATTTGGGAATTATTTTGACAGTTTTCTTTTCATTAGTTGCGGTTTGGTGCTACGCCGCTTATCGATTGACTCACCTCCCAACGCTTGCCCTACTTTTCACCCGCTACGGCAGTTATTTTGTTCCTTTTGTCCTAATAGGATTGGGGAGCTTCATTCTGATTCACAGCCATACTTTAGAAAATCGCGGTTTAACTGTTATTGCGGTAGGACTTATCGGTTTATGTTTGATGGTAGAGGCTAGGGATGCTTTCCGATATTCTGCATAACTCAACACGAACTGTATTGTTAGGAAAAATAAATCATCATGTTTGCGATTATCCGTCTTTCAATGTCTCTGTTAATTAACCCTCGCCCATTACTTTCTAAGTTTTACGACGCTTGCATTTCTTGCCTACCTAGTTCATGGGTAAGTTCTAAAGAAAACCTGAATTTTTTAGCTCAAAAGATAAAAGCATTTGCTTTGTTGTTTTTAGGTGTAAGTGTTATCTCTTCTGGTTCCATCTTGATTAAATTGAGTGAAGTAGAACTCAGCTCCAATGTGACTATATTTAATCGCTTTTGGATCGCTAGTTTAGTTTTTGGATTGTTGTCTGGATACAAAGCAATACGTCAACGATTTTTCAGCGATCGACCTGTTAAACAGCAGTCGTATACGAGTCACGATCTATTGCTACTCCTATGTGCTGGAATTTTTTGGGCTTAAGTTTCTCTAACTGCTTGGGTTTTACAGGAGTTCTTATCGGTCTGTACTTAGCTGTATCTAACCAAGTTGTTAATAATTCTCTTATGAAGCCGAACTTCCCCCTCAAGCACAAAGAGCTAACTCTTTTAACAAAGAATTTTCCATAAATTTTGTTTATCTTTTTAAAAAGTAATAATAATTGCTTTCGTTGGGGAGACAACCTAATATTGACAAGCAAGCGCTACCCATTAAAGATAAACTCTCTCCTAAACCACACTGACTTCTGAAAATAGAGCAAACCACAAGCAACTTTGAATCATTGTAACAACGCTTATGAATTGGCTAATTGCTACATTAATTACAGGGATATCTGTTGCTTTTGCAACTACCTTTGACGATAACATCTACTTGACGGCTTTCTTTGGAAAAGTCAACCAGATCTTTCGTCCCAAGCACGTTATTCTTGGTGAATTTGTTGGATTTACTCTATTGGTGATTGCTAGTCTCCCCGGTTTCTTAGGTGGTTTAGTTATTCCAGAAGCTTGGATTGGATTGCTTGGTATCCTCCCAATTATAATTGGTATCAGTAATCTGATGAGTCGAGAAAATGAAGCTGTACAAGATGTGTCAGTTGACTTTGGTCATTCAGTTAAATCTAGGCATCGGAAAAAATCATTATTAGCAACTTTAAGCGATCCTCAAACTTACCGCGTTTCGGCAGTCACCATTGCCAATGGAGGAAACAATATTGGCATTTACGTGCCGTTGTTTGCGACTAGCGATCTTCCCAGTCTGGGCGTGATTGTGTGTGTTTGCTATTTGACTGTTGGATTGTGGTGCTTCCTCTCTTACAACATGACTCGTAATCCTGTGATGGCTCCAGTTATAACCCGCTATGGTCGAAAAATCTTTCCGTTTGTGTTAATTTGGCTTGGGTTTTCCATCATGATGAAAAGTGGAACGTTTCAACTTATACCTGGTCTCGCAACGCTTTTCTCATAAGAATTGTGTTTTTGTTCGCTAACATATTTGTATGTGTAGCTGCGGTTACTATGGCTACAAATTCCAGAAAAAATAAGCACCTTCACCGTGTTGTATGTCCTATCAGTAGGACGGTGCTTAATAGTTTTTAACTTGACTTACTGTTAGAATATTGTAAAACAAACAGAATGGATCTTTATTGGGGCTATCTACTCCATGCATAAATCTAAGAACCGTTTGTTGATTGAGTTTTTACTTGGTATTATTCTCTGTATTCCACCAATTACTTTGTATTTATGGCATCTTAGCGAAGTTAAGGTAGCTTTAATCACTTACATTATATCTGTGCTAGTTATACAAGAACTAGTTTTTTCTGTAATAGATGCTAAAGGGAAGTAGCCTAGGTATAAAGATATAGAAAATTCCCCAACGCTATTACAGCTTTTTGAACATATAAACACTTGCCATTAATTAAGTATGTTCTGATACTGTCAGTTATTGTGTCAATAGGGATGAATTTACCTACAATGCTCTCAAACTGCACTTTAACTTGATTTTTGAAGTGAAAAGATGGTATCGTATCTATTAAAAATACTGTAAATTTATAGATTTATAGTACTTTATTAAAATCAAGTTTATATAGCGATCGCTATGTTTGAGGTTGTTGAACGCCTAGCGGCTGATTTTGCCACTCGTGCTGCTGCTTATGACCGAGATGCTTCTTTTCCTTTTGAAAACTTTGATGCCCTCCACCAAGCACAGCTATTGAGTTTAACTGTACCAGTGGAATTTGGCGGTCAAGCTGCTAGTTATTCCACAGTTTGTCGAGTCATTGAAACGATCGCAACTGGTGATGCTTCCACCGCTCTAGTGCTGACAATGCACTACTTACAACATGCTAACGCTGCTCGGACTCGGCGCTGGCATCCTGCTGTTTACGAGAGACTTTGCCGCGAGTCTGTCAATGGTATTGCCTTACTGAATGCTGCTCGCGTGGAACCAGAATTAGGCACGCCCGCCAGAGGTGGGCTACCTGCAACTATCGCCAAACGGATACCTGATGGGTGGCTGGTGACTGGTCACAAACAATACACCACGGGCAGTCCGATTTTAAGTTATTTTGTGGTGTGGGCGCGGACAGATGACGAAGAGCCGCTAGTAGGCAGTTTTCTTGTACCACGCGATCTCCCTGGTGTAAGGATTGTAGAAACTTGGGATCATTTAGGAATGAGGGCAACAGGTAGCCACGATCTCATCTTAGAAAATGTCTGCATTCCAACAGAGTATTCCTTGGATATCCGTCCTCTCAAAGGGTGGTCACCTGCCAATCCGCTGATGGTAGCTGGTGGCAGTTTGTTCCTGAGTGCATTGTACCAAGGAGTAGCGACGGCAGCGCGAAATTGGTTAGTTGGGTATTTGAATGAGCGCTCGCCCACCAACTTAGGTGCAAGTCTCGCCACTTTACCACGCTTCCAAACATCTGTAGGTGAAATTGAAGCATTATTATATGCTAACAATCGACTCATTTACAGTTTAGCAACGGATATCGATAAAGGTGAACGCGATACCAATGTGAATTTACAAGCCCAAACGGTAAAATATTTAACGACAAGCAACGCCATTCGTGCCGTACAAATTGCACTCGAACTGATTGGTAATCCAGGGTTATCTAAAAATAATCCTCTAGAAAGACATTATCGAGATGTTCTTTGTAGCCGCATTCACACACCCCAAAATGATGTGATTTGTTTGTCCTTGGGTAAATCAGCATTGGCAATGAAAAATCTCGTCTGAATTTCCTAAAAATGGTGAAGGTATGTTTCAATGAATGTTTTCTCTGCTTTAATGAGAATATCTCATCCTTTACCGCCAGGTCATTTCTCCCTGTACACTCTGGGGGTGATCGTCGTATCGCATCTAAGTTTCTATCTTGGAGTATACTTAGAGCTTAATTGTTTATATAACTTTATATAACGTTTTTCTCGTTACCTCTCTGTAAAGTTATTTACTATGCCATGATCGGAGATGAGACTTAGTTCGGTTAACAGCTTTTGTTTTTAGTATTAACAGGCTTTTTGTTTTTGGTATTGGCAAACTTTTCTCCGAAACTTAAATCTCCACACATTTATGATTTGGGAGACAATGTATGTCAGTTTATGTAGGCAATCTTTCTTATGAAGTTACAGAAGAACGTCTGAATGCTGTGTTTGCAGAATACGGTTCTGTCAAGCGAGTTCAGCTACCTACAGATCGTGAAACAGGTCGTTTACGCGGCTTTGGTTTTGTAGAAATGGGTACAGATGCTGAAGAAACAGCTGCTATTGATGCGCTTAATGGTGCAGAGTGGATGGGACGTGACTTAAAAGTGAACAAGGCTAAACCTAGAGAAGAAAGAGGCTCGTTTGATGGTAATCGAGGAAATAAGGGTTTTCGTAACCACTATTAAGGAAAATAAATTTAGCTGTTTAAGCTAACTCATGAGTCCAGTAAATTCATTGGGTTGAGTAGCAAATAAGGTAGTCAGGCTTGAGCGTATAAGTACGACTTTCACCTCGTGTCTATGGTAAAAACCACTGCAAGCAATCTCTGGTGGAACGCATTGTTTTGGAGTGGAACGCACAACAAAGCAAAAGTGAGCGATCGCCAGGAGACGAAGACGAGTAGCTTTCTTTTGTTTGAAAAGAAATGGTGAGCTTATGGCAACAGTAAATTATAAACTAACCGGGAAATATCTCCCACCGCAAATATTTATTTTGGGAATATGTTTTGTTCCTGGAGTGACTGAAATTAGCAGTGAGCAGGTCAATGAAATACGGCAATTTATTAAGAGCGATCGTTTGCTTCAGCATTATTTGGAGCAGAAAATTCTGAGCATCCGAGATTGAAGATTTGACCCTTTTGTACAGCCACATACAAAGTACTCTGACTCACGCCTAAATGCCTTGCTGCCTCTGCCAGTGAAACAGCTTGCTTCTGCATATACTGGTACCTTGAATAGGTTTATACTTCATTAACAGCATTCGGATAGAAAACAGACCTCTATGAATCTAGAGAGGTCTGTTTTTCTTAGGTACTATGTTATTGACTAGATTCATCATAAGTGAACGCGGTGAATAAGTGACGGCATTTTTATTTTTTTAGCAAAACCTACACAGTATTGCTTTGGGAACTCGAAAAGGACTTTCAATTCCATAGATAACTAGCTCCTATCTTGCACCAGCATCAAAACGATCTAGTTATTGACTTTCCGCAAGATGCTAATAGCTGATGACTCAACATTTACCAAACGGGAATCAGTCTTCCTTTATATTCTTTATTGATAAAATCTTTAACACTGGGATGAACAAGCAATTTGTTTAACTTTTGAATCTTTGCTTCGTTTTCTCGACCCTGTAATGTGACTAATGCCAAAGCATATTTCTTATCCTTAGCTGTTTCTTGTCCCATAGAATGAGGTTCTATTCCTGCAAGAGCAACAGTTTGAGCCGAGGAAACAATGAAGTCTACATCATTAATGGCTCGAACAACTTGTACCCCTTCTACCTCTTTAATTTTCAAGCTTTTGGGATTGGCGGCAATATCCCGTTGAGTCACAAATTCTTTAGCATTTTCTTTAAGTTTAATTAGACCATTAGCTGCTAATAACCTGAGTCCTCGGTCATTATTAATGACATCATTGGCAATTGTGACAGTTGCATTTTGGGGAATTTCGTTCACTGATTTGAATTTTTTAGAGAAAAGACCAAGTGTATTTAAATAAATTGTGTTCAATGCTACCAAATTGATTTTTAGTTCTTTAATAGCATTATTCATAAAAGGTTTATGTTGAAAGAAATTGGCATCAATGAATTTGTCTCTTAATGCTGTATTTGGCTGTATCCAGTCATTAAATTTTACAACCTCAATTTTTAATTTTTCTTGTTGAAGAAGATTCTTATTAACAAACTTTAAAATATCTTCAGAAACTATTCCGGTAACTCCAACTTTAATGATATCTTCTCCTTCAGTTGTGGAGGTTGTTCCTAAAAGTCGGCTGCAACCAGCAAACACGAGCGATGCAGTGAATACAGTTCCTGCTGTGAGAACAAAACGGCGACCAGTTGTTGTTAAAGGGGCTAAATTATGGTATTCGTTCATAAGTGGTTTCATGAGTTTGTATGGTTCCTAAGCTGCTATGACAAGCTGATTATTTTTTTCTCAATTGTCGTGCTAGCAAATCACCTAAAAACTGGATGAGTTGCACAAGAAAAATCAGCACTACAATTGTGGCGAACATGACTCCGACATCAAACCGTTGATAGCCATATTGAATGGCTAAATTACCCAAGCCACCACCACCCACTGCGCCAGCCATTGCTGAAGAATTGAGAAGACTGACAATTAAAATTGTCATGCCTAAAACAAGAGAGGGTAAAGCTTCTGGAATGAGAACTTTAAGGACAATTTGCCAATAGTTACAGCCCATTGCTTCTGCTGCTTCCACTAATCCTTTATCAACTTCAAGAATGCTAGTCTCAGCGATGCGGGCAAAGAAGGGAATAGCAGCAAGAGTGAGGGGAACGAGTGCAGCAGTACTACCGATAGAAGTGCCAACTATTAATCGCGTTAGGGGTGTGAGGACTACAAGTAAAATAATAAAGGGGAAAGAGCGTCCAGTATTGACGATCGCACTGAGGATCTGATTCAGTTTGGGAGAGTTGAGAAAGTTTCCAGGACTTGTCATAACTAGTAACAAACCCAGAGGCAAACCCAACAAGACAGCCACAACAGCTGAGATTCCCACCATATAAAAAGTTTCCAGTGTAGCTTGCCACAAACTGTTCAGCAGTTCCGATCCTTGCATTAATGTACCTCAACTGTATATTCTGAGTCGTGTAAGTATTCCAGTGCTTGCGTTACCTTGACTCCAGCAAGTTCGACTTGAAACTGACCGACAGGGCGATCGCCTAGAGTTTCGACGCTACCATTCAGGATATTGACATCAACATCAAAGCGACGTGCCAAGGTAGCAAATATAGGATATCTAGCAACTTCGCCAGCAAATGCCAAAGTTGCTAGAATTGTCCCCGGACGAGGTGCATAGTTTTTGCAACGCGGAAAAAACTCCTTGGCTAACTTTGAATCAGGTCGAGATGCCAAATCGCTGACGCGTCCTTGTTCAACGATCTTACCAGCATGGAGTATCGCCACACTATCACAAATTTGCTTAACGACACCCATTTCATGAGTAATCAGTAATATCGTCAATCCCATGCGCTTGTTAAGGTCGCGCAATAGTTCTAGAATTGAGCGAGTGGTTTGGGGATCGAGGGCTGAGGTGGCTTCATCAGAGAGTAATACCTTTGGTTCCCCCGCCAGCGATCGCGCAATACCAACCCGTTGTTTTTGTCCTCCAGAAAGTTGTGCTGGATAAGCATTTGCTTTACCTTCCAAACCCACTAGCCCCAGTAATTCTTCTACTTTTGCTTTACGCTTCAATTTGCTATAACCCATCACTTCTAGGGGAAAAGCGATGTTTTCTGCTACAGTTCTTGAACTGAGTAAATTAAAGTGTTGAAAAATCATGCCTATGCGTTGGCGTGCTTGACGCAAAGCAGCACCAGAAAGCATTGTCATTTCTTGACCATTGACTTTTACAAAACCCGATGTTGGCTTTTCTAACTGGTTGACACAGCGAATTAGAGTACTTTTACCTGCTCCACTTTGTCCTAAAACACCAAATATTTCACCTGCTTTAACTTGCAAATTCACACCATCTAATGCCACTACTTTTTGTTCGCCTTGATGATAGATTTTGTGTATATCAATCAACTCAATCATATACAAACATCCTTGTGTATTCTGAGAATCTCTGTTTTTTTCAATTAAGGAATTGGAAGCACAGCGCCTTGATACTTGTCTTTAATAAACTGCTTCACTTTGTCATCCCGTAGCAATTTATGAAGTTTTTGAATTCTAGGGTCTTTTTCTTTTCCAGCTAATGTGGTTAGAGTCACTGCATAAAGTGGATTTTGAGCAGACTCAATTGCCAATGCGTCTTTATCTGTCTTCATACCCGATTGCACAACCCAATTACCTGTAATTCCAGATAAATCTACATCAGGTAGAGTCGGGATTGCTTGGGAACCGGGTATTTCTTTGATTTGCAGATTTTTTGGATTCTCAATGATATCTTTGGGACTCGCTGGTTGAACATTTGGTTTGAGCTTGATTAACTTTGCTTCTTCTAACACCTTGAGGGCGCGATGAGCATTGCTAACATCATCAGGAATTGCAACTAAAGCATTCTGGGGAATTTCTGCGAGAGATTTATGTTTTTTAGAAAATATTCCCACAGGATTCAAATGTATTTGGGGAGTAAAGGCGTACATATTTATGTTTTTCCGCTTGCCAAAATCTTCCATAAAGGGGATATGTTGGAAGTAATTAGCATCGATTTGCCCATCTTTCAAAGCAGTGTTGTTTTGTACTGAATCGTTAAATGTCACGATTTCAATGTCTAATTCTGCTTGCGGTGCCAAATTTTTTTTCACAAATTCCAAAATCTCCCCTGCAGGTACGGGTGTCACTCCTACTTTGATTTTCGCTTTAGTCCCAGTGACAACTGCATTTGCAGCTGTTTTAGCAGTGGGATTGGATGCTGTGTTAGTTGTGCCGTTATTTTGAAGTACACTACAGCTAGTAAAGACTGTAGCAGTGAAGGAAGTGGCTGCTATGAGAAAGAAGCGGCGGTTAATTTTGAAATTCATGCGATCGCCTATCATCAATATTTTCAGGATTTAAAACTTATTTTTTATCTTGAGCATAGATATGGAAATTATCACTTTCGTGAGGTACAAGAAAAAAGAACTAACCGCTGATGAACGCTGATGGATGCTGATAAATTTGTACCTCAATAGACTGGGAAGTGCTAGATTAAAGCTATTGTGAATGCATCTTCTTAGAGTTTGAATTAAATTTTTTCTTATGAATGTTTTGTGGTGTCTGAATAACCTGCTTGGAAGGATTTTTGTGCAGGAACGCAATTCCTATACCTAAACAGAAGCTAATAAAAAATAGGACAGTAAAAGCTTGAATTTCAGGTTGAGTGAATAAATACCACAAGCTGCTTATCTCTGAATGAGTCATTAAAAAATGCATAAATTAGATATTTCGTGACATACTAATTTTCAAAAAGCCCCCCTGAAATAGGGGGGAAATAACAGAGAGAAAACTTTTGACAAAGGATTGCAGGTTAAGCTACAAGTGCCAAAGAACGCACTCGCGGCATGACTTCTTCAGAAAACCGTTTCATTTCTGGGGCAAAAGGTTGGAATTGCAGCATGAAAGTATCAATACCCACGCCGACAAAATCTGCAATTCTTGCTGCTACAGTATCATAGCTTCCAACTAGCCCTGCTGCTGTACCACCATTGCTTCCTACACTTACATACTTCGCCATATTTTTAAACATAACTACCTCTGGCTCGACACCTTTCAACAACTCGGTTCTGTCGTCTTTTTTTGTGAGTTCAAGAAGATATTCATATTCTGCTTGAGCTTCGGTGTCAGTAGGTCGGGCAATAACAAAAGCTGACATAGCAAACTGTAGGGGTTGAGATTTTTGCCGAGCTCGCTTTCTCACATCAGCAATGGTTTCCCGCACCACTTCTAACGGACGACCATTTAGAAAAAACACATCTGCTGCTTGCATTGCTAGATTTTTTGCAGCGTCTGACTCTCCCCCCAGGTATACACGGGGATGAGGGTGTGCTACCGGACGCGGGCGCAAACATAAATCAGTAATATAAAAACTATCGCCTTGGAAATTCACTCGTTCCCCGCTCCACAGCGCTTTCACGACCTGAAGCCACTCCTTGGAATAACGGTAACGCTCATCGTGGGGAAGGAAATTTATACCAGACTTTTGCAGCTCTGGCATAAACCAGGCACTGACTAAATTGATTGCAAATCGTCCGTTGCTAATCGCATCAATATTTAATGCCATCTTTGCTAGAACGACCGGATGAAATAGCAAAGGCTTAACTGCAGCGATGATTTCAATGGATTGAGTTGCTTCCGCTAAGGCGGCTGCGGTTGTCCAAGTTTCTAGCTGATCTAATTCTTGATTTCTAGGATTAATAATGTGTTCGGCGATGAGAGTGGTAGTAAACCCATATGCTTCTGCCAGTTGGATGAGCTGCTTTGCCCTTTTGTAGCTGGCTTCACAAGGTTCTTGGGGGTGGTTCATCGCGCCACAATTACCGTAAACGGGAATCCAAATCCCGTAGCGTGGCTGAGACATAGATCTACAACCCTCTTTGACTAGGGGGTAATATCTTCTGGCGTTTGAGGTCGATAGAACTTTTAACGCACGACTTATTGGTGTTTAAAAACTACGATAAATTGGTAGCTTTGGTGTAGTATTGTCCTATAATATTTTCACAAATAGCTGAGAAAAGCAATGGGGGAGGATAAATAAAATTTAAAGTTATCAGTTTTTCTCTTAAAAATGTGTTGGATTTGACAAAATTTTGTAGCTTTGTTTATGCGTGAGTTTACACACATTTGTAGGGGCGCAAGGCTGCCGCGCCCTTACCAATGGTGTGGTTCATTTAGGTGGAAACTGCTGTTAGTTGTGCGATCGGCTTTGTTTTGCTTACTTATCTGTCTGATTTCAAGCAAGTTCATTTTCTATATCTATCTAAGGTGAAATACGAATGAAAACTATCTTTGCCAAGACGTTCTCGATCGCCACAATCGCTGCTTCTATGTCAATGGCTTCCTTGGCGATCGCAGTACCTACCATGGCAGCATCATTCACACCATTTTCATTTAAAACTAATGTCACGGCTACTCCGATTAACGACCTACAGGTAATTTATTAAATGACCCCACAAGAGATATCCGGTTAAACTCAGTGGAGTTTAATGGAAACACAATTAACAATTTTGAGCTTGTCCGGCAAGCAAAGATTCTTCAAAACGATACCTACAGACTCGAAGATGGAAGTGTACTCGGCGTACTCCATTCAGGGCGAGGTCCCAATACCCCTAGCGACAACTTGCTTGGAGAAGGACCCTCAAAACCCAATCCAACTGCTCAAGATATTGTTGATAGTTTGGGTAACTTAAATCTGAATAGCATTTTAGTAACCCGTGAAAATGCAAACAAAGCAAGTATTGAAGTCTCCTGTAAACTACTTACACTGATTGTTAGAGTCGATGGGGGCTATTATACCCCGCACCTCTCTGTTAAATCTGGACGTGCAACTTTCATCGCATCCAGCTTCCGACGTTCTTACCTTGCGGTTTTGCTCATGTGCAGGTAATCGTGACAGCTTTCATGAATTGCTATCAGATTGGGTTTCTTCCAGTTGGCATGGTTCCCATCGACATGGTGGAGATGAACTCTTTCGTCCGTTAGGAATTTCAGCCCACAGGCTGCACAAGTATGGTTCTGCCGTTTTAGGGATTCAGAGGTTTCGTTATCGTAGAGTTTGCTATTACGCTCGCTCCAGTACACTAAGTCGCCATCAAAGGGGGATTTATTTCCTTTAACTTTGACAAAACTGTTTTCGGAGTAGGAAACTTTAGGGAACGCTTTTTCAACTAGTTTCTTGGCTGATTGGCGTGTTTGTTTTGCTTCCTTATTAAATACCTTGAATGCTCTGTTGTTGATGTGCCATAGAGAGAACCTAGACCCATCCATCTTGCAGTAGCGGTGGTAATTCCTCCAGCCTCTGATTATCGGCGCTAGCTTTTCAGCTTTCGCTTTGGCACCATAATTTGAGTTGTTGACGACGGCTTTGACTTTCTGACGGAACTTTTTGAAGTTATCCGTTGATGGGACACATCTGAACTTTCCGTTGGATTGCACTTTGAAATACCATCCGAGAAAATCAAATCCGTCTGTCGCAGCGGTTAGTTTGGTCTTCCTTTCGCTAATCTTCATTCCTCTGTCGGCGAGAAACTTACTGATTGAGTCAAGTATCTTTTCAGCGTCATCTCCGGGCTTGAGTATAACTACCATATCGTCGGCGTATCGGATGACTTGTGATGCCATGTAGGTTCCGTCTTCCTGTTTGCTTCCGGTTTTGGTTTTATGTACATCCTCGATTCCGTTGAGCGCGATGTTCGCGAGTAGAGGACTCACCACTCCCCCTTGCGGGGTTCCTTGTTCAGGGAATTCTAGATTGACTCCGGCTTTGAGACATCGGAAGATTCCTTGTCTTATGCTGCGAGTAGCGATGAGTCTGTCCATAATTGCTGAGTGGTTTATCCTGTCGAAAGTGGGTAGCTAGCTAGCGAGGTTTCCAATTATTGGCTCCTTTTCCAACTAGCCCCCGCCGAACCGTGCTTACGA
>NZ_WJFC01000066.1 GCF_009725235.1 Scytonema sp. UIC 10036
ACTAAACACTAACCACTAACCACTAACCACTAACCAATAACCACTAACCACTAACCACTAACCACTAACCACTAACCCTTTAGATTCCAACCATTCAGGGTTGAAAATTCGTGATTGGTAGCGAGAACCACTATCACACAAAATGGTAACAATAGTATGCCCAGGTCCCATCTGTTTCGCTAAAGCCACAGCAGCACCAACGTTAATACCTGTGGAACCCCCCATAAATATTCCATCTTTCCGCAGCAGCTGGTAAACAACTCTCAGGGCTTCGGTATCGTCAACTTGGATTGCGTCATCAGCTGGTGCGCCTTCCATATTAGCGGTGATGCGACTGTTACCAATTCCCTCCGTGATTGAATTGCCTTCAATCTTAATTTCACCTGTCTTGATATAGCTGTACAATCCGCTTCCCATTGGATCGGCAACAACACATTTGATTGCTGGATTTTTTTCTTTTAAGTACATTGCCACACCAGCAAAGGTTCCTCCAGTTCCTGTCGCAGATACCCAAGCATCGACTTTACCATCTGTTTGCGCCCAAATTTCCGGTCCTGTGGTTTCATAGTGAGCGCGGCGATTTGCTAAGTTGTCAAACTGATTTGCCCAAATAGCATTTTCCATCTCAGACGCTATTCTGCCAGAGAGTTTGACGTAATTGTTCGGATCTTTATAGGGTACGGCGGGAACAGGGCGAACTTCTGCACCTAACGCTCGCAAAGCATCCATCTTTTCTTGGGACTGGGTATTGGGAATAATAATGAGACATTTGTAGCCTTTAGCGTTACAAATATGTGCCAATCCAATACCCGTATTACCTGCTGTGCCCTCTACTACTGTACCACCGGGTTTAATTAATCCTTTTTCTTCAGCATCTTTGATAATGTACAGTGCGGCTCTATCTTTTACTGAACCACCAGGGTTGAGAAATTCTGCCTTACCCAGGATTTCGCAGCCAGTTTCTTCACAAAAGCTGTTAAGCCGAATAAGTGGTGTGTTTCCTACAGCACCCACAAAACCATTTTTAATATCCATGTTTAATTGACCCGCGTTCAGTTTCTGATTAACTTAACTTATAAATGATTGATTGTAGCTATTAAACAGCTTCTATCAAAAAGCATATCTTTACAATCGCGGGTGCAAAAAATTCTCTTGGCATCAAGGAGTCAATTTTTACTCCTCATTACTTTCAGTCTTCAGTTTACGCGACTCCCACCACAGGGGAATGGCAATTACAGCTACTAGAATGAGTAACGCGGCGATCGCAAACTGGCTCACCCAAGTTACGAGTTGTTCCAGGGATACTATTTTTCCAGCAAAAAAAGCCAGCGTTACCATGACGCTAGCCCAAGCAACTGCTCCTGCTAAATTGCACAAAAAGAATTTTCCAAAGGGCATTTCTGCTATGCCTGCAAGAGGTGCTGCAAAAATTCTTAGCAGTGCAAAAAAACGTCCAAAAAACACTGCTTTTACAGCATTTTCACTAAATTGGTCTTTGATTATTAATATTCTTGCTTCTGAAATTCTGAACACACTAGCTGCTCTAACAAGTAAAGACCAGCCGCCAATTCTACCTATCCAATAACCGCAAGTACCTCCTATAGTAGCACCAGCTGCGGCGTCGCTGAGAACCAGCCAGTAATTTAGTTCCTTACTACCAGCTAAAAAACCTCCCACTAGAGTTACGGTTTCGCCTGGGAGAGGAATCCCTAAATTTTCTAACAAAATTCCCAAAAAAATTGCCCAATAGCCATACTCATGGGCAACCTTCTGGATGTTTTCTAGTGATATGAATTCAAGAGACATCCAGCACCACCGTCTTTACAATTTTTCACTTTCTCTTCTATGTTGACTCGTTTTTATGCCATGTGTCAATGAATTTACTCAGGTCAACGTGCCATTGTCTACTGGCAATTTTGCTCTATCTCATTATCATATCAACGTTATTTCATGAAAAATTATAAAAAAAATTAATTAAAACTTTACAAAAAGACGAAAAACCTGTAAAAATTATGTAAAAGATACTGTTGATACCGAATTCCACAAATAGTTATGCCTATATTGGGGAAAGTTAGGACAAATTATACGGCATGGATACTGAAAATACTAGTTTAGACCATATTGCTGCAATTTCCCAAGTCATTGGGTGAAAAAGCAGCATTTTTAATGGTTGAAAGCAAAACGGTGTCTGTGTCTGTTTTCTGTTTTTGTACAACGTTTCAACTACCCAGTTAAAATCCATGACTATCACATCAGACTGTCAAGTAATCTTGTTTAAACCAGAAGGACGCATAGATTTGCCCGGAGGAATGGCTCTTAGTGAAAAAATGACCGCAGTGGTTCCCAAACGCAATCAGTTGTGGGTTATTGACCTAGCTAAAGTTGATTTCATGGATAGTTCTGGACTAGTTTCCCTAGTCAAAGGATTAAAAGTTGCCCGTCAAAACGGTTGTCGCTTGGTTATTTGTAATGTGCAACCTCCTGTCAGATTGATATTGGAACTCACTCAATTAGATTCCGTGTTTGAAATTTTTAGCTCCTACGAAGACATTTTCATTGAAACCAATGAGGAAAGTCTAGCTGTAGCAAACTAAAGATTTTGCACGTGATTCCAAATATCATCAGCGGTGCTTGCGTGTATGTTGCAGGAGATTATTATTGTCTATCCAATCCAAAAGATTTGCTTAACGAATCTAAGTAGATGGATAATTCCATAGTTCAAACTCATTCAATAAAGGCTAACTAACTAACTTACTTATTTCATAACTTTTTCCCATACACCGCTTTGCTAAAGCAACCCTTGTCTACAATGAGCTTCCTTTAGCAGCAAGTACCACTGATTATTCAGAAGTTCCATTAATCAACCATAACCATCCGTAATACGTTATGCCAAACAAATATTAGCGCTATGCAAAAACTTTTTGGCAAACTACAACAATTCTTTAAAATGGGTGTAATCTATCTTCAAATTTCCAAAGCATGATGGTTTGGCGAAAGAATAATCTCCTGCGACTGGGAAAAAGTTATCACTTCAGTCATTTGTCATTTGTCATTTGTCATTGGTCATTGGTCATTGGAGATTAGTATTTCTCCCTTGTCTCCCTTGTCTCCCTTGTCTCCCTTGTCTCCCTTGTCTCCCTTGTCTCCCTTGTCTTCTTGCTTCCTGCTCGCTGACTCAAGCATTCTGGGTTGAAATATTATTTTGTGGAGATGCAGCACGCGGAAAATTTGGCAAATCTATACCGCTATGGCTAGCTGTACGAGTTTTTAATGCCAAACGATAACTTACACTTTGAAGTTCGGCTTGTAATTGACGGTTTTCCTGTTGTAGCATTGCTACCTTTTCCCGAACCGGAGCCATGCGCTCTTCAAATTTACGGCGGTAGATATGGGGCAACTCTTGTACAACTTGCTCTAGCATACGGCTGCGATCGGTCAGTTCCTGTACTGATTGCCGCAACTGATAGATTTCAGCATCACGAGTTGATATTTGTTCTTGATAAAACGTTACTTGCTGCTCAACAGCTTGCAGTTGCTCTCGCAATTCATGCAACTGGCTCAGATGACGCTCCGATACCTCTGTTTGGGGCATAAAATTAGTATTGCCCTTCACCAGGCGGAAGAGTTCTTGAGACAGCTGTTGCACAAGTTGATCTCGAAGCTGCAACTCTTGACGCAGTTTCGACACTTCAGCGGAGAGAGCTTGGATTGTAGAATCAGTTTGGCTCACCGTGCTTGCAGCTCCCATTAAAAATATTTTTTACTTTATCTCTTACTACAGCAATCATATTTTGGCAAGTAATAGTTAATGTAGCATTACCAGACGAATCGGCAATACGTAGATATGCTATTTTTTTGGGTGTTGGTGGTTAGTGGTTAGTGGTTGGTGGGGGAGTAAAGCCTTGCACTCATAGATAGCTTTGCAAAGCACACGCTTCGCGCTTGACATACCCCAAAAGTTAGAGCATATACAGTATATTTATACTACTATCAACCAACAACTAACAACTAACCACCAACCACTAACGATGAACCAATTTAGTCACTATGCAGCAGTTGTTGTAGGTTCAGCTTTTGCTTCTTCAACTTCTTGCTTGATAGTCAAGTAACGAATGACTTCTTCGCTCAAACGCATAGCGCGTTCCATGATAGCGATAGCATTACCGGGCGCACTGTAGTTCATTTGAATGTAGATTCCGTCTCTTTGCCTAGCGATTTCATAGGCGAGACGACGCTTTCCACGATTCTGAATTTGGATATTTTCAGATCCTTGTTCCCGCAGCAAGTTTTCGTATTTTGCGATCGCTTGCTCTACTTGTTCGTCTGTCAAGTCAGGACGAAGGATATACATTGTCTCGTAAGCTGTTGCCACTGTTTCTATCTCCTTTTGGTCTGTATGGCTGCCGATGTTACTTTGTACAGGTAGTTTTTTTAACCAATCCTGCACTCATTAACACCTAAAGCAACAAGGTGTAATTGATACCCTCTGATTATAATCGGGAAATTTTTGAGATGAAGTCTAACCGAGTTATACTGTTTACTCTCACTTGATGGCTGCAACCTTCGACCAGGGTAACTACTAAGCGCCCAATCGAAGACACGGAGTCAATGCACTTCCCTTATAGCCTTATAATCTTACCAGTTTTTAATTATAGTGCTTTAATAAATCGCCATCATAATTTCTCACCTGGTGGCGGTTCCAATTGCTGACTGAATAAGGAACTAACCAAGCTTATGGCACAGCGCTACGTGCGAGTCCAAAATCCTAAAGGACAAATTTACTACGGCTTGTTACAACTCTCCTTGAAAGTACAGGTACTTGATGCTCCACCTTGGCTTGAAGGACAGCCAACCGATCTGGTGTTGGAACCAGACAGTTACCAAATTCTTGCTCCCTGTGCGCCCTCAAAAATTGTGGCGGTGGGCAAGAACTATGCAGAACATGCCGCTGAAATGGGAACGAATGTACCAAGCGAACCCCTGCTCTTTTTAAAGCCCCCAACATCCATAATTGCTTCCCTAGAAGAAATTTACTATCCACCCCAATCCCAACGAGTAGATTATGAGGGAGAATTAGCACTGGTTCTTGGTGAGGTGACTTTTGACTGTACACCAGAGGAAGCTCAAACAAAAATTTGGGGTTATACCATAGCTAATGACGTAACGGCAAGAGATTTGCAGAAACGTGACAATCAATGGACGCGGGCTAAAGGGTTTGACAGTTTTTGCCCTCTCGGACCTTGGATTGTCCGCGAATTAAGCCCCGGTGCGAGAATACAGACTTTTTTGAACGAGCAAGCAGAACCTGTTCAATCTGCGACGATCGACCAGATGGTGTTTCCCCCTGATTTTCTTGTCTCTTACATTAGTCAAGTGATGACCCTGCTACCTGGGGATGTCGTGCTGACAGGGACACCGCTAGGAGTCGGTCCAATACATTCGGGCGATCGCATTCGAGTGGAAATTGAAGGTATTGGACGGTTAGAAAACACAGTCAAAACCCGTTAATAGCTAACGGACTTGCATATAAACGGCATCAGAAATAGCAGGAATTTCTGCGTAACGTCCCATCAAAGACTGAACAACAGAATAGACTACTGCTGCTACTATGCCTAAAAAGATTGTTGTAGATAGGGTTTGTGCTGCAAAAGCGACACCGGGAAGTGCCACGAGTCGCAAAAGTATACCGCACAAATAAGCAACAATGTCTAAAAGTAACGCTTGCATTGTGTTGAAACGAATGAAGTGAGCAATTCTTTCGTTTCTCACTACTAAAAAGAACAACAAGAAGAAAATAATGAGTTCGCTATATGGTCCTAAAATACCGTAGATTGCCAACACTGGCTGTAGGGGCAAAAACAGCACAGCCAGCGCTGGAAACTCTCTAAACAAAGACATTCCGAATACAAGTGCAGCAATCAGAGGTAGCAAATAAGGTAAACAAGCAAAAAGGCGATCTGAAACTGTGGTAGACCCGCGCCAAGCCATCGTGCGTTCTCCTATAGTTAAACTTCAATAGTTACATGACCCTAGAATAACGCAGTTACCCAATGGTTCTGGTAAAACCTCAGATTATTCAATATGAACAATGCGGAAACCCATTACACACTCATACTGATCTGGCTGCTGTTCGTTGGTATTGCGAATAGCATGACCGCAACGAAGTTCACCTTGACGCCAACGGGGTTGACCGCTCCCATCAGCCATTAAACAGGACTGACAAACGTGTTGGGGAGCAAATATTTGGTTTTCCATCATAATCATTAACATCCAATACCTCCTGTAAATTCCAATTCATGAGAGATACTAAGCTAATTTAAAAATTTATTGTATGCTGGAAATTGAGTGGTGTAGTAAAAAGTAATACATTAATTAACTTGTCAACCTCGTTGACAGTGACCAGTGACCAGTGACCAGTAATCAAAAGTCAGCTATTCAGATAAACTTTATATTCTGGAATATAAAACACGTGCTTTGCGTGGCTGAAAAAGTTCCGGCGTCAACATTTCAAGTAAGGATGGCAACAAGTGACTCTCACAAACTCAGATTTTCTTACATCCTCGGACCCTGCGATCGCGGAGTTAATCAACCAAGAACTACAGCGCCAAAGGAACCACTTAGAGCTAATAGCAAGTGAAAACTTTACTTCGGCTGCTGTACTAGCGGCTCAAGGTTCTGTTTTAACAAACAAGTATGCCGAAGGGCTACCGGGTAAACGCTATTACGGTGGATGTGAATTCGTAGACAAAGTTGAGCAACTCGCTATAGATCGTGCCAAACAATTGTTTGGTGCAGCGAGTGCTAACGTACAGCCCCATTCGGGCGCACAAGCGAATTTTGCGGTGTTTCTAACTTTGCTAGAACCAGGGGATAAATTCATGGGTATGGATTTGTCTCATGGAGGGCACTTAACCCATGGTTCACCTGTAAATGTTTCTGGTAAGTGGTTTCAAGCGTGCCACTACGGTGTTAATCAAGAAACAGAACAACTGGACTTCGATCAAATTCGAGAGCTGGCGCTTAGGGAGCGTCCAAAGCTTTTGATTTGTGGTTACTCTGCATATCCTCGTATCATTGATTTTGAAAAATTCCGCAGTATTGCGGATGAAGTAGGAGCGTATTTACTGGCAGATATTGCCCATATTGCTGGTTTAGTGGCTACCGGTCATCATCCCAATCCGATTCCCTATTGTGATGTTGTAACAACAACGACTCATAAAACCCTGAGAGGTCCTCGGGGTGGTCTCATCTTGACTCGCGACCCAGAGTTAGGTAAGAAGTTAGACAAATCAGTGTTCCCCGGTACACAAGGCGGACCACTGGAACACGTAATTGCTGGAAAAGCCGTGGCTTTTGGAGAAGCTTTAAAGCCAGAGTTTACAACATACTCTGCTCAAGTCATTGAAAATGCCCGTGCTTTAGCAAATCAACTCCAAAAGCGGGGGTTAAAGTTAGTATCAAACGGTACTGAAAATCACTTAATGTTAGTCGATTTAAGGTCTGTAGGTTTGACTGGCAAACAAGCAGATAAATTGGTTAGTGAAGTCAATATAACTGCCAATAAAAATACAGTGCCTTTTGACCCAGAGTCACCATTTGTAACCAGTGGTTTGCGATTGGGTTCTCCTGCAATGACAACACGAGGTTTGGGAGTTGAAGAATTCACAGAGATTGGCGATATTATTGCCGATCGCTTGTTAAATCCAGATTCCAAGCCAATTGCACAAGATTGTCGGCAACGTGTCAAAGCATTGTGCGATCGCTTCCCCTTGTATCAGCACCTAGAAATTCCCGTCCCAGCTTTAGCTTAGGCATTGGGGACTGAGGACTGGGGACTGGGAACTAGGCACTTCTCGTTCCCAGGCTCAGCCTGGGAACGAGAGAAGAACTACTGGTCATTTGGTTAGGTGAAATGTAAAAATCCCCTGTGGATAAAAAGTAGTCGATGAAGTAAATAGATGTAAAGAAATCCACAGTGGATTTTTCAGTGTAGAACCTAACTTCATAGTGAATCACAGATGCGAGTTCAGATTTATCATCTGATTGCGTTCCTTGTTGCTGCTGTAGTCGTTCTCTGGACTACACCTGATGTTAGAAACATGGGCATCAAAAGCGGACGCTTGGATAGACCAAATGACCGAAAAGTTCATCAGCGCCCAATGGTACGGCTGGGGGGAGTTTCTATTTTCGCAGGTGCGATCGCCTCCCTATTAATTGTCTGGCTTTTAGGTGGATTTGGAAATCTACCAACTGACAAAGAATGGCAAATTTGGGGAGTAGTTTTAGGCGGTGTAGGCTTTTTTATAATTGGCTTAGCAGACGATTTATTAAACCTATCGCCCATAACACGACTGTTGATGCAAATGGTTGTTGCAGCTGGTGCATGGAAAGCAGGCGTGAGTATAGATTTTTTGAGCATTCCTACAGGTGGAGTCATTCAACTTGGTTGGTTGAGTTTACCCATCACACTCCTATGGCTGGTAGGAATGGTAAATGCAATTAACTGGATTGACGGTTTAGATGGATTAGCTGCTGGAGTATCGGGAATAGCAGCTTTGGTCATTCTCGTTGTTGCCTTGTTTATGCAGCAAACAGCAGCTGCGATTATAGCGGCTGCGATCGCTGGTGCTGCACTGGGATTTCTTCGTTATAACTTCAACCCCGCACAAATCTTTATGGGAGATGGCGGGGCTTATTTTATGGGATTCACCCTAGCAGCAGTAAGCGTAGTTGGTCTAGTGAAAACTGCTGCTACTGCGGTATTATTGCCTTTTTTAATTTTAGCTGTACCAATTGTAGATATGTCAGCAGTGATTTTGACACGACTTCGCCGGGGTCAATCACCTTTTACCGCAGATAAAAGTCATTTGCACCATCGATTGTTGCGGGCTGGGTTGTCCCACAGATTGACTGTTTTATTTATTTACTCTTTAACCCTATGGGTTGGAACTTTAGCATTAGCTCTTGCTGGTATCCCCAGTGGTATTATTTACACTTGTGCTACTACCTCGTTGCTCATTTATGCCACTTGGAAAGTATGGAGAATTTCTCGGCAAACTTAGTGGAAGGATAGTGGCTAATGGCTAATGGCTAATGGCTAATGGCTAATAGCTAAGCACCTAACAACCAACAACTAACAACTAACAACTAACCCCTATTATGACTGCAGAAATTATTTGTGTTGGAACAGAACTGCTGTTGGGAGACATTATTAATAGTAATGCTCAATATTTGGCACAGCAGTTAGCTAAACTGGGTATACCCCACTACTATCAAACAGTTGTAGGAGATAACTCAGAGAGGTTAAAGCAGGTTATAGAAATTGCAACTCAAAGAGCACAAATTCTGATTTTCACAGGAGGTTTGGGTCCTACGCCTGATGATTTAACCTGCGAAACCATTGCTGCTTTTTTTAATTCTCCTTTGGTGGAAAGTCCGGAGGTGATTGAAGAAATAACTCGGAAATACGCTCAACGCGGGCGGGTTATGACTCCTAGCAATCGCAAGCAAGCTTTGATACCTAAAGGGGCAGAAATTTTACCTAATCCTACGGGTACGGCACCAGGTATTATTTGGCAACCCCGCACGGGGTTAACTATATTGACTTTTCCCGGTGTACCCAGTGAAATGCAACGGATGTGGGAAGACACTGCCATACCTTACCTGAAGAGTCAGGGTTGGGGTCAAGAAATTATTTACAGTCGAATGTTAAGGTTTTGGGGTATTTCGGAATCAGCTTTGGCAGAAAAAGTTGGGGCTTATCTCAATTTACCAAACCCAACAGTCGCCCCTTATGCTGCTAAGGGGGAGGTTAAGTTAAGGGTTTCTGCTAAGGCTGCAACGGATGTCCAAGCACGAGAATTGATAGCGCCTGTTGAGCAACAAATTAAGGACATTGCGGGGTTGGATTATTACGGTGCTGATGATGATACCCTTGCTTCAGTTGTGGGAGAGTTATTGCGTAGCGCAGGGCAAACTCTTTCGGTTGCTGAATCGTGTACTGGTGGTGGACTAGGGCAAATGTTGACAGAGATTTCTGGCAGTTCCGAGTACTTTTGGGGTGGAGTGATTTCTTACGATAACTCTGTTAAAGAGAGAATTTTGGGTGTAAAGTCGGAAGATTTGGCAAAATTTGGGGCAGTCAGTTCTACTGTAGCTGAGCAAATGGCAGTAGGTGTGCGATCGCACCTTGCTACAACTTGGGGATTGAGTATTACAGGCATTGCAGGACCGACAGGCGGGACAGAAACCAAGCCTGTTGGTTTGGTCTATATCGGATTAGCGGGACTTAACAAGGAAGTAGAAAGCTTTGAGTATCGTTTTGGTGCAATGCGAGGTCGATCCTTAATCCGTCATATTAGCGCGTGTACTGCGTTGGATAACTTACGGCGCAAATTGTTACGAATTTGCAGTAGCACTACTTAATGAGGAAGTAGAAAGTTTTGAGTCTCGTTTTGGTGCTTCAAATGAAGAATATTTCGCGTTGAAAAATAGATTAGAACTAGTAAAGGAATTGTCAACAACAAAGCAAGATACCAAGGAATCCCTGCATATATAAAAGAGTTTACCCAAACATTGACTGTACTGCTAGCATACTCATTAGCCTCTGAATATGTATCTTTAATAGTGATGATTGGTGCATGGGTTAATATTCGTACAATGTTGTCAAATGAACCCTTTAACATATCTACCGCTTGGCTGTGCTGAAAACCCCGGCTCTTGCGTACTTAGCGTGCTAAAATTGTCGAAAAATAAGCTTAAAACTATTGCTGGGCTTAGCTTACAGCTATTATTAGTTTCAAAATGTTACTCCTTATTAAAATTGAAATTATAAGTGCCTGTAAGCCTTGTAAATACAAGCATACTTGTAGATTTTAATGAAAATTTAGCATACTATGTACGAAAGAACCGTAACGTTTGAGAACAGCACGAGGCTTTGTGCCTTTAATGCGAACTAACCGCAATTCTGCTTTTCGTTTCTCAATTGCCAAAAACAGTGCCAACATGGCAGTACAAAGCACAAACCATGATGATAAAGTAATGCTTGTGGCAGCAGCACCAGCGTATGCTCGTAGGATAAAGCCAGTGGCGATCGCACAAATATCTAAAATGACCATTCGTTTGAGTCGCAAATTATAGGCAATTTGTAATACGGCATAAGCTGTGACGACCGCACCTAATGGTCGTGATTGCAACCAAGCAACTATCAGAGCACTACCTAACAGAACAAACGCCATCAGTGATGCTACTCGGAGACTCACTAATCCAGCAGCGATAGGACGCTTGCACTTAATAGGATGCTGACGGTCAGATTCAACATCTGCAATGTCATTCACTAAATAGAATCCACTGGAAACGCAGCAGAATAATACAAAAGATAATAGACTGCCCACAAGAGAGTGCATATTGATGCTGAAGGCGAACAATGGCGCGGCAAACACTACCAAGTTTTTTGTCCATTGTCGGGGTCGCAATGCAGTGATGTGCGCGGCCAATCGACTCGAACCGGACGCTACACGCCTTTTGGCAATAGAAGTCTGTCGGGAGCCCATACGCTTCGGGTCACTGTAAATTGTCAATGTAAAATTTGCTTTACCTGTTATGTGAAAGCGCATAACAGGGATAAGTTAAAAGATACTTATAAATGCTATAGGCTTTTGTAAGATCCCTGATAAATTGAAAAGTAACTTTAACGAGCTTTTAAATATTTTCCCTAAAAAGCTTTTGGTCTTTACACATTTTTTATATTGTTACAAACAAAGGGAACAGGGAACAGAAAGTTATCTGTTCCCCGTTCCCTTTGAATTCAGGATGCAAGAACTGGAGAAAGTCGTAGGGGGACGCTGTAGAGTCGCAAGCTTTAGCGAGCGGGAGAAGTCAAACATTTGCGCGTCGCAAATTCCAAAGTAGTATCCCCCCACTTAAAAGTAAAATAATTACCCAAGCTAAGAAAGTATCGATTATCACTAAGTTTGTCAACAACACCCTGCTAAAAAGAGTAATAGCCCCACCAGTCAACAATCCCCACAACCAAGCCCTATTCACAACCCCCTGCAAAGCAACCCATTGGGACAATCCCAGCATGAAACCAAATGCGATACGGCTAAGTAAGGTGTTGAGAAATAATTTGAGAATGAAGATACCAACCGGAACACTCAACACAAAGCCGACAAGATTGATCGAAAGCCACTTGAGCCAAAACTTCCAACCTATGTGAGGGCGCGAACTTTGAGTGGAAGCAGAATAAGACGGTTGTACCTGAGGCGATTCAGCAGGAATTTCTTGACGATATTGAGGTGGAACAGGTGGTGGGTAAGACTCTGGTTGTTGGGGATTGCTGGAGGGGGGTCGCCGTGTTGGGGGTAGTGGTTGTTGTGGTGAAACATACGGAGGCGATGAATGTTGATTTGGTACATATCCTACTGGGTACTGCTTGAGGGATATTGCTGATACTTGAAATTCCATTTGCCCCAACCGCAAAATAGTACCTTTATGAAGTAAGGCTTCTCCTGTTATTAAAAATTGTCCATCGATCGCTGGTGGATTGTTCTGATTCATTGGACGCAAATAGAAACACCTGTGGTGAGTCTTAAAAAAGATTTCTACGTGCAGTCTTGATACTGTTGGTTCTGACACAACTAGGTCACACACAGCCGGATCGCGTCCAATGCGAAAAACATCAGACTGTTTGGTGGGTTGATTTTCGAGAATTGTTTGAGTTCTGATTTGCCCGTCTTCAAACCACTCCAAAGTTAGTTCGTGTAATCCTGTTGTCCGCGTGGGAATGAGAGTCGGTGAGATATTTTGGGAAAAATTTTGTTGGTATTGCAGTGCTTGCAGTGCTTCCTCTGCAGACTGATACCTCTGTCGGAAATCATAACGCACCATTTTATCTAAAATATCTGCCAATGCTGGGCTGACTTGTGCGTGCTGACGCCAGGAAATTTCTCCTGTATCGGGATCTTCAGTGAGTTTATGGGGCATGATTCCTGTCAAGGCTTGGATACCTATCATTCCTACAGCGTAAATGTCACTGCTTAATTTAGGGCTGCCTTTGGTTTGTTCGCTAGGCATATAGCCGACAGTACCAATAACCACTGTTGGCGTTGTATGTCCTTGAAGATTGACTTGAGTGACAGTTATTTCTTTGACAGCACCAAAGTCAATCAAAACAATTTTGCCATCTTGGCTGCGTCTCATTAAGTTTGCTGGTTTAATATCACGATGGATAATTTGACGCTGATGGACAAAAGCAAGGGGTTCAAGGATGCCTTTTAGCAGGTTAATAACATCTGATTCGCTGAAATAGTTACCAGAACTTAGTTCTGCACTTAAGGATTGACCGTCAATAAACTCTTGAACCAGGAAGAATTCTTCATTTTCCTCAAAATAAGCCAGAAGCCTGGGAATTTGGTCGTGATTACCCAGTTGCTGTAACACTTGTGCTTCTGAAGCAAACAAGCGTCTTGCTATCTGCAAAGTGTTGGGGTCACTAGATGTGGGTTTCAATTGCTTGACAACACATTGAGGATTTCCTGGCAGTTTAGTATCATCTGCAAGGTAAGTTTGACCAAAACCTCCAGCACTTAAAACTTGCTTAATTTGATAACGCCTATCTAATATTTCCCCCAACATACTCCTGCCAAAGGTTTTTGGTAATTATGCTACCACAGTAATTAGTGACAAGTGACCAGTGACCAATGACCAATGACCAATGACCAATGACCAATTCCCTACTTTTGATATATTGACTGCTGTCTCAAATACCACTATTCCTAAATTCGTTGCCTTAATCGGGGTCGTATGGAAAGTTTCAATTCTTCACAACAGACTCAGTCCGGTACAGCTTTAGAGGAACAAACAAGTCTCGTCCCACCGGACTCAAGTACCGATGCTCAACCCGCATCACCCTCTCGTCGTCATCTGCTACCTAAAGTTCTACTGGGGACGTTGTTATTTGCAGGGGCGGTGGCTGCTGGAATTTTTACATACCAGTGGTGGCAGTACAGTCAAAAATATCAGCAAACCGATAATGCTTATGTCAGTGCTAATGTTCATCCCGTCACATCTCGTGTATCGGGTATAGTGACCCAAGTGACAGTTAACGATAATCAAGTGGTATCGCCGGGAACTGTATTGGTGAAGATCGATCCCCGCGAGTATCAAGCATCTTTGATACAGGCAAAAGCATCTCTAGAATTAGCTAAACAACAAGCAGCATTGGCACAAGAAAATGTCAAACTGATTGCGGATAATAATTATGTACCGTTACCCGTACCTATAAATAGTAACGCCCCATCGCAGCCGCAAGCTCTTAATCGGCAAAGGGATATCAATCAGCAACAATACAAAACAGCATTGGCTGCGATCGCACAAAAAGAAGCAGATCTGAAAAAAGCACAGCTTCATCTCTCCTATACCAACATAACTGCCCTAGTAGCTGGTAAAGTTGCTCAAAAAAACGTCCAAGTAGGACAGCAAGTACAAGCAGGACAAACTCTCATTACAGTCGTACAACCAAATCCTTGGATTGTAGCGAATTTTAAAGAAACCCAGTTAGAAAAAATACAACCAGGTCAAAAAGCAGATATTAGAATGATTGCTTTTCCCGGTAAGACATTTCGAGGTACGGTAGATAGTATGTCTCCCACTTCTTTTGGTAAAGTTGCTCCGTTTAGAGGAGAAAATACGACAGGTGACACCACAAGGAGTTCAAACGAGCAAAGAATTCCTGTAAAAATTCTATTTGAGCCTCAAAGTCTTCAAGGTTATGAGGCTAAAATGACTCCAGGGCTGTCGGCTGTTGTCACAATAGATACGAAAAAATAGTTTGCTATCTATTCTAGTAGTCCACCACATTAATTCTGAGGGGCTGTCACCTCGTTCCCAGCCTCAGGCTGGGAATGCCTTACTTGAGGCTCCGCCTCCCGTGTTGATTTATCAAGCTCTGCTGCTTGCACTAACTTCTGTAGCTTCGGCAACTTCTAAAAGTTATTAACGCTACAGATAAGGATGAGGGTGAGTTCCTTAAGGCGATCGATTCAGTAGCTGCGATCGCGAAAACTTGTGATGTGGGGCGATGGCAGGGGTCAATTCCAAAGAATTTTTCCGTGCTAGAACCCTTGAATATTAAAGATCCCAGGTCTTTCCATCAGAATAATCAATCACCAGAGACTTGCTGTATTCTTCACGATTTGTTACAAAAGTACAAAGAACTTCTAGGACTTCAACTCACCTACACGTACACAAATGCTAGGCGGACTTACAGGTTTAACAGATCCCAAAGGCACTGACTGGGGTGAGCGTATGCTCAACACCGTCGCTAGCCAAACGATTCGCCACCTGTTTACTAAGAGCGAGTCAGTAGAAGTCTTTGTCCGTTGCTATCCCTCCAGCAAATTGTTACAAGGCAGCATTGACAGCTTCAAAATGAGCGGTCGCGGTTTGGTTATTCGCAAAGACTTTGGCGTTGAAGAAATGTCTTTTGAGACTGATGCTGTCGCTATTGACTTTAGCTCCGTTTTAAGCGGTAAATTAAGTCTCAAACAACCAACTCAAGCTATTGCTCAAGTTGTCTTATCAGAAACAGGTATTAACCAAGCTTTTAAAGCAGAATTGGTGACAAGGGGTTTAATGAACCTTACCGTACCAGCATTAACTGCATTATCGGATGGTAAGCCAGTTTCGTTTCCGGAAATTCAAGTGCAGCTCTTACCTGAAAATCGATTGCGGATTTTTGCCAAAGCGGATTTAGGCAACGGGGAACCTATACCCTTACACATGGTTGTGACTGTCGCGGTTGAACGGCGTCGTCGTATTTCTTTTAAGAACCCTATAGTAGAACTCGAGCAAATACCGGAAGCTCAAAAGGAAATCTCAAAAACTCTCAGCCTAGCACTAGTTGAAATTTTAGATAATATGGTCGATTTGGATCGCTTTGACCTTGATGGAGTTAAAATGCGTCTGAATCGATTGGAAACTGAAGGTCAACGGTTAATTTTTAGCGGTTATGCTGAAATTGAGCGCATCCCACAAAAAGGATAAAGTATGAAGAGTGAAGGCTCAAAAATAAGTAAGTAGGGATAAATAATAATGACTGGTTTGTAGTTGCACCTTAGCGCTAAAGCGCAACTACGAACCTAATCAACAAGCTACATGATTTTATTTATACAATGTCGCCTACTGCTTCGCTAACATCAGTAGGTGCTTGATACTCTTGGTCTGGGATTTGTTGCAATACAGAAATAGCATTGTCATCAGCACCGTTCTGCTGGGCGCGTTTAATTAATTCTTCCTTGTTAGCAGGATAGTCAACGCCTTTTAAGTGTTTTTGCAGTTGGATTGGATTGAGTTTAGCCATTGTTATCCACCTCTAAAGAACATTTCTATCTTTACAAGCGGATATATTGACTACATCTACCAAAGAGTTACAGATAAGTACTCACTAGTTCATCCAACGGGCTGATGAACTTCATTAATTGTAGATAACTTAAATTTCTAAGACCCATACCAAGTGGAGTCGCAAAAATCTTAAAATAAACTAAATGTATATACCTATGTAACAAATATTTATGCCTCCTCGTTGGCCCCGTAAACCCGATCGCAAAGACCCCGCTTACCGAAAATTAGACGATCGCATGAATTTTGCCGTTCATGTTGCACTCTTTGCAGTCTGTAATTCTGGGTTGTGGTTTTTCCATAACCTTAATTTAACAACTTGGGAGTGGTTACCTTGGCTAACTGCAGGTTGGTTCGTTGTGCTGTTAGTTCACCTGATATATATTTCCGCAATCGCTAATTACTCAGAAACTCCACCAACATCCACCTGAAGATGGACAGAAGAAGCTAGGGCGATTGTAACTTGTGGTGGTAGAGCTTGTCGCGATCGACGAGCCATAATAAGAGCTAGGATGAGAGGTAAGACTCATTATATAGGGTGATATTTATGGCTAAAGCAAACACCACAGAATTACTAGAAGCCCTAGCTGCGGAAATTGGCGACAACGTTTACATCGATATTGCCAAGTGGCATCTTTATTTATCTAATGCCAAACTCCATACGGTAGTAGCAGAAAAAGTCTACCCCCTCATTACTGCTAAAAAACCTGTGGAAGAAAACGATGTCATACAAGTTTTAGAATCTATTCCAGTTAAGATTGGTGGTGGTAGAAGGGAACTTCCCCTTATCGATTTACTGCCCCTGCAATGCCAAGTAAATTTAGTAGATATTTTAGAAAAATATCAACGAGAAATTTAATTAAGCAGCTAACTGTTTAACTGATTCAGTTAGTTTGTAAAGGTGAGTTTAATCTCACCTCAATTTTTCATGCAAACTTAAGGAGTTAATTCGATGCTTTTACAAATTAGAGACAGCGGTGAATTGGTTAAAGTTCTTGATGTTCAAGAATTGATTGACCCCAATACCAATGTTATACGCGCACAAGAACAAGAAGGTCAAGAAGAACAGCAAGCAGATTCTTATAACAAACAGACTCTGGTTTTTCCTTCTGGAGAAAGTCTTCCACGTTGTTGGGTAGATGCTAATTACAGAAATGGTTCTAACTAAAATTATGAATTATGAATTATGAATTATGAATTTTTTATACTTCATAATTCATAATTCATAATTTAAGAAGTTGTCTCAGAAAGCTTTTCAACTTTGTCTGATGGGAAAAATGCTTTTGTAAGCCAATCAGTCAAAATGTGAGATAGCAATCCCAACGGACCAGCAAACAAACAAAGTATGAGAGAGTGAATCGTCCAAACACCTGTTTTTTGTCCTTCAAGATAAATGTAGCGCCCCGTAAATAAATCCAAAGTTAAAAAATGAATCCAACCCGTAGCAGCCACTTTTTCATCTGCAAAGAATCGCGCAATATCTGACAATTGAGGGTTTGAAAAAGCTTGGGCAGATTCTGGAGTGATACTACTAATAAACAAATACAAATAAGTTGCTGCTAGTGGAACGAAAGGAATATAGGATTCCATAACCCTTTTTGTAATGTTCCATTTGGGTAGGAAAATCATTAAAATCCAAAAGGGCAAAACAAAAAAATTGGCAATGTTAAAAATTTGAACGATTTTCATAGAAATGTTTAGTTATTAGTTATTAGTTGTTAGTAGGGGCGCGGCAGCCTTGCGCCCGTACAGTTGTTAGGGATTAACTGCTCACTGTGAATAAGTAAGATTCTATTTGAGAAGAGTTTAAATCGCGACCAATGAAAACTAGGCTAGTTTGCCTGGTTTCTTCTGCTTTCCAAGGGCGATCGTAAAATTGCTCGAACCGATTTCCTACTCCTTGCATTACCAAACGCATAGATTTATTAGGAACTGCCACAAACCCCTTAATTCTGTAAATTTCTTGCTCTCGTGCTAGTGTTTGTAACAGAGCTAGAAGTTTTTGTGGATCGAAAGTACGGTATAAAACCTTTTCAACTGCGGCTTGAAATACCATTAATATTGATAGCTCGAGTTGACCGTAATTGCTAAAAATCCGGTGATGATAGTAACGGGAATTTTTGCTGCCATTGATTAGGGGTGAGGGGTTAGTGGTTGGTTGTTAGTTGTTAGTTGTTAGTAGCAAATCGTTAGTTATCAGTAGTAAAATTCTCATCCGTAAGACATTGAACCACTAACCACTAACCACCAACCACTAACCACTAACCACTAACCACTAACCACTAACCAAATAACATTTATTCAGCTGTTGCTAGTTCGGTGCTACCGCGTGTACGACGGCGTGTAAGGGTGTTGTACAGCATTTGACCGATCGCTTTGATGAGATTGCCTTCTAACTCTTGGAACATTTTCATGTTCATGCCAAAGGCTGCATTGGCTTCATCGACAATACGATCGCCTGTTGCTTCATCTATTGGTAGTTCATCTAAAGCCTGACGGTATCTGACTTTAAATGCCTTCTCATCGGCAATATCTTCAAATTCATAAAAGGCAGTCCCTTGTCCGTCAGAAAGGTTCATAGCTGTTTGGGCAATGCCTTTGAGAATTTGTCCGCCTGATAAGTCTCCAAGGTAACGGGTGTATGAGTGAGCAACTAACAATTCCGGCTCATTTACTGATAATTCCCGAATGCGCTGTACGTAGGCTTCACCTGCTGAAGATAATTGAATTTGCTCCCGCCAGTTGGCTCCATAGTAATAGCTGAGGTCTTTCTCTAGGGATTGCTTGCGGTAAAGCTCTTGAAAATTGATTTTAGAAAGAATTGGATGGTTATGGTGCTTTTCCATCTCCTCTTCAATTGCTGAGTAGATGAAGTAGAAGTTAGCTACTAGTTTCCGGTAGGAGTTTTTCTCAACGACTCCTTTTAAAAAACACTTGACAAAACCAACGTTTTCTGCCATCGTGTGGGCTTTTTTTGTTCCTACACGCAATTTTGTTGCTAAATGACTGCTCATACTAAATTGCTCAACTTTAAAAAAATCAACTGCCGGAGTTGTGATTTCAGAACGGCTACAAAAGCCACTAAAACGTTACAGTAGAACCATTTGATGAGAATTTGTATTAATATTTTTTAAGTTTTTATGCTTGGTATCTTTTTTTACAAGAAGAAAGTCAGAGGGTGAAGGATAGATGTCTGGCTCGAAAAAAAGTAAAAAATATAACAATACCAATCTTCGTAACTCTGGCAATCGGTTTAGAGCTTACTACTCTAGATGGATGGGATAAATAAACGCGTGGCAACTTTATTACATCCCTTGCGCTCCCGCATGGAGAAGCATAACTGCCTTTACCATAGCTGCCTGCTGCAAAATATTTATACTTATGTTGCAGTTTAGTAATATTACTTATTTTACTAAATCTTTACAAAAACATCATAAGCGCTATAAGTATTTTTTCTGAAAAAGTAGGCAAAGTAGAATAAATTTAAAAACGTAAAAACTAGTAAAGTGTCCCGAACAAAAGCCACTAGAGGGGAATTGTTGAATAAAGTTTAAAGTGTTATTCTCCATTGTAACGGTGTGGAGTCCTGAAAATATGGTATCATTTATAACTCAAAGTCAAAATGGCAATACAGGAGTATCGGCTTCTGAAGCCAATGATAGTAATAGGATGAGTTTTGGTCTGGACTTAATGTCTTTACCGACAACTCCCTTATTTGGTACAGATGGAATTCGGGGAAAAGTGGGGGATTTGCTCGATGCACCTCTAGCATTACAAATTGGTTTTTGGGCAGGAATTGTTTTACGTAGGAGTGCTGTCAATCCAGGACCGGTTATCCTCGGTCAAGATTCTCGTAACTCCAGCGATATGCTAGCAATGGCTTTGAGTGCGGGGTTAACAGCAGCTGGAGTAGAAGTTTGGTATTTGGGATTATGTCCTACTCCTTGCGTTGCATTTCTAACCAGTAACAGCCATGCTATTGGTGGAGTGATGATTTCTGCAAGCCACAATCCACCTGAAGATAACGGCATTAAAATTTTTGGTGCGGATGGGTTGAAGTTACCCCAAGCATTACAAGCAGAAATTGAGGCAGGGCTGCGCGGTCTATCATCACATTCTGGAATAAGAAGTGATTGCGGGCGGCACTATTCTCGTTTAGATTTAGTAAAAAACTATACAAATGCTTTGAAAGAACCACTGCATGGCACTGTAAATTTTCAAGGCATGAAGATTATTTTAGATTTGGCATGGGGAGCAGCAGTAAATCTAGCACCAAGAGTATTTGAAGAACTAGGGGCAGAAGTTATCTGCTTTCATAGCTTACCAGATGGCGATCGCATCAACGTCAACTGCGGTTCCACTCACTTAGACACTTTACAAGCAGCTGTTCGCGAACACCATGCCGATATAGGCTTCGCCTTTGATGGTGATGCAGACCGTGTTTTGGCCGTAGATAATACCGGACGGCAGGTTAACGGTGATTATATTCTCTACATATGGGGTCTCGGCTTACAGCAAAAGCAACAATTGCCAGACAACTTAATTGTTTCTACAGTGATGGCAAACTTGGGTTTTGAGAGAGCGTGGAAACAAGCAGGTGGTAAATTGATTCGCACAGCAGTAGGCGACCAATATGTCCAAGCGGAAATGTTACGGACTGGGGGAATGTTAGGAGGTGAACAATCCGGTCACATTCTCTGTCGTCACTATGGCATTACTGGAGACGGTTTGCTAACAGCCTTACATTTAGCAGCCATAGTACGAGAAGCAGGCGTTCCTTTATCTGAAATGGTAGACTCCAGTTTCCATACATATCCGCAGCTTTTACGGAATGTGCGAGTAGAAGACAGGTTAAAGCGTGTCAACTGGAAAGAGTGCCAACCTATGCAACAAGCTATTAACCGTGCTGAAGCAGCAATGGGTGATGCTGGTAGAATTCTAGTTCGAGCTTCTGGTACAGAGCCAGTCATCAGAGTTATGGTAGAAGCTGAAGACGCCGAACTTGCAAACTACTGGACAAATGAATTAGTCGCACAAGTCCAGCAACACTTTGTTGACTAACAATCAAGCCCTCACCTCGTGCTGACCCCTCACCTCGTGCTGACCCCTCACCTCGTTCCCAGCCTCAGGCTGGGAATGCCTTTTAAGAGGCTCCGCCTCCTGTATGGCGAAAGAGAGCCTGCTGTACTGCATTCTGTGCCTCAGGCTGGGAACGAGAAAGTACTACATGAAGGGTCTTGTACTTAAAATCCGAAAATTTTGTAAAATTTATATAAAGTTCTTATAGTTTAAGTTTGTATATCCAAGGTTAAGATTCTGATAAGAATTTCAAAAGCATTTGGACCGTACAGTTCTTGTGTATGTGTGACAGATTATGCATTTACAAATCTTGTGCGATCTCTCAGTTGAGAAAAAGTAGTTTCGCGACCTTGGGTTATGCTAGTTTTTGTAGTACCGCTAAAAAGCCCACAAGTTTCAAAGTCTTGGGAGCGTGTAACGCAGTTATTTGAAAGGTGCGTCAAATCTATCTGCAATCAGACTTCACAGGAATACAGAGCGATCGTTGTTTGTCACGAACGACCTCGTATTGAATTTCGACACCCCAAGATTACGTATATTGAAGTCGATTTTCCACCTGCCAAGGAACCAGATCCTTTCTGTGCAGGGCATACAGATAAAGGGCGTAAAATCTTGAAAGGATTAGTCCATGCTCAAGAATTTTTACCAACACACACTATGACAGTTGATGCTGACGATTGTATCAGCAAGCACTTAGCAGAGTTCGTCAATCAAAATTCTCATTGCAATGGCTGGTTCATAAACAAAGGTTACAAATATAAGAGCGGTGATGACTTTATATTTGTCAAAAGAAGAAATTTTTACAAGATGTGTGGCACTTGCAACATTATCAGGTATAACCTAAATCGTTTACCTGAACACCCAGAGTATAATAGAGGGTACGGGTACTACAAATTCTACGTAGATCATGAAAAAATCAGAGGAATGCTTGCTCAAGAAGGAACTCCTCTAAAGCCACTACCGTTTCCTGGTGCTATCTATATTGTTGCCACTGGAGAAAATCTTTATTACGGCACTACAAAATTGACTTTCAATATTCTGAACCGCAAATTGTTAAACCAATCAATGCGTGAGGAATTTTCTCTCTACCCATTAGAGCCAAATTCAGTTATAACTGAAACAATGTATTCAAGGTGACCGAATCAGTAAACAGATAACAAGTCATGTTGTATTAGTTACTGTCTACTGGTACCCGCTCCCTGTTAAGGTTATACTTACAGCAATACCATGCTGACATTAAAGTTAAAAGGCAAGAAATCCAAAAAAGGAAAGAAGCAGGAGGACAAGCAGACTCCAACTCTCAGTCTTCAAGAACGTTTATCACAGAAGCGAAAAGCCGCACAAGCACGAAAAGAATTTTCCAGTGTTTTGTCTGCCTCTGCTGCTGTTGGTCTGTTTGTGGGCATTCTCTTGGCTTTGATAGGAGGAATTAAGGCAGCAGTTCCGGGTGTTTTGGGAGTCATTACGCTAGCCTTGTCTTACAAATTCCCCCGCCAAGCGCTTTTGGCTTTTCTAATATATATGCCCTTTAGCGGCACCATCACTTACTATATCGGTAGCAGTCCCATACTCCAACTTGCTAAAGATTCCTTTTATATTCCAGCCCTGATTGCTCTTTGGCAGATTTGCAGCAAAAAACGTTTACCCTTCATTTTTCCCAAAGCCATTAAAACTCCGTTATTTATTTTGCTTGCCTTGTGTATAATGACAATCTTATTTGTCAACGGGATGCAGCAATTTAGTCCACCTACAAGTGGTTTGGGAAGCGGTTCTGGTAACAAGCCAATTTTGATGGGAATTTTGGGTCTGAAAGTATTTATAGGTTATGTCCCTCTGATAACTTGTGCTTACTATTTGATTCGCAACAAAAAAGATTTTTTGTTTTTCTCGCGAATGCAGGTTGTTCTTATCCTCATCTGCTGTGCATTAGGATTTGTCCAGTATATGCTACTGCTAACAGGGATATGCCAAGGTACAAGACATTTAGAGGGTTCTGCCCTATTTAAAGCCTCTATTGAAGCCCGTTGTTATTTTGGTGGTTCTCTACTCTACAGTCCCCAACAAGGGGTGATTCGGCTACCAGGAACCTTTGTTGCACCCTGGCAATGGGCATGGTTCTTGATTTCAAGCACCTTCTTTAGCTTTGCCTCTGGCTTCAGCGATCCTTCAATTATTTGGAGGGTGGTTAGCCTGGGTTCCATCGTCGCAGTATTCATTAACGCAGTTATTTCCGGTCAGAGAATAGCCTTGGCATTGGTCCCTGCCTGCTTCGTGGCTTTGCTGTTGCTTACAGGTCAAATTCGCAACCTGAAACGGTTTATCCCTATGGGCATCGGGCTTGCTATTATCCTGGGAATTGCCGTAGCAAGTAATCCAGCCCTTTTAGAAGAGAGAACATCTAGTTTGAGCGATCGCTGGGAAGCTTCACCACCCCAAGAGTTCATAGTACAACAATTTGAGGAATCGTTTAAAGCACAAAAAGGAATTTTGGGCAATGGATTGGGTCGTGCTACCAACTCTGCTCGTGCTATGGGTGAGACGAGGCTCATTGAAACGTATTACCCTAAAGTCCTTTTTGAAATAGGTCCCTTGGGAACTTTGGCATTCTTAGCTTTGGTCACAACTTTGACCGTTACTTGTTACCAATCAAATCGGTTAATAAAAAACCGTAATTTCCGCAGTTACGCTTCAGCTTTGTGGGTGTTTATATTGTTTATTAGTTACAACACCTATTATTACCCTCTAGATGTCGATCCAGTAGCTGTGTATTACTGGTTTGCCGCTGGAGTTATCTTGAAATTACCAGTTATAGACAAACAAGAAAGGCAACACGAGAATCATGAAAATTCTGAAGAACAACCAAAGAAAAAAACAAAAACAGCAAAGAACCTCTTGAACCCAATATAAATTTTATACGGCATAGCCAAATATTCAATAGGATATACAAAAAGTGAATTCTTATCCCTTAATTTCCGTCATTATTCCAACCTATGGTCGAGAAGAGCCACTGCGCGATAGTATAGCAGATGTCCTCAAGCAAGATTACCCAAACTTTGAGGTTCTAGTTGTCGATCAGACACCAGAACACAAGCCAGAAATAGAAGCTTATTTAGAAGAATTATCGAGAACAGGTAAAATCAAGTGGTTTCGCCTGGAGTGGGCAAGTTTACCAGGGGCGAGAAATTATGCTGTACGCAGGGCAACTGGTGACATTATTTTGTTTATTGACGACGACGTGCAGCTGCAACCTGGATTTTTAGCAGCCCACGCAAAAAATTATGTAGAACAACCAGAAGTAGGCGCGGTTGCTGGACGTGTCTTTGACAGAATGAAATTAGGTGACTCAGGAGGAAATTTGCAGATTGAATATCTTCCTCCCCAAGCCATGGACCCAGGAATTGCTTGGTACCATATTGACTTAGTACATACAGTTAAACCCCAACAAGTGCTAACAGCAAGGGGGTGTAATATGTCCTTCCGCCGTGAAATTTTCATAAAGTACGGGCTGAAATTCGATGAAAGATTTCGCGGTAGCGCTGTCAGGGAAGAATCAGATTTTTGCCTGAGATTGCGGCAAACGGGGTATAAAATTTGGTACGATCCCGAAGCTCATTTAGTGCATTTAGGAGAAGAAACGGGCGGTTGCCATGACATTAGCATGCGTTCTCTTCAGTACCAACTGACTTTCTACCACAACCACTTCTTAATGGGGTTAAAAAACCTCTCCCTCACTCAAGCCGCACGTCTTTTTGCCCGTTTATTTGACTGTCATGTTCTCGGACATCCTCCCTGTTACAAAAGTGGTTCTCCTATCAAAATTCTGACTCGTGGTGTTTTCTATACTTTGGGCTTCTTCAAAGCCTTAGGTACTGTCATCCAATCAGTATGGAATGACGGTCAAATTTATACTCGCTTAGATGAACAAATTTAGTTCATAGCTAATGGCTAATGGCTAATGGCTCATTGACCATTAACAATTAGCTATTAGCCATTAGCCATTAGCCATTAGCCAATTATGAAAATTCTTGTAGCTAGCCACACTTATATTGTAGATCTAAACTGTGAAAAACTCCGCATTTTATCTCAGCTAGAACCAGAAGTTGAGGTAACAATTGTCGTTCCTAAAAAATGGAAACCAGGTGGGGTTCAAAACAAAATCATTGAAACTCAATACCGTGATGAATGTAAATTTCGTATAGTTCCTATTTCTAACTTCAGTCAGAATCATCAAGGTCTTCTGACATTTGGCGCTGATTTAATATCTTTATTACAAAAGTTTCGTCCCAATGTCATCCAGGTAGAACAAGGGTCTAGAGGTCTTGCTTATGCGGAGATGATTACTTTAAATAAATTATTGGGACTAAAGGCAAAAAACTTATTTTTTACCTGGTGGAATTTACCTTACAAACTCAAGTTTCCAGTTTCTTTATTAGAGAAGTATAATCTAGATAACAGTCACGGCATTATTTCAGGAAATCAAGATGGTGCGGAAGTTTTACGGCAACAGGGGTACAAAGGACCTATTAAAGTTATGCCTCAGTTGGGTGTAGATGAAAGCTTGTTTGCACCTGCACCTCAACCAGAACTAGCAAGTCAGTTGGGTATAGAGCAAAATGATTTTGTCGTAGGATTTGTTGGACGTTTTGTTCCAGAAAAGGGATTGCTGACTCTTCTAGAGGCTTTAATTGGTTTAAAAGAGCGACCTTGGAAATTACTGCTTCTTGGACGGGGACCATTACAATCGGAACTCTTAAGCAAAGCTGAGGAAAATCATATCAAAGACAGGGTTATTTTGGTGGAAAGCGTTGCTCATGACGCAGTCCCTAAATACATCAACTTAATGAGTACTTTGGTACTGCCCTCGGAAACAAATTACAGTCTTAAAAATCTGACTTCTATTGGTTGGAAAGAACAATTTGGTCACGTGCTAATTGAAGCCATGGCTTGTCAAGTTCCTGTGATTGGTTCAAATTCGGGTGAAATTCCTCATGTCATTGGTGAGGCTGGATTAATATTTCCTGAGGGTAACGCCCAAGCACTAGCTCATTGTATAGTTCAATTAATGGAAAATCCAGAATTATCTGAAAAGCTAGCTACTATGGGCTATCAAAAAGCCATGACTCAATATACCAATACAGCTTTGGCAAAACAGCAATTAGAGTTTTATAAGGAATTGGTTAGTGGTTAGTTGTTAGTGGTTAGTTGTTAGTCGTTAGTCGTCAGTCGTTTTATCTACTAGCTACTAACCACCAACCACTAACCACCAACCACTAACCACTAACCATTAACAAAAATATGCAAATCTTACAAATTGTTCCCTCAATTTCCCTAGTGTATGGTGGTCCCAGCCAAATGGTTTTGGGGCTAGCCCCCGCATTGGCAAAGCAAGGGGTAAAAGTGACAGTTGTTACAACTGATAGTAATGGCGATACTGGTCAAGAAACACCTTTGGATGTTCCTTTGAATTGCCCTATAGAGCAAGATGGTTATCAAATTATCTACTTTCGTTGTTCCCCGTTTCGTCGCTATAAATTCTCCCTAGACTTACTGAGGTGGTTAAATAAACACGTTCGGGAGTATGACTTAGCTCACATTCACGCCTTATTTTCTCCTGTCAGTAGTTTGGCTGCAGCAATATGTCGCCAACAAAAAGTACCGTATATTTTACGTCCTTTAGGAACTCTCGATCCAGCAGATTTACGTAAGAAAAAACTTCTCAAACAACTTTACACAGCAATTTTAGAACGTCCAAATATAGAGGGTTCTGCGGCTATTCATTTTACCAGCGTTCAAGAAGCAAAAGTTTCGGAACGTTTTGGCGTTGCTACACGGGATTTGACGATCCCGTTAGGTGCGATCGCCTCTCATTGGGAGGGGGAAAAGGGGAGACAAGGAGAGGGAGAGAATCTGCTGCGTCAGCGGTTCAACATTCCTACTGATGTCCCTTTGGTGCTGTTTATGTCCCGTATTGACCCAAAGAAGGGCTTGGATTTGCTGTTTCCAGCATTGGAGGCGCTTTTAGCAGAAGGTTTAAATTTTCACTTTGTTTTAGCTGGAGGGAATCCTCAAGACGCCGAGTATGTGGAAAAGATAAAATCTCAAGTGCAAAACTCTCCATTGCGATCGCATACAACAATAACTGGTTTTGTCACGGGTGAGTTAAAAACAGCCCTTCTACAAGCTGCCGATTTATTTGTCTTACCCTCATACTATGAGAATTTTGGCATTGCTGTGGCTGAAGCAATGGTTGCAGGAACGCCTGTCTTAATATCAGACCAAGTCCACATTTGTCAGGAAGTGCATGATAGTGAGTCGGGCTGGGTGAGTCCATTGGATGTCACAGAGATTGTTAAATTACTTCGCACAGCACTACAAAATCCGTCTGAATGCCAAAGACGGGGGCTACTTGCTAGAGAGTATGCACTGCAACATTACAGTTGGGATGCGATCGCTCGTCAAACCATTCTTGCCTACAATCAAATTTTGTCCTGATAAAGTTGTAGAATCTTAGGTCTGAGACTTGCCTGTCATTGCACAATTTGAAATTTTATTTCAAAGCCTAAAGTCCAATCGGAAAACCGGGTTTTGTGTCATCATGCAAGATAGAATACATAGTGCCTTATTTGAACAACAGGGAATCTGACATGGCTCTCCGTCTAGGCGATACAGTACCTAACTTCACGCAAGCCTCCTCAACAGGCGATATAGACTTTTACCAATGGGCTGGAGACAGCTGGGTTGTGCTGTTCTCCCACCCCGCCGACTATACACCAGTTTGTACCACCGAACTGGGAACAGTTGCTAAGTTGAAGCCAGAATTCGACAAGCGCAACGTCAAAGTCATAGCCCTCAGTGTTGATGATGTTGAATCTCATAAAGGATGGATTGGGGATATTGAAGAAACCCAAAACGCATCCCTCAACTACCCAATTTTGGCAGATGGCGATCGTAAAGTGTCCGATCTTTACGACATGATTCACCCCAATGCCAACGCCTCATTAACAGTGCGTACAGTCTTCATCATTGACCCCAACAAGAAGTTGCGTCTGACATTAACTTATCCTCCAAGTACCGGGCGTAACTTTGATGAAATTCTGCGGGTGATTGATTCACTACAACTCACCGATAACTACAGTGTGGCAACACCAGCCGACTGGAAAGACGGTGATGATTGCGTAATCGTCCCCTCATTAAAAGATCCTGAAGTCCTTAAGGAGAAATTCCCCAAAGGGTATCAAGAAGTCAAGCCCTACTTGCGGCTGACACCTCAACCTAACAAGTAATCAATAACGGATAGCAGGACGTAACAAAACATCCGGTAAAAAACAATGTAGAGACGCGCCATGGCGCGTCTTTATAGTATCTAAAAGCGTATTGGATCGTAGTAGCAGTCTTCCCTACCTACAGTACTTAAAATCTTTTATAAATCATTTACAGCAGATTTCAACTTGGTGAGGTACAAAAATTACCCCCCTCTGTCCCCCCGATGCTTTGGGGGGATGAAAGGGTGGTCTATATAATCTTAAAATAGGAATTAAGAACAGTCATTGAGGAGCAGTAACTGTGATTAACCTAAGAACTTTATTTGGAGCTTATACATTTCTAGTATTAGCTGTTTTAGGTATAGGCAAAACAGTCACTGCTACAGCCTTCAACCCCGATCCTTTATTCAAAGATGTGGCTAGCTACAAAACCAAAATCTCTGGTAGCGATCGTTTGGCAGATATTTATTTTCCCAACCCAAAAGACATAAAAACTGGTACTTACTCGTTTCCTATAGTTGTTCTATTGCAAGGTGCGCTTGTCGATAAATCAAATTACTCAAATTATGCTAGTATAGTAGCCCGTTATGGATTTGTGGTAGTTGTACCAAATAGCAAGCGTTTACTTCCATCGCGCAGTCAAGCCCTAGCACCTCTAACTTCAGATATTACAGATGTTTTAAAACATATGGTGGCTGAAAACTCCAATTCTGCTTCACCTGTTTTCGCAATTGTTAATACACAAAAATTAGCCTTGCTCGGTCACTCTTTTGGAGGTGCCGTAGGACTATCTGCAATTGCCAACTTATGTTTAGAGTCCCTTTCATTCTGTAAAGGCTCCTTCAATCGACCTAAGGAACTTGTAGCAGGAGCATTTTTTGGCGCGAATTTACGTGATACGAAAGATGAGTTTATCCCCATCAACAATTCCGGAATTCCCATTGCCCTGTTACAAGGTAGCCTTGACAATAGAGCACTTCCCTTGAGAGCCGAAAGAACTTATGACAATATTCAAACCCCTCCCAAAGCATTGATTACCATTTTAGGTGTGAATCACTTTGGCATAACTAATACGAATAACCCTGTAGGGGCAATACCAGACCCAAATAACTCTACCCTTGCTCAAAATATAGCAGTCGAAACAATTGGTCGTTGGAGTGGTCTTTTCTTGCGTGCCAGCGTTCTTAAAGACAAAGGCGCTTTTGATTACGTATATTACACGGGTGATGCTCGCGATCCGAATGTAGCTGTCATTTCTACCACTCCAAAAAAAGAAAAATAATTGTAGTAGTTTATCTCATCAGTTTTGATAAGTTCGTAGTTACGCTATGGCTAACCCATCCTAGTAATGCCAAAATTTCCGGTTGATGGTGCAGGTGGAAAAAAATTATTTTTAATTCTGGCGATCGCATTCTGACTAAGGGAATGATTGGTTTAGTTGAAGCAAAAGCTACCTTAGAACGAGCTGAATCTATCAACTCACATATTATAAAGTTTGTTCCATTGAAAACTCAATAATAGCTCTAAAATCTAAATATTAGCCCTCAAAATTATAAATTCTTTTTCTTTTACCTCATGTAAGTGGGAATTGCTATAGCTTGAGAAAAAATCTTTAATTTGTCGTCAGTTCATTTGTTCTAAACAGCACCAATTGTAGTAGTATCTGGGAGCAGATTGGATGACAGTAGCATGACCGAATCGGAAACCAATGTTCCAGCCAATTATGACGAATCGTGGAAAGCAGCAATAGAGCAGTATTTTGAGGCATTCGTCGCCTTCTTTTTCCCCGAAGCACATGCAGCGATCGCCTGGGAGAAGGGATATGATTTCCTCGACAAGGAGTTCCAACAGATTGTCCGAGATGCTGAAGTTGGGACGCGCTTTGTCGATAAACTGCTCAAGGTATGGCTGAGGGACGGAGAGGAAGCATGGCTCCTATTGCATGTAGAATTGCAAAGCCAGAGAGACAAGGAGTTTGCCAAGCGGATGTTCACCTACAACTATCGGATTTACGATCGTTACGGTCAAGAAGTGATAAGTCTGGCAGTGTTAGGAGACGAGCAACCGCAATGGCGACCCACCGAATACGGCTACGGGCGCTGGGGTTGCGATATGCGATTGCGGTTTCCCATCGTTAAACTGTTAGATTACACTTGGGAGACGCTCGAATCAAGCGACAACCCGTTTGCTGTAGTGGTGATGGCACATCGCAAAACTCAGGAGACAACTCAGTCATCGCCAGAACGGTTGCAATGGAAGCTGCGTCTCATTAAAGGGCTTTATCAGCGCGGGTACAGCCGACAGGATATCTTAGAGATATTTAGGATACTCGATAGAATGATGCGGTTGCCAGAAACACTGGAACTGTCCTTGCGGAACGAACTGAAACGATTTGAGGAGGAAAACCAAATGCCATATATTACCAGCATTGAGCGTATTGGGCGACTTGAAGAGCGTCAAGATATTATCCGCAATCTTCTGGTTAGTCGGTTTGGAACGATTGACGAACAGTTAGAGGCGATCGTCAAGCCATTAACAGAATTACCTACGTCTGAATTTAGTAGCCTGCTGTTATCGCTCTCGACTCTCTCGCGGGAAGAGTTGCTCACACGTTTCGCATAAAATAAGGTGGGCTTTAGCCCACCCTACTTTGCGCCTTTGCGCCTTTGCGTGAGAAAAAAATCATCAATTCGGCGGATCTAACTTATTCACAACTGCAGCCCACAAAATCATTGGCGATCCTACAGCCAAACAGAACAACCACTGCCCAAATGTTAGCGGTGCTGTAGAAAAAACTTCATTAATCAACGGCACGTGAGCAAAGACAATTTGTAAAATAATTGCTCCCACAATTCCCAAGCCAATTGCCGGAATATCCACATTTTCTTGAATTGTACCATCCATTTTAGCAATCAAATTTGGCACTAACTGACTAATACTCAACAAATAAAATATCCTACCTGCAATCAACGCATTAATTGCCATTGTTCTAGCCAAATCCACATCACTTGTTGTAGCTTGAATATATTCAAAAACCCCAAATATCACAATCCAATTAAACAGAGAAACTGCTAAAATTCGCTTTAATCTACTACCAGATAGTATGGGTTCATTGGGATTGCGGGGAGGTTGTTTCATGACATTTTTTGCTTTGGGTTCAAATGCCATTGGCACTGTCATGGTTATAGAATTCAGCATATTAAGCCAGAGAACTTGTAGCGCCAAAATTGGTAATTCTCTTGACAATAATACACTTAATAAAATTGTCATCGATTCCCCTCCATTAACCGGGAGAATAAAGCAAATAGCTTTTAAGAGATTTTTATAAACTGCCCGTCCTTCCTCTACTGCGGCTTCAATGGAAGCAAAGTTATCATCAGTTAGCAACATATCTGAGGCTTCTTTAGCAACTTCCGTACCCGCACCACCCATGGCAATACCGATATCTGCTTGCTTTAATGCGGGTGCATCATTAACACCATCTCCCGTCATTGCCACTATCTCGCCCTTAGATTGCAACGCTTCTACCAAGCGCAACTTCTGTTCTGGCGCAACACGAGCAAAGACTACGCCCTCTTCCGCAACTTGTGCAAGTTCTGCTTTATCCATTTGTGCCAGTTCCGCACCAGTAAATGCCAGAACTGAACCATTCTTGTTGATTCCCATGCGTTTAGCTATAGCCTGTGCCGTAACTGCATGGTCACCAGTAATCATCTTGACCTGAATTCCTGCTTCTTGGCAGGCTTGCACCGCCTTGATAGCACTCTCGCGTGGAGGATCGATCATCCCTTGCAACCCCAGGAAAATTAACCCAGTATCAATGTCAGAATGATTGACTGTAATTTGCAGATCCGATACGGGTTTCTTTGCTAAAGCCAGTACCCGTAAGCCTTGCCGTGCCATAATGTTAACTTCTCGTTCAATGGTGGTTTGGCGCAAGGTTTCTACACAGTCCATTGGACGGGGCTGTCCTTCAGTATTCAACATCAAAGTGCAGCGCTTGAGGATAGCCTCTACCGAACCTTTGACGTAAATAGTGCTACCTAGGGGAGATTCATGCAATGTCGCCATGTATTGATAGTCAGATTCAAAAGGAATGGCATCTAGCTTTCGCATCTGTTTGGCTAGGGAAGATTGATTGAAACCTGCTTTACGAGCAGAGGTCATTAATGCCCCCTCTGTTGGATCTCCGACTACAACCCACTTTCCGTCTTTCTTTTCAATGTGGGAGTCATTGCACAAAATTCCTGCCAACAAACACTCTTGTAAGCCTTTATCGCTGTTTAAATTGACTGGTTTATCATCCCTCAGAATTTCTCCTTCTGGTGCATAACCCACACCACTTACTGTATATTGATGTCCCCCAGCATAAATAGCTTGCACTGTCATCTGGTTTTTTGTGAGAGTGCCTGTTTTATCAGAACAAACAACAGTCGCACTACCTAAAGTTTCCACAGCTGGTAATTTGCGAATAATCGCATTTCGCTTTGCCATACGCGACACACCAATTGCCAGTGTCACTGTCACAACAGCTGGTAACCCTTCAGGAATAGCACTGACAGTCAACGCCACTGCCGCTTCTAAAGCATCTTGCAAGCCTTTGTAACTCAGCCCTACAACAAAGGTGAGAGTTGCTAATCCCAAAACCACCCGCAGCCAATTTTGGCTGAATTTATCAAATTTTCTGGTTAAAGGAGTGGAAATATCAGTATGTTGCTCCATTAATTGGGAAATATGCCCGGTTTCGGTATTATTTCCTGTGGCAACTACGATCCCCTTTGCCTGTCCAAAGGTGACGAAGCCTCCCGCATATGCCATGTTTTTGCGTTCTGCTAGGGGGGTTTCGCTCTTTAAAACAGAGGTCATTTTTTCTACGGCGACGGATTCACCTGTAAGCCCAGATTCATCAATTTGTAAATTTTTTGCTTCTATTAATCGTAAATCTGCTGGTACTTTGTCACCAGAAGCTATTAAAACTATATCCCCAGGTACTAATTCCTGTGAAGGAATGCGTATTTTTTGACCGTTACGGATGACGGTGGTTTCTGTGGTAATGGCTTTGGCAAGGGCTGCGATCGCTCCTTCTGCTTTGGATTCCTGCACAAAACCAATGATGGCGTTGGTTGTTGTAACACCCCAAATCACTCCTGCATTTACCAAACTTCCCGACAGCGCTTTAACTAAACCCGCGCACAGCAAAATAATCAGTAGTGGTTGGTTAAATTGCAAGAGGAACTTGAACCACCAAGGTTTGGTTTTCTTTGCCGTCAGTTCGTTTGTCCCGAACTTTACCAATTTTTGTTTGACTTGGGGGCTACTCAACCCCTTCTCTGGATCGGTTTCTAGAAGTGCGATCGCATCATCAATTTCCAAAGCATGCCAAACTTGGGGCTGCTTCTCGGACAGTCCAACGGGAGATATAACCTGAACCATATTTTTAAAAAATCTAGTGTTATTATTTTTAGCACGATTAATTAGTGCTAAATTAAAATTGACACTAAAAAAAATAGATAATAGCTATTATGTTTCTCAATAGTTGCATGAAAACCACAGAAGAGAGTATGCTTGCCCTGTCAGTGAGAGAGTGATAACCCGAAAGCGTGTGAATGTGAATTTGTCTACACCTTTAGAATTGATTGGGCGTTCGGCAGAATTCCAGCAGATAGTGGAAATTCTGGCACGGGACGGAGATTTGTTAATAGCGGGAGTACCGGGAAGCGGACGGCGTACTCTTGTGCGAGGTGCAGCCCAAGAAGTAGGAGCAATTATATTAGAGGTAGACTGCATTCGCGCTACTGATGGACAGCGATTTTTACAATTGTTAGCAGAGGCAATTAGTCAAAACTTTGAGTCTGTCCCCATTCGGGAATGGTTAGCGAAAACTGGGGGTGAATTGTTTGCTTTTCATCCTGAAGGCAATGGTGGTAAGCTCAAACCCTTGCGTTCTCTGAATCAGAAACAGCTATGGCAAGCATTTGAAATGCTGATTGCCTTACCACAAAAGTTGGTAGAAGATACAGACAAGCGAGTGGTGTTGATATTGCAAAGTTTCCCCCACATCCGTTCCTGGGATCGCAATGGTTTGTGGGAAACTACTCTCAGACGAGAAATTAATCAGCACGATCGCGTCAGTTACATTTTAATTGCAACTATTGCTGAAATTAGTAATCACTCAGAAGAAAGCGACTACCCGTTAGAGGTTGTGCAGTTACCTCCTCTAGCAAAAGATGTCATGGCTGTTTGGGCGAGAGAGATGCTGCACGCTTCGGGATTGACATTTGATGCGCGATCGCCTGCGTTGCAGTTATTTCTTGATGCGGTACAAGGACACATTGGTGATGCTGTGTCCCTCATTCGCCGCCTGCAAACTTTTCGCCGCCCAGATGGTTTAATTACCGAGCACGAAGTACAGCGAGCAATTGAAGGGTTGCTCAAAGATTTATCGATTGTTTTTGAGTCTCTGCTAATGCTACTTCCAGCCAATCAAGTGCATCTTTTAGAATGTTTGGCAACCGATCCTACAGAAAAACCGCAGAGTAAAGAGTATATTCAGAAACATGGTTTGTCTCGTGGTGGAAGCCTTCAGGGTGCATTGTTGGGCTTGCAGCACAAGGGCTTAATTTACGGTCAGGAAAAAGGTTATCGATTTGCGTTACCTTTACTAGCTTTATGGCTGTGCGATCGGTTGATCTAGAATTGATGAAAGTGCAGCTAAGAGGAAAAAATAAGATGCTTTCATCTCCTATTATTCTACAGATGCCCTCAGATTTGCATATGACAGATGAGCAATTTTTCCAGTTCTGTCAGGTAAATCGCGACTTACGTATCGAGCGAAATCAATATGGAGAAATATCTATTATGTCCCCAGCAGGTGGCACTACAGGTAATCGTAGCGGTAGCATATTTGGAGAGCTTTATATTTGGTCTAATCAAGATGGAACGGGTTTGTGTTTTGACTCTAGTACTGGATTTAAGCTATCAACAGGTGCAGAGAGATCTCCTGATGTTTCATGGATGAAATTAGAACGATGGAATAGTTTATCGGAAGAACAGCAAGAAAAATTTGCCACAATTTGCCCAGATTTTGTAGTGGAATTGCGATCGCCTTCCGATAACCTTAAACCATTAAAAGAAAAGATGGAAGAATATATGAGGGAACCAGGGATACAATTAGGCTGGTTGATTGACCGAAAAAACCGTAAAGTTTATATTTATCGTCCGGGAATGCCAGAGGAATGTTTGGATAATCCTGCGACTGTTAGTGGCGATTCAGTTTTGCCCGGATTTGTTTTAGATATGAGTAAAGTTTGGTGAGTCTAAGCTCCCATCCCAGAATAACGCTTCAATCCACTCCGCCACAGCATACGGTTTAAGCCCAGGAAAAACAAAATCCAACCTATCATTAACCAAAATCCCCGCCCTACGTCTGTAGGTAAACCTATCAAAAGACTTGCGGGAAAATCAATCATATAAGGGAATGGCGTACAAAGAACGATCGCCCTTACAGGTTCGGGAAAAACCTCCAAAGGTGCAATCATTCCAGACAAAAACAAGTAAAACAAAAACCATAAATTCTCTATAGCACTAGCTCGTTCTGTCCAAAAAGCGAACATTGCAAAGGTGTATTGAGTAATAAAGCGCAAAGCAAAAGCGAGTATTGCTGATATTAAAAAGAGCAAAAAGTTTGTTAAACTTGGTACCCAAAAAGCTTGTGGATAGATGATAAAAAATACACTCAACAACAAAAATGCAAACGGTAAACGAGCCGATCTTTCAGAAACATGAGAAGCAATATGATGCCAAACGGGATCGATTGGTTGTAGCAATCGCGGTGAAAGTTTTCCTTCTACCACTTCCCTTTCAAATTCCCAAACAACCCATACAACTGTAAGTTGTCTCACCAGAAAAACTGTAATAAAGTAACGAGCAAAATCTACAGGTGTTAAACTAAACTGTCCTCCTTGCGCTGCTTGTATCCAAACTCCCATAAGAATAATTGGCAAAGAGTTCGCCAGTACCCATAGCAGGAGTTCTGACCGATATTCAAGCATATAGGCATAGTAAACAGAAAGAAACGTCAGGCTTTTCCTTATAATTTGTTTGAGCATAGGTTTTGTTATTTGTTAGTTGTTGGTTGTTAGTTGTTAATTGTTGGTTGTTGGTTGTTAGTCGTTAGTTGTTAGTCGTTCACTACTAACTACTATCCACTAACCACTAACTACTAACCATTAATCATTAACCACTAACAACCCCTGCTTGAAAAACGCGACCAATCACTTCTTCTACAGGTGGTTCTGTAACTGTTAAATCAACCACATCTAGATCGGCTAATATACGGGAAACAGTGCGGGTGAGCGACTCTTGCTGCACCATAAAACACACAGATCGTCCCTCTATATGTCGTACATCACCATAATATGTGAGTTTTTCTTTGGGAAGAGGGTTCATTAATTCCAAATGGATTTCTTTATAAGGAGCAAAACTTTCTAAAAGCCCATCCAAACTGCCGTCATACATCAACTTTCCTTGGTGAATCAGCAGAACTCTTTGACACAATGCAGTAATATCAGCCATATAATGGCTTGTCAACAGCACTGTTGCTTGGTAGCGCTGATTGTATTCACGTAAGAAATCGCGCACTCCTATCTGAGCATTTACGTCTAGCCCTAGAGTTGGTTCATCTAAAAACAACACTTGGGGACGGTGTAACAGTGCAGCCAGTAATTCTGCTTTCATCCGTTCACCTAAAGATAGTTTTCGCACGGGTTGGTTCAGTTTGCCTTGTAGCGAAAGCATCTCCGTTAATTCCCCTACCCGATGTCGGAATTCTCGAGCTGGGATGTTGTAGACAGCAGCATTAATTTTTAAAGAATCAAGTGCTGGTAAATCCCAAATTAACTGTTGTTTTTGCCCCATTACCAAAGTAATTTTCTGCAAAAACCCTTCTTGACGGCGAAATGGTACGTACCCAGCAACTCTCACTTGACCACTTGAAGGATGTATCAATCCTGTCAGCATTTTCAGCGTTGTGGTTTTACCTGCACCGTTTGGTCCTAAAAATCCTACTACCTCACCAGGTGCAATCTCAAAGGAAACATCTTGTACTGCTTTAATGTCTCGGTAGGTACGGCGGAAAAAATGAGTCATTGTTCCTACAATACCTGGTTCTTTAACAGCAACAGGGTAAACCTTACTTAGGTGTTGAACCGATATGATACTGGGATCGCTAGAGTTAGATGCACGATAAGGATCGGATATAAGTGATTCTTGTGACATATGTGGGGGTTAGGGGTTAGGGGTTAGGGAAGAAGAATTTTTATCTACCTGATATATACATTACATAACGACTACTTGTGTGTTTTAAGATTGTATTGTTTTTGTAGTCATACAACAATACACCTAAAGTTTAGCGGGTAATAATAAGTAGCTAGTAGTTGGTCGGATTATTTGTGAGAATTTCCAAGAGCCCCGACTTCTTCAAGAAGTCGGGGCTCTGAGTAAAATTACTGCCTTCCTTATAAATTTTCTGTATTTTTGTTAACGCAGGCGACCAGACCGCAGAATACTAACAATCAACCACAGTCCTAGCAAACTAGCAACTGCAAACAACACGTTACTCAAAAATAACAGCTGTGATGTCCGTGCATTACTAGAAATAATTGCTGCTCCCATAATCAGGGAACCTACTAAGATGCTGAAAGAAAGACGATTAGCAGCATCGTCTGTAGTGCGTCGCAAACCATCCAATCCTCGCACTGATAAATTCCACTGTAGAGTTTCCGAGGTGATTCGGTCTAGTAGCAATTCTATCTGACGGGGAGATTGTAAGGAGAGACTTTTCAGATCCAACGCTGTTCTGAGGAGCGATCGCAGGGGGCTATCCCCAACAAGCTGTCGGCGGAACAAATCTGTCAGTAATGGCTGAATTTCGTCAATAAAGTTTAATTCTGGGTTGAATCCTCGCGCTACCCCTTCTAAATTAGCCAGTGTTTTAGCATACAAACCCATATTGCTGGGCAAGCGAATTTTATTATTACGGGCAATTTGCAAAAGTTCATAAATAATTTGACTAAAGTTCATTTGAGACAAGCTCAAGTTGTAGTACTTTCGCAGCATCCGGTCGTAGTCATTTTCCAACCGTCTCAAAATAACTGGTTCAGCAGAATCCGCAAGCTGCAAAGTTAATTGAGCACAACGTTGAGCATCCAAATCCACAATTGCCAGCAACATTTCTGTTAATATCTGTTGGGTGCGGGGATCGAGCCTTCCCACCATACCGCAATCTAACAAAGCTACCCGACCATCTCTAAGATAAAACAAATTGCCGGGATGGGGATCGGCATGAAAAAAACCATCAATATAGAGTTGCTGGAAGAAAGCACGGAATAAAATGCTGGTAATTGCTTGTCTTTTGGCAGCAGGCTCTGTGCCATTTTGTGGATTCTCCAAATCTGCCGTTAGCAGAGGAACACCATCAAGCCACTCCATAACAAGTAACTTTGGTGTGGTTAAATCCCAAAAAATTTCAGCAACAACCAATTGTTCGGGATCGAACCACCGACTGTTGGATAAATTGCGTCGCAGCTGGTCGGTAAAATCTGCTTCTCGTGTAAAATCTAACTCGGCTTCCAGAGCTTTGGTAAATTCTTCAGCAATAGATTTAATTTCATAGGTTTGCCCAAAGTCAGTACGCGCCACCAAATCGGCAATCCCTTGAATTAATGCAATATCTTGAGCAACGGTAGTATCAATTCCCGGTCGTTGTACTTTGAGTGCGACTTCCCGACCATTTGCTAGGGTAGCCCGGTGTGTTTGAGCAATAGAACCCGCTGCAACTGGAATAGCGTTGATTGTACTGAAGGTTTCTTCTAAGGGCTGTTTTAGTTGCTGGCGAATGAGAACTTCTACATCTGCCCAAGGAACTGGTGGAACTTCGTCTTGCAAAGTTGATAGTTCTTCAATATAGGGTTCGCTAAGCAAATCCGGGCGCGTGGACATCAGCTGACCTAACTTAACATAGACTGGTCCTAAGTCTACCAAAATGTTTTTTAAGACAGCTGGTGTAGGTAGCTGAGGTTCATCGGCTTTACCAAGTGTAATGAGTCGCCGCATATAGTCCCAGCCGTTGCGAAGCAAAACTTCAATAATTTCTCTTTGACGAGGAACAGTTTGGGTTAGGAACATTTTTATAGGGAATAGGGAATAGGGAATAGGGAGTAGGGAGAGGGGGTAGACAAGGGAGAGGGGGTAGACAAGGGAGATTTTCTTCCTTGTCCCCCTTGTCCCCCTTGTCTTCCTTGTCGCTTACCCAACCTGATATACAAGGTATACTCAAAAATGCACTCCTGTAACTTCTTGCCCTGGTCTAGTTTTTACAGTAGATTAGTAAATCGAGGATCGCTTTGTAAAGTTTTCAGTAATTGTTTAATTTCCTGAGTCCGATCTTTTTTTACAATAAGAGTGACGTTGCGATCGCGCACAATGACAACATCATCCAGACCAATGGTAACGATAACATCATCAGGGTTTGAAGAATAGAGGATCGCCCCCTGGGTATCCAAACCAACATGAGTAGCCAGATCAACATTGGGAATACCTTCTTTTTTTAGTAAGCGCTCGATAGCATTCCAATCGCCCAAATCGTCCCAACCAAATTCTGCAGGAATTACATAAGCTAGACCTGTCTTTTCCATTAGTGCATAGTCTATACTCTTCTTAGGTAGCTGGGGGTAGATGTTGGGGCCGTGCCTTTCTAACGGTTCAATAATTTCTGGTGAGTGGATATGCAGTTCGTTGAGAACAATACCCACTCGAAAAACAAACATACCGCTATTCCAGCTAAAACGTCCCGTAGAAAGGAAGTTTTCTGCCGTTTCACGGTCGGGCTTTTCAGTAAAGCGGTTGACGTGATAAGCTGGCAAATTCTTAAAGCTATCAATTATTTCACCTTGTTCTATGTAGCCGTAACCAGTTGATGGAAAGGTTGGCTTGATCCCCATAGTGACAATTGCTGAATAGCTAGCCGCGAGCTGCGAAGCTGCATTTATGGTGTTTGCAAACGCTACTTTGTTGGCAATCCAGTGGTCGGCGGGGAAAAAGCCGATAATGGCATCTTCACCGTAACGGTTTTTAATTTCCAAACTTGTCCAGGCAACTGCAGCAGCAGTGTCCCTTCCCTCTAACTCAACAAGTAGATTGTCAGATGGCAGTTCGGGTAGTTGTTCTTGAACACCTTGAGCAATCTGACTAGAAGTGATGACCCACAAGTTTTCCCAGCCGCCTGCTAGTGGTAGCAGTCGGTCAGCAGTTGCTTGTAGCAAGCTTCGATTGCTGCCATCTAGATTTAAAAATTGCTTGGGACGGTTTTGGCGACTCAACGGCCAAAAACGTTCGCCTTTACCACCGGCAAGAATGACAGGGATTAGGGATTGAGTCATTGTTTTACAAGAGGTTACTAAAGAACACTACAAGTGTACTGTGACCCCCCAGAAGAATGAAAAAGTATAAAGTTGTTCTGACGAAATAAGAGGGAATGCTAAGCAAGGATAAAGTTTAAAGGATAAAGGATGAAAATGACTGACTTGATCCTTCATACTTAATCATTTACAAGGTGATTTCGTTCACTGGCAAGCTCGGTAGCTTGCATTAACATGACGTTTAGGGAGTGGTTGAGTGGGGAGATATTCGTGGTTAAACAAGTAGCAAAGGCAAATCAGGGCACATCTGAAGCAGAAGAACAGTCACCGATTGAGGTGAAAGTCAAAGAGCAGCAAAAGCAAAACAATTCCGATACTGATGTAAAGTCTACAGGTTCCATTCCCAGCCAACTGTATTACAGGATGGGTTTGGCTATGCCTCGATGGCTGTTTTGGATACTCACAGGAGTTGTGGGGATCACTTTATCGGGGTTATTAGTATCAACTTTGGCGCTTTGGACTCCGTTATGGAGTGATATGGATCGAACAGATGAGGAGCTGAGCACTGGTGGTCAAGAGACTCATAAAGGACCGTTACCAGGAGAATTGTGGAGCAACATCTCCCAATATCAGCTGACGCGACCTATGAACATTTTAATCATGGGTATTGAACCTGTTCCTGGTAGTGTAGATGGTTCTCCGGAAAGTTTTTCTGGAAACAGTGACACAGTTTTGCTAGTACGGTTAAATCCAGAAAACAAAACAATTCGAGTGCTTTCGATCCCCAAAGACACCATGATAGCAATTCCAGAAAAGGGGTTGAATAAAGTGTCTGAGGCTAATGCCAAAGGAGGTCATGTTTTAGCAGCACGGGTAGTTAGTCGTACCTTAAATAACGCCCCTATCGATCGCTATATCCGCCTTTCTTCGTCAGGTTTGCGACAGTTGGTGGATCAGTTGGATGGGGTTGAAGTATTTGTACCCAATCCAATGGTACCAAAAGACCCTACTGGACGCTCATCAGTTAACTTGGTTAGTGGTTGGCAAACTCTCAATGGCGAACAAGCAGAACAGTTTGTGCGGTTTCGGGAAGAAGGGCTGGGGGATTTGGAGAGAGTCCAACGACAACAAGCATTTATGCTGGGGTTGAAAGAACGCCTTTACAGTCCCACTGTAAAGCCTAAGTTACCTCAACTCATTCGCTTGATGCGGAGGCACTTTGATACCAACCTGAAGGTAGAGGAAATGATGGCACTGGTTAACTACACCTTGAATATAGAGCGAGATAAGTTCCAGATGACCATATTGCCTGGTATCTTCAGCCGTCTGAGTGCAGATCCAAATAGTTACTGGCTGGATCTTACCGGACGAATCGACTTGCTTGATGAGTATGCAGGGGTGACTATCTCTGGTATGTCGCCAACTGTAAAACCTACATCACAACTGAAAATTGCTATTCAAAATGCTTCTACAAAACCTCAACTAGCTGAAAAAGCGATTAAATATCTTAAAGACAAAGGTTTTGCTAAGGTTTATTCAGTACCAGATTGGTCGGATACCCGAAGTGAATCTAAAATTATTGTTCAAAAAGGTAATCGACAAGCAGGAGAACAAATTCAGGAAATCTTTGGTAAGGGTCAGATTGAGGTATCTGGCACTGGTGACATAGAATCTGATATTACTATCCGGATTGGGAAGGATTGGGAGTAGATAGTGGTTAGTTGTTGGTTGTTAGTTGTTAGTTGTTGGTTGTTATTTGTTGGTTGTTAGTGGTTTACTACTAACTACTAACTACTAACCACTAACCACTAACAACTAACCACTAACCACTAACCACTAACCAAATTAAGTTGCCAGGTATTATTTGTGACTCAAGAAAAAAAGGTTTCTCGTTCTATTGCGGGAATTGCGGGAATTGTTGCCGCAGGTACTTTAATTAGTAAAGTTGTAGGTTTAGTCCGGCAGCAAGTCATTGCTGCTGCTTTTGGTTTGGGTGTCGTAGCTGATGCTTATCAATACGCTTATGTGATCCCCGGCTTTCTGTTGATTTTACTAGGTGGGATCAACGGACCGTTCCATAGTGCTATTGTAAGTGTCTTAGCGAAGCGCAATAAAGAAGAAGCAGCGCCTTTGGTGGAAACCATTACAACCCTTGTGGGTGCGGTACTGCTCGTCCTCACTATTATTTTGGTTCTTTTTTCTGGGAATTTGATAGATTTGGTAGCACCAGGTTTAAATCAATTACCACAAGGAGGCGCTGTCAAAGCGATCGCCATCCAACAACTTCAGATTATGGCACCAATGGCAATCCTTGCGGGGTTAATTGGTATTGGTTTTGGCACCCTCAATGCGGCGAATCTATTCTGGCTGCCTTCCATCAGCCCCTTATTTTCCAGTATTACCGTTATTATCGGTTTGGGGATTTTGTGGCTGCAGTTGGGTAGTAAAATGACTACTCCTGAGTATGCCGTGCTGGGTGGAATGGTTTTAGCAGGAGGAACTTTAGCAGGAGCCATATTGCAATGGGTGGTACAGCTTATCGCTCAAGCGCAAGCTGGAATGGGTGGTTTTCGCCTGCGATTTAATATAAATCAGCCGGGAGTGGGTGAGGTCATGAAAATCATGGGGCCAGCCACCATTTCCTCTGGTATGCTGCAAATTAACCTCTGGGTTATTTTATTTTTTGCTTCTAATATTCCATCGGCTGCTGCAGCGCTGGCAAATGCCAATCTCTTAGTACAGACACCGTTGGGAATCATTTCTAGTATGATTTTGGTTCCCCTACTACCAGTCTTCTCCCGACTGGCAGATCCTAAAGATTGGCACGATCTCAAATTACGCATTCGCCAAGGAATTATCCTGTCTGCTTTTACCATGCTGCCTTTAGGAGCTTTGATGATTGCCTTGGCTGTACCCATTGTGCGCGTTATTTACGAACGGGGGGCTTTCCAAAAAGATGAATCTCAATTGGTTGCTTCTCTACTGATTGCATACGGTAGCGGAATGTTTGTCTACTTGGCACGCGATGTTTTAGTCAGAGTGTTTTATGCTTTAGGCGATGGAGATACACCATTTCGCGTAAGCAGTTTTAATATCTTTCTTAACGTTGTTTTAGCTTACATTTTTATCAATATTCTGAAGTTGGGTGCTCCCGGTTTAGTGTTAACTACCGTAGGAGTGAATTTTAGTTCTACTTTAATGTTGTTCTTTTTACTACATCGCAAGATTCATGGATTGCCTTGGTTGGAGTGGAGCCTACCGATATTGGGTATGACTGTTGGTAGCGTGCTGGCTGGTGTCGCTAGTTACGGGACTCTTGAGTTTTCTCAAAGGCTTTTGGGTAAGGATGGGTTGCCAATTCAATTGTTGCAGCTATCTGTTGCGGGTTTAGTAGGCTTGGGTATTTTTGGTGCGATCGCAGCTTGTCTGAAAATACCTGAAGTGAATGTCTTTGTGTCTAGGTTGCAACAGCGCTTTCTGAACCGCAGCCTGTAGCGGATGGACGCTGATAATATGATGATATTATTTATCCGCCTTCGTCTGCGTCCATCTGCAGTTACTATTTTAGCGAAATTCAAAGACGATATGTTCACCAAAGTGGGTGGAAAAAACTTCACCCGCTTGGGTAACCTAAGTGTATGAGGGCATATCTTGTAAAAAAGGGGACTCTAGTACTAGAAAGCATTGATTTTAAAGAACTCTAGTTACGAAAGACCTATGAAATTTACAAAATTAGCAACTTCTGCCCTTGTTTTTGCTTCTGTTATTCTTTCTGCGGGAATTGCCTCAGCACAATCAGTTCCAACACGCGGTACAAGTGCTAACTACTTGGGCGCTGGAGTGGCAGCTGGTGTGACTAACGGCGGACAAGATAATGATGCAGCAACATTGGGTGGTAATATTCAAGGACGATTTGCTGTTCCAAATGCCCCTGTATCAGTTCGCGGTTCTGTTTTGTTCGGTGGCGATGCAACTGCTGCTATGCCAATAGTCACTTATGATGTACCTGTTGCCAAAAATACAAACGTTTATGTCGGTGGTGGTTACTCCTTTGTGACTGAGGAAGGTCAAAGCACACCTTTGGGCAATCAAAATTCACCTGTTGTGACAATCGGTGCTGAAAGAGAAATCGCTAACAACTTCGTCATCTACGGTGACGCTAAGTGGGGCATTGATGCTTATGAAAATAGTTCGGCCGATGCTCTCAGCATTCAATCAGGTGTAGGCTTGCGCTTCTAATCCTTCTTAGTGCCATTGGTAAAGAAGGTTCTTGATGCGACAGTATACTTACTCGTTCCCAGGCGGAGCCTGGGAATGCCTTCGGTGAGGCTCCGCCTCAATGTACAAAAATCACCCTACAGCATAATCAGTAAACTTACGTTTATAAGGAGCATGAAAACCCAAAACAATATCTTGTTTCGGTACACCTAAATGCAGTACACAACAATCATAGAAGCCTCTATTACCAACCCAAGTACGTCCTCGCTAGTTGCAACCCAGATGGAAATCATGTACGGCTGAATCGCGTACTATAGGTTATAATATTTCTAAAGCACGTAATTTTATCAATCATGAGTAGGGAACTAAGTACAGGCTCAACCAAAGCTAATAAAATTCGGAAAAATGCTCGGTTAGAGGCTCGTGTGACAGAAGAGCAAAAGCAACTGATGGAGAGGGCGGCTTGTTTGCGTGGACAGAACTTGACTGAGTTCATGGTGGCAGTTCTGGCTGAAGCGGCTACACAAATCATCAAGGATCATGAATTTCTGGAATTAACCGAGCGCGATCGCGCCACCTTTGCCGAGGCTTTGTTAAACCCTGCCATTCCCTCTGAGCAGGCTAATGCTGATGCCCAATGGTACAAGCAAATTATGAATAAATCGTTTAAAAACTAGTGTTAACCCCAGAATCTGTTGATTTTTGGATAGAACCCCTCGAAAGCCATCACAATCGAGAGGCTTTTAACTGCGGAAACGAACAACTGGATCGATACTTGCATTCCATAGCCACCCAAGATAAAAAGAGAAATATTGCTATTCCCTACGTTATCTTTGACCGAGAACGCCAAAAAATCATTGGCTACTATACCCTATCCATGAGTGGCATCAATCTCGAATCACTACCCCAAAGTATCGCTATAAAGTTGCCCAAATATCCGCTTGTTGGGGTGACTTTAATTGGGAGATTGGCGGTAGCTCTTGATTACAGGGGGTATGGTTGGGGGAAGTTGTTGATTATGGATGCTTTATGTAGAAGTTTGGGAGTCAGTAAAACGACTGGTTGCTTTGCAGTGGTGGTAGAGGCAATCGACGATGAGGCGGTGAGGTTTTACCAAAGGTTTGAGTTTCAAACTTTTCCTGACCAACCCTATAAGCTGTTTCGTACTCTGAAAAATATTGCTCAAATTTTTGGAGCAGTTAATAAAAATTAAGTCTCGCAATAGGATGTTGGATGAGGTGGGGCAGACCAAAATTGCGATCGCAGAGTTTTTGCCTCCTACAGTTATTCATCGTCCTAAGAGGATGTCTCTCGAAGTACCAGATTTTATGCACTATCCCTCCTAGCCCACTTCAAAAGGGGGGAAATACTCTCAAAGTCCATGTATCGTTACCTGAGTTCGTTTCAAGAGCCTTATTTACTACTGCTGCAAGGCATTAAACAAAAAAACTTTTGAATAAATTTTTTTTAAATAATTTTAAGTATTATGGAGTAAGTAAAACTTACTATACAGGGATTTTGGTGGGCTTTAGCCCTACTAGTCCTGTCAAGGTGACGCATAAAATTTTGATTCAAGTGGCAATTCCTTTTTTCTCTATTTTCTGGTGCGCCTAGAAGGTTTAAAAGTAATTTATTTAACCGCAACAGACGCAGAGTACGTAGAGGTAAGAGGTGAGAGAGCTATTGATTTCCTGAAGTTTTTATCTACCTCGACAGAGCTAGCAATGCTCACTCCACATATAAATAGGTGCTGCACATGAGAGTTCTTAAACGGATCAAAGAAGCTTTAAGAGATGATAACTTTCTGCACTTTATTGAAGACATAGTCGTGTTAGTTTCTAAAGTTTTATCTCTTTTCATGGTATTAGTTATTCTGGGAGCAGTTGTAAATTTAGCAGTATTTCTGTTCGCAAGAACTGTTTAATACCAATTCCACAACTTTTATACTGCATTATTTAAAATATTTGGGTTATTCTTAAATATTTTAATTGCTTTAGAAATTTTAGAAAATATCACGGCTTATCTTCAGAAGCACATTATTCAAGTTGAATTAGTGATGTAACTTCTTTAATAGCTGTTGCCAGAAAAATTATTATTCTAGATTTAGAAAAAGTTTCGGGTATCGATATCATAGGTTTAGGAACCGCTATCCTGGCTTTGTCTATCAGTTATTGGATTATTCGTTTTAGTATTAAACAGCAAAGTTGAACGTATTATTTCTGTTTGCAGATTATACAATAATGTAATAATAACTTAAAGGTCAGTTCTGGTTTTTATGTTAACCAAAAGTCTGGTTAACATATATAGAACTATCAGTCATCGAACTTCCCGGATCGCCAACAAGAATCAAGTGGCTGTCATCACTATTTAAAGTTCGACTGTTAGTTATGCTACGATTCAGGATTTGAATCAACTTTTGAGGGCTAAATGATTCTAATTCCACAAAGTTACCAGATTCTAACCATTCCAATTCATCTGTTGATAAAGTGGTGCGAATTTCTGGTAAAAGTCGTTTAGCAGCCTCAGCCGATTCTGGAGAAGCTTGAATGAACATCCCACGACTTGCAGCCATAATTTGGCGTGGTAATAATCCTACATCAATAATCGTGACATTGCTATCTCTAAACCATTCCGGGCTGGTGCGGATCTGATTTAACAAATCCATACCTGTAGGGCTACAATCATGTAATGCATACACTTTTAAATCAGCATTGCGGCGCAGCATTTGCATGGTAGTATCAAAAATATTTTGGGGATAGCCAGTGATACTGAGAATGGCACAGTTATTTTCAAAATGAAAGTTATTGGCGATTAACATTTGGGTAATTTCTGCACTATCGCACACCACTAACCTATCGAAACTATAAGCAGTCACATCAGAATTGATAGTCATAGGTGTACTTTGTTGTTGGGGAGAAGGTAAAATTTTATCAATTCGATTGTTAACTCGTATCCAAGATGTTAGCCACTCATCAAGTTGGCGATCGCTAATCAGAAATTTTTGCCTAATAGTAGCCGATCGCCCTATTTCGCCTGTTCCTAAGTAAATAGCTAGCATTCCTAAAACTACGCTACCTACAAATGAACGAAAGGAATTGACACCTAAACTATAAAAGATACCTGCTACCAAAGTGATAGCTCCCAAGATTATTAATGATTTTGCTAATTTCTTACGTTGTGAATCAGAATGCTTAATCGCTCGCATTTGGGCGAAGAAAATGACTAAGAGCAATGCGGATAATCCCAAATATCCAAAGAAATAAAAACTTCCTATAACGAAAACTATCCACAAAAATATCCATGAGCCTTGATTTTTGTTTTGCAATTTTCTATTAAGAATATAAAAAAGTTGCTTTTTTGTAAAAAAAAGTGTATGATTTGCTGAAATATCTGCAATAGCTTTAGCAAAAAAAGGATCGGTAAATCTAACCCCAGTCATACTAGTGGGTTCAAAAGTAAACGGATGAGAGCAGTTTTTACAACGCCCGTAATTGGCTGTCCTGTCTTTAAGTGTATTATCAGTGCCACATTGAATACATTTCATAGTGGATTTTTACTCCTAAAGTTGTAAATTTTATAACAATTCTATTTTATTTATAAAATATATGTAAAATAAGCAATTTCGCTATCCTACAATACTCTTATGTAAGTACGGTTGTGATATTTTTTACAAAATTCAAACTAAAAAGACCGAGTAGATGCTAAGAAAGAAGCGACCAAGAGAGCACATAATAGCAGACTTAAGTGTTAATTACGTTGAACGATATATATTCTTGTGCGGTTACTCTGTAGAACGGGTTGAGTATGATTATGGCTATGACTTAATCATCTTTACTTATGATGCTGAAGGGGAAATTGAGAATGGTCAAATATATATACAGTTAAAGGCTACGGATTCACTCTCTACTCTGACAGACCAAAAAACTATTAGTTTTGCGCTTACACGCTCGGATTTAGAACTGTGGTTGTTTGAGCCAATGCCATGCATTTTAATTATATATGATGCAAGAGACAGTCAAGCTTACTGGCTGTATTTACAAGCATACTTTGAAAGCTTGGAGGAATTTGACATCTCCAAAATTCGTGAAAGTGTAACTATTCGTTTACCTAAAGACAATATATTAAATCAACAGGCGAGCGAAAAATTTGCTAAATTTAAAAATGATGTTCTCAACCAGCTACAAGGAGTGATTCGTCATTATGGTTAGAGAAATTAAATTTAAGGAGCTAGAAGATCTGCTCTATAGCTTAGGTTTTGCAACAGTACCAACTACTGGCTCATACAAAATATACGAGTATCCATCATCTGCTACATTAGTTGTTCTACCTGGTTACGAGCAACAAGAGTATGTACGAATGGTGCATTTAGTAGCTGTACGTCGCATATTATCAGAACATGGTTTAATGGATACCGATAAATTTAACCGTTCTTTGGACAAGGTGGCAAGCTAGTATGAGAGATACAAGTTTGCTTGTTGTAGGTGGGGGAAGTTTGTGAAGGTTTTGAACAGCGTGGAAGGGTAGTAAAGCTAAAATTTTCGTAACTCAATAGTATTGAGCTATAATTTGGATACGAGACAAGCCGGATAGCACTAAGGAAGCGATCGCTTCGGGCAGAATTAACAATTCAAATTTCTGATGAACTGGCTCAACGTTTAAAACATGACGCAAAATCGCTTACCCGAATTGCTTTGGCAATTGTTAGATGTTGCAAATTTACCAACCAATTGTCAATCGCCAGTTCTAGCTGAGACTAAAGATATTCCCGCAGCTTATCAAGAAGTTCTTGACTTTTTAATTAAGCGCCCAACTCCAGAAGAAATAATTAGTTTTAAAGTTTCATTCCCAGCTCAAACACGCCAGCAAGAATTATTAGAAAAAAATCGCTCTGCAATACTCAGTTCAATAGAATTAGCAGAGTTGGACGTTTACGAGCAATTAGAACATATGATTTTACTTAAAGCACGAGTCTATTCAGCATTAAACCCATAACATCTAATTCAGTTGCTACTGAATATGCTTTAAAAAATCACATTATGGCAATCCAAAAAACTGTTTAATAATAGGTATGAGGTTGCCACAAGTTTTAACAATTTCTGCTGTAGAAGGCAGATCTACAACTAATCCTTTCAAGAATGTCAGCGCATTTTTAGCTATTTTCTGCATAGACCCATCTTCTGGCTTTTGACCTGCTTCTGCAATTTTTTTCACCTGTTCTAAAGCTTCAGCTTTGTCCTCTTCACTCAAGCTAGTATCAGCTTCAATAGCGGCTTGCAGGTCGGTTAGCATTTCTTTAATTCCAGGTTTATCCGGTTCATTAGAGTCAAAGCAATTAAGACTGCTTGAATATAAATTAATTCATTTGACCTGACTCCCAGTGAAACACCAAGTATAATACCAATAAAACTCGTTAATCCAGTAGAAGTTGTAGCCAAAGGGATAACTAGGACTTTTGCTAAAGCCACAGCTACAGCCATATTAATGACACTAACCATTGCCCCAGCTAAAGCGATCGCTGTAAATTGTGCATCGACGGTAAGAAATAATCCAGGTTCTTTGTTTGGTAAAAACGCAACTGCTACAATTAGACAAGCAACTAAGACATCAGCTATTGTTACCAGCATTACTCCTAGACCACGCCAGAAAATAACACTAAAAAAAAGTACTAAGGTGATTAAGGAGAACAACCCAAAAAAGTAGAATCCATAACTATGGTTACTCAATAAATCCCCTATAAGTGCAGCAGCATAGCCTGAAACTATTCCAGCTAAGAATGCCATAATAATTGACAATCCTGTCAGACTAATAACCCAGAAATGTGGTAAGCCTGCTTTAGAGTTGCAGAAATTCGTACCAATCAAAACTGCGTTACTAAAATCTGCACCCCGAATATCGGCATGGCTAAAATCCGCTCCTGTAAAATCTTTTCCCTTGAAGTTTCCACTTTTTAAATTAGTGGGATGAGGTTGATATTTCATCAATTTCCATTAGTACAATTAAAATTATTTTTACAAAGATTTGTGATTTTTATTCATCTGTTATAATCTTTTTTGTGGCTGAGGATTATCTGTTTTTTTATCAACCTGTGGTTCTATATTTTCAGTCAGCTTCTCGTCTGGACATTTCCAAGGAAGTAAAGTTCGTATTATTGAAACTTTACATACTACAAGTGGTTTGGCAGCTAAGTAATTTCTTGTTACTTTCCTTACCTTACCCACTCTACTTCCAGATGCATAATAAGGCGAGAGCATAAAATTCTCCTTATATATGTTGACAACGGAGAGAATATTCTTATCAGGGGAAATCGTGTTTATAGCCTGTAAAGCTTTATAACGAACATAATTTACATTCTTTCTATTTAAGAAAACGTTAGTAAGTTCAGGCAGTGCTTCTTTTGCTGCTGTACCAATTTGTCCTAATACTCCAGCAGCCTCATAACGGACAATATCATTTTTATCTTGAAGAGCTGTAATGACAACTGGAACAGCGTCTTTACCAATTTGAACTAGAGAAGAAACAATCAAACTATCAGAAAAGGCATATTGTCCACCACCATATTTTACATGCAGTTTTAAAGCTTCAATCAAATTAGCAGATGCATATTTTAAGTTTCCCCTAATTCTAGCTATAGCACTTATAGCCATATAGCCGAATATCCTATAATTATCATAATTATCATCTTCAAGGGCAGTAATTAATGCCGGAACAGTTTCTTTTGCTCCGATACCAATTTTTCCTAATGTATGGACAGTCAGAAATCGAAGATCCTTACTAGGATTGTTGAGTGATGCGGTTAAGTAACGTGATGCTGGTGCTGCATTTACACCAATTTCACTAAGTACAGACATTGTAATAAAGCGAACAGTTTCATCCCGATTGTTGAGGTCTTTGATGAGGTAGGGTACGGCTTTGGAGTTACATTCTACTAGCTTTTTGAAAGCAGACAGTGAACCATTTCTTGTTTGTTTAATATACTGCTTAATATTTATTCCTGCACACAGAGAAATTATTGTTGAATCAGACTGAGCCTGAGCTAGTATTTTTGCATTTGTTAACAATGATAAGTTTACAATTCCTAACACACTTAGAACTGGAAGTATAATGGCTCTGAATTTATGACTTTTGTTAACCACTAGAAATTTTCTGTAAAACAAAAATAGATCGTAACTTATCTTACGTAAGAATTCTGTTGTTACGCAAGCGCATACAGTAGGGTAGTTTAACTGCTGTAGGAAAGAGCGAGAAATATGCCTCGAACGACATCTCCCCACAATCTACTCACATAGCGGATTTCATCCCACAATGATATCGAATTCCTTGACTAGGCTTTAGCTTAACCCTTTGATACGGGTTTTGGGTTGCGTGCTCTGGGCGTTGCGATGCCCAAATAATTACATCTCCATTTTCCGCTTTTTCCAGTAATCCGGTTTGCGTTTTCCGTGGGCAATTGCAATCACCAAAATCACCTCTTCAAGTTCTTTATAAAAAATGAGATAGGGAAAATGTTGAATAGTATAACGGCGTATCCCTGTGATTTTGTATGGCGAGCCTTCATTGGGATTTTGTTGAATTTTCTCAATAGTTTTCTCTACCTCAGATAATAAATCAAGCCCCAAGCCTACTTTTTGTCCTTCATAGTAAAAAATCGCTGCATCAAGCTCCTTCCGAGCTTCTGTATGGATAACGATAAATTTCATGAATACTTCTCGCGTAACTGGGAAAATACTTGAATTGAGGGTTCACCAACCGCCGTTCCTTGATGAATATCTTCCAACCGTTTGGTTAATTCTGTATCCCATGCCGCCTCTAGATCGTCATTGTCACCTTCCTCTAAAGATTGGATTAAAAAATGTGCTAGTTCAGCACGTTCTTGTAGAGAGAGTTGAGAAAGTTCTAACTTGAGTTTTTCCGCAGTATCAGTCATGCTGTTGTGTATCCCAAAAATTCAGACTCGATGCTTAACCATCTAATTTTATCAGCCCATTGATCGCGATCGCTTTCTTTTTCCCAATCAATACTTTACGCATCTCAGTTTTTAGCGGACATTTTTTCTTTTTTGGTCACAATGACTTCAAAACATAGATGCAATTGGGTAAAATTTACTTAGATGGTCAGTATGGAAGGGAAAAGCTATATTTTGCCCAAAACAAGTCAGCCTCGTCTCTTATCGTTTACTCTCGACGGTTGGACTGCTCTAGGCGGTCAAGTTTCCGTATTTCTGCTTGACCAAGTAGGGGTATTAGTTGGTCGAAATGGGGCTGGCAAATCAGCTATCCTTGAAGGATTTGAAGCTATCTCATCATGGGCTACTGGTAAGACCAGTAAAGTTCGGCTATTTGACAATGATAGCATTCCCAACATATTGGATATCGAAATTTTAACACCGACCGAGCGTCGGCTTAGGTATAGGTATGAGATTATATCTCTACCTAATTCTATTGATGACCTAGATGATATAGATGACTCTACGAGTGATAGCTTTGAGGAGAGTCAATTCTCCTGGAACGAATACTGCCAATATATTGATGGAGACAAAGAACTTTTATGGACTACTGACACTGGAGTGACGACCTTCAGCAATGGTAACAATGGTGGCGCTCCAATTATTACTATTCTTGGAAATACTAACTCACTTCGACAATTACATCTCCCAAAAAACTCCCGACTAAAGCTACCTGATGAGATGCAATGGGTTTACGCTGTTTTAAGAGGAGTTCGCCTTCTTGGAAAGGCTCCTGTCCGTCAAACCTTTAGACGTCGCCCGTCTCTTCTAAAAGTGTCAAGCAAAGGCATTTCTTCTAGTCCGTTTGGGCTAGCAGATAGTCTAGCTCGTAAAATACTTCGTCGTATAGAGACGGGAGAACTTCATGAACTTGAAAGTGTTTGTCAGCGAATTGGACTTGGAAGCAAAATAACCGTACAAAAGTTTGTTTTAAGCGAAGAACCTAGAGAGAAAATTGAAGGCGAAGGCGAAGAATTTGTTTCTTCAGTATTGCTAGATGGAGTCAATATTGGATTGCTCTCTGATGGAACACTTCGGGTTCTATCGATTCTCATAGAAATAATTGCTTCATATCCTAGTGCAACGACAATAATTGAAGAGCCTGAAACACAAATTCATCCTGGAATGCTAGCAAAGTTACTGAATGAAATTGAAGCATACACTTTTGAGGAAAATTTAATTCTCTCGACTCATTCACCACAAGTAGTGGCATGGACTAAGCCAGAAAGAATTAACCTAGTTTATCGAAATCATGGACAGACAACGGTTCGGAAGCTACAAGAACAAGAGATTCAGAAAGTCGTTGGGTATCTTTGTGAAGAAGGGGACTTAGGCGACTGGTTTTACAGTGGTATTCTTGATGAGTAGCTGCTTTATCGCCATAATTGCTGAAGATGATACGGATTCAACTTCCAATCCCTAGTACTGAGTCTCTCCACAGACAGGGCATTCCAAAAGCTTATCTAAAACTTGGTGTTGCATAGAGAGAGATGCCAAATTGAAAGCAATTAGCTTACCTGTTAACTGTTGATGCTCTCCCCAAATAATCCATTTCGCTGTTTCCATCGCTATCAAATTCAACCCCAGTTGAAAGCTCACTGGAAGAACTGCAAAAGAAGAGGGTAATGATGGTGACACTCCTTGCCTGAGTATAGTGTCAGCTTCACGCTGATTTCGCAAATATCGAGCAAGACATTCCCAACAACCAGTTTGCCCCGGAACAAACAGAGGTCCCAACCAAATCTCCGTACCAACTGGCTTAGCAAGCAACCAAGGTTTTCTTGTTTCTTCAGCTTCTCGATTAAACTCGTCTAAACCCAGTTGTAAGTAGTTATCAGTCAGAACAACTGTAAACTCTCCTCCCTCTCCTACTTGAATCGAAAGCGATTCCAAAGCTGAGACAAATGCCTCTACTCCCACTTTCCCAAAGCTGATTACCGAAACCCTACTATCTTGCAGTTTGCGAAGAGCAATTTCAGATTCTACACCCAACCCATTCCAGAATGCAGCAACTTGTGGCGGGAGAGTCGCTGAAGCTTCGGAAAGATATCCTTCGCTGTTCAAACGAGCTAAGGCATTCTGAACTTCAAACAGGGAAAATTCTTCGTTTAACTGCTGAACTATCTCGTAGACAGTATAACGACCATTTAAAAACGGAGCTAGAAGGACGTATAAACGACCACCAAGAGCGCATTGCCCTTGCTCGCTAAGGAGGTACACAACATCAGGTTCTACCACTCTAACATGGTAGTGAGGTTTAAACATTGGTTTATAAAACATAATATTATCTAAATTTAGGTAGTAGACATATAACATTAAATACTGTAATGCTTTATTGCAAAAATAGAGTTTCTAGAATAATTTTTGAAACAATTGATACTACTTTTCTGTAAACTGGTGCTTAATGTTTCCTTGGGGCTTAAGTATTTTCAGTAAAATATTCACTTTCAAGTAGTGACATAATTACTAAAGACGAATACTTATCTCCTTGCCTGACAGCTTCTCGTAAAACGCCTTCTTCCTTAAAGCCACAGGTTTGATAAACGTGTCTGGCTCGTTGGTTATGTTCAAAAACATCCAACCAAAAGCGATGAGCTTTATACTCTTCAAAAATCATTTTGATGAGAATGCGTAAAATACTCTTACCGTATCCCAATCCTGGTTGAGTAATGACGATTCTAGTTAACTCAATACTACGATTGGGTGACTTTAAACCCGATAAGATAACATAACCGCTTGGTTGTCCCAATTCATTTTCAATAATGAAGTATTGTTTGTCAGGATTGGCAAGATTTTTTCTGTGTTCATCTCGACTCCATCGGATGATAAAAGTTGCATATTCATCCCTACTTTCTTGCGAGAGTATAAAATCTATATCGTTTGTGTTTGCTTGCCGCGATCGCATCGCTAAAATGAAATCATTTCTGCTCATACCATTTTGGATTTTAGATTTTGGATTTTAGATTTTAGATTTTGGATTGAGAAAGTCATGTCTAGAATTGATTTAGAGCTTCATACTAATAACGATTTTCTTAACAAAATTGACTAAGACTAACGAACTTGATAAGATGATGAGGTATTGAGCAGCAATCATATGCATAAACGTGAATGGAAAAAGATGAATGGCTCAACTCATCACAAGCACTAACTATCTGTCGCATTCTTTGTTCAAATTGGTATAAGTTAAACGATAGCAGCTTGGCAGGATATGGAGACTGTGAGTCATGGTGGCAAAAGAAACTCTGAGGAGGGATATAGTCGGGAATGACGATCTTTCACGGCAAACCCCAAATATACCGCTTGTGTCCACCTTGTCAACCGATTGGGGCGGGCTGTACCTGCACTATTACCGCCAATTGCCATTTGAAATGGTTGAACATTCTTGTCCGCAACATCGCATCATCATTCACGATCGCACCTCGCCATCGCCCATCTTTGAATCCATTGAAGGACTCAACCAGTTAAATTCGGTGAGTAGTGGAACAGTGAGAGTGTTACCTGCAAATACTCAAATTCGGGCGAATTGGGAAGTCGAGCATCAGTTTATAGTGCTGTCATTTGAACCAGACGTCTTAGCACGGCATATAGCTGAGACAAGCAACGCTCGTGGTGTGGAACTTCTCCCCATCTTGAATCCATCCGATCCTCTCATTCATGGTATTGGATTAACCCTCAAAACAGAATTGGAATCGGGTGGAATTGGAGGACGCTTGTATGTGGATGCTGTGAAGACTGCATTAATGGCGCATTTGTTGCGGCATTATTCTGTCCAGAACTATTTACTGCCTTCAATTGTCAATGGTTTGCCCAAACGTACATTGCAGCAAGTTGTGGACTATATCCACGCGCATCTCAACCAAGACTTAACACTAACAACTTTAGCTGCGATCGCTTGCATGAGTCCGAGTTATTTTTCCCGGTTGTTCAAACAATCCACTGGGCGAGCGCCGCATCAGTATGTGATTCGCTGTCGGATCGATCGCGCCAAACAGTTGTTGCTTCAGGGCGAACTGAGCCTTGCAGAAATTGCTCATAGACTTGGCTTTGCTCACCAAAGTCATTTAAGCCATCATTTCAAACGTCAGGTTGGTAGCAGCCCTAAAGCATTCCTCAACAGTCAGTAAGAATCTGCTCAAAAGTACAGGAATTTGCAAGACATGGATTCTCAAGATTTTACATACTAAAGTCGATGGCATCGTCAACGACTGCTTTCACCATGAAATAGGGAGGTCATTAATCGTGTTTTTGAGAACCTGGCGCTTCATTACCATCATTGTGGCTGCACTGACAATGGGTTCTGCATTCGGTCATGCGTTGGAGTTTCCAGCGAAGATGAACTACGACGCCGCACTCTGGACAACAATTAACCAAAGCTTGTATTGGGGCTTTGGACATATAGCCGGACCCATAGAAGGTGTTACGGTTTTCTTGGCAACTCCAGTACTGACGTTCTTAGTCCGCAAGCGACAACCTGCTTTCCAGTTAACTCTATTTGGAACTGTCTGCATAGCGCTAGCGTTCTTCATAGTTTTCTTGGTGTTTACAGAACCTATGAATCGTGAGATTTTTCAATGGACGCCTCGATCGGTACCAGCAGATTGGACAAAGGTTAGAAACCAGTGGGAATATTCCCATATAGCTCGTTTTGTTCTGCAATTGCTCGGATTTGGTGTATTATTGCTTTCTGTACTTGTTGAAACTCCAGCAGAAAACCGTCCGGGGACTCACATTGTTTCTGAAACCCCAAAACTAGCTAAACGCATTTAGAAATTTTACATTTCATTTTTCAAGTACTTGAAAATTTTTTCAATTTGTTTTGGAGCTTGCATCTCAGTAAACAGTCGAATGGCTCGCTCAAAATGAATTTTGCTTTCTTGTCTGTTGTCTATGTTAGAATAAGTTAACCCTGATTGAAAGTAAGCGATCGCTAAATCACATTTGGCTCCGATCTTCTTCAAAAGTTCTATAGCTTCTAAATTCTTGCCAATAGCTAATTCAAATTTTGCTTTTTGCCGATAAATTTCTGCTATACCACAAAGTGTTTTTGCTTTGACTTGCGTGTAGTGACTTTCTTCAGCAAAAGTCAACGCCATGAGGAACATTTCCTCTGCTTTAGCAAAATTCTTCAAATTCACATATGTTTGACCTAAAATTTGCATGAAATAGGCAAATCTGCCACTGGATTTAACAGGTTGTTGTGTTGCGATCGCGTGATAAGCCTTATCAGCCAGTGCATATGCTTCATCTAAAATCCCCAAATAAGAATTCACTAGAGCCAGACACACAGTTGCCTTTTCTGCCCACCGATGATGGTCGGTATTTTGAGCTAAGTCAATAACCTGTTGAAATAATTGTGCAGATGCATCTAGTTCCCACAAGTCAATTTTATAAAGACCAATGCTCAATAGGGCATCGACTTCTAACATTTTAAAATAGTATAATTTGTGTTTATTTTCCTGTATTCTTGGTAGAAATTTTATAGTCTTTTTCGCTAGTTCGATAGATTTTTCCTGACATTCTATCGCTGATTGTACTTTTCCGATAATCCAGTATAAATCCCCTAATATATTATAAAGTTCGCTGAGATTTTTATCTGAAGAAACTTTTTTAATAACGATTATAATGGCAGCAATTAGAGGTTGCAGCCATCCCATCCGATATAAGGTGCTACCTAATGGTAAAAATTGTTGCCATTGGTTATTTCTACTTTTAAGAATCACCTGACCTGCTAATTCAAATTCGTTAATTTCTACATAGTGATAGTAAGCTTCTAGAGCTTGCAAAGCATCTTTAAATGTAGTAATTTTCTGTATGCTTCCTGTCCAAAATTCCGCCGCTTTACGGTTGGTTATTTCCCATTCATCGCTCATCCGCAAGTGGGAAATCACCTCACAACGAATCGCTGGATGAAGCCAGTACTCCTCTTTACTCCACTCTACTAAAGACCGATTTTTTAAAGAAGTTAAAATTTGTTGGTGCTGGGAAGGTAAGACATCCCATAATAAACTAAAAACCCCTTCTTTAGGAATTTTAGAAACATCTTGATAGCGGTAACATCCCAAACGGCAAAGCAGGCGATATGCTAGAGGATCTAAAGCTTGCAAACGGTTAATTTGACTGACAACTAAATTTTTTAAATCAACTACAGCCAGTGGTTGGGCTTGATGTTCTTGCCAGTAGGTAATAGTATCTCCATCAAAATCCTGCTGAATTGAACCGCAAAGAATACCCATTGCTTTCGCATTTCCTCCATAAGCACGGTGCATACTTTGTAAAGTGGTTAAATCAATCGGTAATCCTCTTTTGGTAAAAAATTGCTGCCAAGCGGTTCTATCCAGTCCGGGGAGACGATAGTGCTCTACATTCACCTCAGGTTCGCAAAGGCGATCGCGACTCGTAATTAACGTTACAGATTGCACTCTCGCATCCGCTAAAACGCGTAATAATTCCACATAATTTCGGTGAGCAGCAATAAACAGTCCTTGTCCGTCGAGTGCTGGTTCCAAATTATCAATCAAAACTCCAACGCGACAGGTATGAAGTTTCCGCTTCAACCGTCCCAACGTCACCCCAAATTCAATTCCCGGTTCTTCATCAAAATCCTGTTTCAACCACTCTTCAATGACATGTTCCGCCGCAGTGATATTCTGAGTCTCCTTTGCCATTAGGAGTTCCAATACCAAATCAAACCCTTGAGTTTGTAAGTACTCCTGAGCTAGAGTCGTTTTACCTACTCCTCCCTCACCTTGAATAACAATAACTTTTACACCTTGCTCGACTAAGGTATGGAGGTGAGAAATTGCTTCTGTGCGACCAAGAAAGTTAACATTTTCTTGTTTTGTGGTGAATTCTGCACTTGATTGCTCTTTTCTGATGGTAAAGTTCTCAGAAAACCGCGATACCTCAAGTAGATTCGAGATAACACTAGTTTTCTTCCAATATCGCTCCAAAGTTGCTCGACAATTACTCTTAGTAATCTTTTCCTTTAACGCTTTGGAAAGAATCTTCCACAAATGAGAGCCAACATCTTTGGCGTGTCCTTCCGTACAACCGTAAGAATTAGCGATTTCCAGGTATTTTCGACCCAGCCAAACTTGTTGAAGAATAACTTTTTGCAGTTCGCTCAACCGTTCGCCGGTCTGAGCAGGAATTACGGTTTCTAACCAAGCCAGCACTGCTTCGGCGTCCATTACCTTACGACGAGGGGATGTATATTCAAGTTGTTGCGTCAGTCCTTGTCTAGTCTACACCCCCACTCTTGGCAATTTCTGATAAGTTTCTGTAAATCTTTTAAGAAATTTATTGGGTAGCGAACTCAGTAAATTGGCGCATATAAGGCGAGTGAAACCCCAAAACTATATCTTCTTTAGGCACGCCATGTTCGAGCAATAGTGTAGCAATACCGACTTCAGTCCCATCATGCTGTATCCAAATTTTACCATCTTTGATATCAAGGTGCATACTGCATCCATGCGTTCGATTGTTACCGCGCCAGCCCGTATGTAGTAAAAGGTAGTGGTCGCGAGCAGTATCTAATACAGCTTGTGTCTCGATTTCCTGTTGCGCTAATCGTCGCTGCGCCCGTTCTAAAATTAATTGTTGAATGATTTGACGATATTGTTCTACAGCCATTGAACAATTTCCTCCTGCTTTTCATTATAAATCAGTAAGTTAATTTGAATTCGTTCAACCACTGACCGTGTAAAACGACGCTGAAAGAAAGATTTATAAATTGATTCTGGCACCGCAAGATCAAGTTTTCTTTGGGGATCGAATTCTTCAAGAGCAAATTGGTAATTTAGAAATTGCCCAAGAGCAGTATGAAATTCCGAGACATTTGACCCCCAGGGCAAACGCATCTAAAATCAAGGCAAAGGTGGCAGGC
>NZ_WJFC01000067.1 GCF_009725235.1 Scytonema sp. UIC 10036
AATTGGAACAATTGATAATAGTAACTTCGATGCTATATTAGATTTTTTAAAAGAAGTTTTGCCTTTTTCCAGTGTTACAAAAATAGTATCAGAACTATCATCTAAAGTAAATAATGTTACGCTGAATGACTTGCAAGAAATTATAACAGCTATATTTTCTCTTTATTCTCTTCGCGATCGGGAGAATGTTTCTAAAGAAGAAATAGTAGAGGGTATTGTTAATGCTGCATTGTTTAGTGATGAAATTCCAGAATTTTCTGGTGAAGAAATATCTCAATTTCAGAAACGACTAACTAGCCTTTTAGAAATTGAAGGCTCAATTAGCATTACTAATAAGGCTGAAACCTTATTACAGGAATATGAGCGCGTATATTCAAATTCTCGTGTTATTACTGATGTAAGACCTGTATTTAATGGCGAACCAGAAAAAGGTGTACTCGGTGTACTTATTACTCACACTCTAAAAATAGAATACAAAGATATAAATGGAACAAAGGAGATTTACATAAGTTTGGATTCGGAGGATTTAAAAAATTTGAGTAAGCAATTATCCAAAGCAGAAGAAAAATCGGAAGCTCTTCAGTCTATGTTAAATAAAGCAAATATTATTTATTTAGACCCTTACTCTAATTTAGACTAAAGGTGATGTGAATGATAACTATAGAATTGATAGACTTTCAAGCTAAAAAACACCCAAAACTTAAATACTTTGAATCTAGTAAAAGTTCTCGGAAAAAGACGATTGTAGCCGAGTGGGTTTCCAAAGAAAGAGGGACTAGTCAAGCAAAGTATTTAATAGATGAGAAATCCCAAAAAAATGAGATAAATTTTGCTATATTGCAACGAATTTCAAAAATATTTACTCTAGAAAATCCTTTACAAATAGTTAAATTTATTAACAAAAAGCCGGAGACCCTCTCTTGGCTACTTGAGGCTTCTCAAGAAATTAGAAAATATTTTCCCATAGAGAAGCTACGTCTATCTTATTCTACCGATCCTGAAATTCCTCAATGGGAAAAGCTTGTGCTTTATATCTTGGTAAATCCAGAGTTCTCAGAAGACGCCTTCAAAAAATTAGATGCTTTTGACGAAAACTGGTGGCTTGATGCTTCATCCAAAGCCGATGTAAATTTGTGTATTGATGTGGATTTTGAATGAAATTTGACTGGTCTACTTATTTAGATATTGCACAGAATCTTTTGGATGAGGTGAATAATTCTTTAGACCAGTCATCTACTCTAATCAACACTGAAGCTAAAATAAGGTGCTCAATTAGCAGAGCATATTATTCTGTTTTTTGCCTTGCAAGAAACTACTTAAGGGATGTTGAAGGAGACGTAAGTTTAATAAATTGGAAAGCTTACAATATTAACGTTCATCAATATGTAATAGAGGAGTTTAAAAAGAGTAAAAACAAAGATCAACAATTCATAGGAACGTGTTTAGAACGAATGCGTCTTGATAGGAATCAAGCTGATTACGATGATTCTGTCGATGCTAGAATCCTTTTACCTAAAGCAAAAAAAGCTTTAAATTCAGCTAAAAAAGTAGTTGATTTGTTAAATAAACTCAGCTAAACCAGCTTTTATGCTTTGAAAAACATGATGTCTATCAATAGCATTCCAAAAAAAGAAGTACGAGCGCTTTGATATTTAACCCCAAGCGATCGCATAACAATATAACATCAAAATCTCTGTTTTAAATAACACTCATATTTTTAGTTTCACGTCAAGTACTTCTACTGGTAATATCCTATTCAGATGAACGCATACACTACGTTTGGAGTCGCGGTGCATGCGCTCTCAGCGCTACTACGAACGAATTATTTTATAAGTCATTAGCCAAACATGATATAGGAGGGCTAGGCTGGCATTCTTCACCATTCAATGTTGTGCGGCATAGCCCTACCTACTAATATCTACTATCTACTAACCATCAGAATTAATTGTCGAAAATAGCGCAGAGTAATCCGCATTAGAAAATGACATTTTCATTGCTCTTTCTATAACTTCCCGCACACCTTCAAGGCTGGCAACATTTAACCCAGCTGATTTTGCCTCTGAAAGAAAAAGCTCCGTGTCCTTCATCAAATGTTTTGTGGGAAAGTTTGGATTGTCATAATTTCCCTCAAGCATTCGTTGCAATTGTTTATCAAATATGGGTGCATAAAGGGCACTTTCCCGTAAAATTTCCATAAACAAATCAACGTTAACCCCTTGTGTTTGAACAAAACCAAGGCTGAGGGCAAAAGCAGTTGTTAGAGAAGCAATTAATTGGTTAAGTGCTAATTTAAGTGCAGCCGCACTTCCTACGGAACCAACAAGTACAGGTTCCGGACCAAAGTTTTTTAATAGATCTAAATGGCGATTGTACTGTTGTTGAAGTGCGCCCACCATAACAATGAGTTTGCCAGCTTTTGCCTCTGGAATACTACCAAGAACGGGTGCTTCTATATATTCGCCACCTGCAGCAACGACTGCATCTCTAATTTCTCTACTTTCTGCGGGAGTAATAGTTCCCATCTGGATAACAGTGCGTCCTGCTACAGTTCGCCAAGATCTATCTGAAAGTAAAACACTGTATATAGCTGCAGCGTTACTCAACATTAAAATGACACTATCGGCAGAATTAATTGCTTGATAGGAGTGCGTTACAACTTGAGCACCTGCTGCTTTGAGTGGTTCTAACTTTTCTGGGGTACGGTTATAGGCAATTACCTGTATTCCTGCGTCTAGAAGCTTTTGAGCCATAGGGAGTCCCATCAATCCAGTCCCCAGAAATGCTACCTTCATTTTTTACCGTCCGTTATTAGTTAATTTAGTCGTTAGTTGTTAGTTGTTAGTTGTTAGTTGTTAGTTGTTAGTTGTTAGTTGTTAGTTGTTTTCCACCAACCACTAACCACTAACCACTAACAATTATCTACTAACCTCCCGCAGCAAATGTCACCATAATCATGACTGAAAGTAAAATACCGGGGGTTAGCAGTACAACTAGCATTAATAAATCGTGGGCAGACATAAATATTACCCTCCTAATGTTTTCTGTTGCTTATGCAATCACTGCTATGTTAGACCAACTATCACCAATACAGTGTTAATACAGTGGAATCTTCAGATTTGTATTTTTTCTGGTCATTTGTCATTGGTGACTGGTCACTGATTTTCTGGTAGCATCAATCCTTTCAACGGTTGTGCGGCTTCTGCTTCAGTCAATCCTTTGCTTTGAACTAAAACTCCAAAGCCACCCAATCCCAATGGATCTAACAGTTGATGGAGTGCATCTCGACGCTGTAGCAATTGTGATAGTGGTAGTTTTGTGTAGGAAAGATTGGCAATTCGGTCTCCCAATCCCAATGCCATTAAAAACAATGCTTGCTCTCTAAATCCAATTGTATCGAGTCCGCACTGTTCGCCCCACCTTTCTAAAGCAGTAAAATCTATGTGAGCTGTAATGTCTTGTTGCCCAATGTTGATATAAGGATTGTTGTGGCGGTGATGTTGATAATAGCACTGTAGCGTTCCTTGCGATCGCCTTGGGTTGTAATAACGGTTAGCCGGATAGCCATAGTCAATTGTTAAGACATATCCGTGTTGTAAGCGAGTTGCTACTGCACTCAGCCAATCTAAAGCAGCTAAGTTAACTTCACTGCGATACCCATCAGGATAGCCATTTTTGATATTTATACCGATTAATTCAAAATATTCCACCAGTTGCTGGGTTGAAGGTGTATCGGCGACTTCAATAAAGGGGATTGGGGGATTGGGGGAAGTAGAAACAGAGAAATTAGGAGTTGTAACATATACTTCTAACAATTGACCCTGTTCTAAAACAAACTGATAGACTGGGAAAGCATCTACCAATTCGTTAGAAAAGAAGCAGCCAGCGATAGAGTTGCTGGGTATTTCTTCTAGATTGCACCAACGTACTGAAAATTCTTGCAGGCGTTGCTGTTGTTGTTGCTTCAGGGTTGAAGATTTTTCAACAATGACGTAATCCAGTGCTTTGAAAAAGTCTGGATATTCCTGTTGAATGTACTTGAGAATATCTACTGCTAGCAGTCCTTGACCCGCACCCATTTCTACTAAAGAAAATGATACTGGTTGCTGTAAAATTTCCCACATTTGAACAAATTGAACCGCAAGCAGTTCGCCAAAATCAGCCCCTAGGTGAACGTTGGTGAAAAAATCTCCTTGTTTTCCAATATCGATCGCCTTTTTTGTATAGTAGCCATGGGTGGGGTGATAGAGCGCTAAGTCCATATACTCAGCGAAAGTTATGCGGTTTTGAGGGCTTGTCGCGATTTGTTGTGCGATCGCATCACATAAAGCAGTATTAGAATGCATAAAATAATAAAATAATGTTTAATTCCAGTCACATTCGGTTGAAAATATCATAAATTTGTGCTATCCAATCACCCATGTTTCAAATAAATAGTTGGCTCATCTATACTTTACTTGCTCTTTTGTTATATGGTTTGTGGGGGTTTTTTAGTAAGTTAGCGACTAACTACATTGACCCAAAGAGCGCTCTCATTTATGAGGTTTTAGGTGCTCTTATAGTCAGTTTAGTATTGTTTGGCAATAATGGCTTCAGAGTCAGGGTAGATAGTCTCGGTATTTTTTATGCTGTTTTAGTTGGTGTTTCTGGAACCTTGGCAACATTTCTTTTCTTTATTGCTATTACTCAAGGAGCGAGTTCTATTATTTTACCTCTAACTTCGTTATATCCCGTCATTACGATTCTACTGTCGGTTTTTCTTCTTAAGGAATCTCTGTCTTTCAAGCAGAGTCTTGGTATTTTACTAGCTGTGGTTGCGATCGTACTGTGTTCTATGACAGATTAGGGGTGTAGCCTGAAGGCTATAATCCTATTTGAGATCCAAACAAGGGAGACAAGGAAGACAAGGAGGACACGGAAGAGGTGTTTGTAAATCATTTAGGACTGCTGTATAACAACAAAATTTTATTGAGATGCGATCGTAAACCTCTTGCATAAAGAATATTTTTTCTCATGCAAAGCCGCAAAGCCGCTAAGAAAAGAAAAAGTATGCGTAAAAATTTTTGGCTGGTTTTAGTATTGGTAATACTTTCTGCATTGTTTATTGGATGTTTTAACTTTGGCAATAACTACAATAATGAAGATGGGCAAAAGCCTCCATTAAAAGAAATAGGAAATTGGTTGGGTTTACCTCTACCTAATAATTATTCGGATTTAAAATATAAAATTATTGCCGATACTCCCGATCCAAATGTTGAAATTGCTGTAAAGGTTCCAGAAGATTTTTTCCAAAGTCTAATTAAGAGTCAGAATTTAGTGAATTATGACAAATTTAAAGATAAGCTGTCTTACGATATAAAACCAAGAGAGTTATCAAATACTGATGCTTCTCACTCTATCATCAAAAAACCTCAGCCAAATACAACAATATGGATAACGCAAAATCAATATTATCCTAGATATCTATGGTATCAAGATTCAACTCTATATCTTGTATATTTTTCACAATAGAGCAATCCAAATGTGAACTCAAAAAGTAACTATTTTCCCTTTGCTAAGTCAGCGTAAATCACAATCTCAACACCTAAGACAAGCAGAAGTAAAAGTTCTACCACGCCCAGAAGATTTACAGCTAAAGGAGGCTTTGACACAAGTAACCAAAAGGCTATTAATGCAAATATACCAGAGCCAACAAAAGTGATGAGGTCAACAATTAATTGTTCGACTTTTTTGACGCTAACACATTTTACAATAGATAATGGTTGCCAAATACTTATAAAAGCGGCAAAATATAAAGAAAATCAGTGAAATTTAGAGATTTAAGCTATGGCTTTGCCTTGCGCCGTTATACTCACTGCTATTCGTGTGGAGTATAGAGCTGTTCGCGCCTATTTAAGCAACCTTCAAAGAGAAACACATCCTGATGGAACCATATACGAACGAGGAAACTTTTCATCTGATGGTAGTATATCCTGGCAAGTAGGAATTGTCGAAACTGGAGCTGGGAATACTGATGCTGCGGTGGAAACCAAACGGGCGATCGATTACTTCAAGCCGAATGTTGTATTTTTTGTCGGAGTCGCTGGAGGAATCAAGGATGTTACCTTGGGCGATGTAGTCGCAGCAACAAAGGTTTATGGGTACGAATCAGGGAAAGCGATCGAAGAAACCTTTTTGACTAGACCTAACGTCAGCTCGGTAAGTTACCGTTTGGAACAGTTAGCTAAGGCTGAGGCGAGAGAAGATGATTGGGTAAAGCGCATTAAAGGAGACTCCCCCACAAAAATGCCATCAGCTTATATTGGAGCAATAGCTGCAGGCGATAAAGTTTTAGCTTCAAAAGATTCTGAAGTTTACAAACTTCTCCGCTCACATTACAATGATGCTTTAGCAGTAGAGATGGAAAGCCACGGTGTTCTCAAAGCAGTTCGTGCGAATCCAGAAATTGACGTATTGATCGTTCGTGGTATCTCTGATTTGATTAAGGATAAGGAAAAAGATGATGAGACCGGCTCTCAGGAAACTGCAGCACGCCACGCTAGTGCTTTTGCTTTTGAGATTTTGGCAAAGCTAGAACTAAATGAGTTGAATTCTTCACTCAGTAGCGACACTCGCCCCATTATTGTTGAAGATGACGCTACTCTCCAACTTTTACAAGAAAAACTGGCTAAATTTCAGCGCGAGTACATCATTACTGCCGACCATAAACGCAAGTTTGAACTCGAACACGATATTAAAGAAATTAAACGCCAAATTCAAGAATTAAACAATTAAGTTTATTGTGTCAAATTTTCATTCAGACCCACTTGACGTATTACAGGAAAAGCTAGCTAAATTCCAGCACCAGTACATCAAGACTGCCGACCATAAACGCAAATTTGAACTCGAACATGATATTAACGAAATTAAAGAGCAAATCACTGAATTATCAAAAATTTATGAAGCATTACTAACGCTAAACTACAGTCAACAAAATGCTACATACAATGATTTTTGTGATAATTATTCTTCAAAAAAAATAGGTTGTTTCTTGGTTCATGGAAAAAACAGAAGCCTACCAAGATGGTTAGTTCATCGATTAGTACATTGTGTGTTTCCTGCTGAAACTACTCATAAAAAACTTAAGGTTAGTCTTCCTAAAGAGGAAAGTTATATTGATACATTATGGAAAATACTTGCTCATCAATTACAGATAAACCCAGATGCGCGTTCTGACGAAATAGTGGAACAAGTCTATCACTATTGGTGTACAAGCACAGTTATATTATTATTTGAAAATTTACATAACTTGTATCAACAAGATTGTAAAAAGCTTATAGATGAATTTTGGAAACCTTTAACAGAAATGGGAAAGTCACGTCTAGAGCGAGAAGGGTCTTATTATCTGTTAATGTTTTTAGTAGATAATACAGGTTGTTCTTCTACATGGGACATTGAGTTTAAGGAATTGAAAGACTGCGATCGCGCTCTTCCTCTACTTGAACCCATAAAGTTGCCGAAAATTGAAGAATTTACTTTGGAAGCAATTAAAATTTGGGTGACTAAAAACCATAAACTTCCCAATTTCCCATCTGATAACAATTACGAGCTTGATAAGTTAGCTAAAAACTTTCATACAAAAAATAAGGGAATTCCTGAGGATGTAATGGAGGCTATTTGTGAAAAGTGTGATTATAACTGGTCAGATTTTATGAAACGTATAGACTTATGAATAATAATATTTCCTCCCCGTACAATCTTGAGTATACAGGTACAATTAACCCTAAACCCGATGATATAGACTATCAACCTTACCTTCCCAGTGAGGAATTAAAAAAAAGTGTGGATTTAGCCATCAAACTCGAACGCCCTTTATTACTTATGGGTGAACCGGGTTCTGGAAAAACACAGTTAGCAAAAGCGATCGCCTATGAATTTACTGTAAAGTATCAAAACCTTTTAAAGTCTTTAAAACTTGATAGTTATCCCTACGAAGCATGGTATGTCAAATCCACCAGTCGTGCTAGAGATGGACTATATATATATGATGCGATCGCACGCTTGCGGGATGCTCAACTTGCGGGAGTAAATCAACTGGATGAAGAAGGTCGAAAACGTCTTAATGACTCAGAACAAAAAGGTTACATCAAATTTGGAGCCTTAGGGAAAGCTTTTCAAAATTCCCTAAGAACTATTGTTTTAATTGATGAAATTGATAAAGCTGATATTGATTTTCCTAACGACCTTCTTTTAGAACTTGACGAAAAACGGTTTTTCATAGAAGAAACTCAAAAGTGGGTTCCCGATCGCAATCCTCAGAAAAAAGCACCATCCCCCATCATCATTATTACCAGCAATAATGAAAAAGACTTACCCGATGCTTTCTTGCGACGCTGTATTTTCTACTACCTAGAATTTCCTGACAAAGATAAATTAATTGACATTGTTAAAGCTCATTTCAGGAAAAAGCTACCAGAATTCCTAACTGAAGAGCTTTTAGAAAAGATGGTTGACAGCTTTTTAAACGTTCGCCCGTATACAGATAGCAGTGGCAAAAAGGTGAGCACCAGCGAACTGATTGACTGGGTTGCAGCACTGGTAGAATACTATAAGACACCAGAGCAAATTCGAGAACAACTCAAGCCAGGAGAGTTACCCTTCTTAGGGTTGCTGCTAAAGACCAGGGACGCCCAAATCCGCTATAAGGGACAGCGCCGTGAAACCACTCAATGACCATCACCTGCTAGAACTGTTTCAGGGACTGCGGAAAGCTAGGTTGTCCCTGAGAATAGAAGATTACCAGTTGCTTTGCCAAGCTTGGGAGAAAGGTTTTCGTCCAAACAACATTCAAGAATTAGGCGAATTATGTCGGCGCTTGTGGGTAAAGTCCTTGAAAGAGCAACAGCTTTTTGATGGGTATTTTAAGAAATATCGTGACCAATGTTTAGAGCAACTGATACAGTCGGTATTCCAACCAGAAACGAACTCGTCTTCCGATGAAACTAACCCTTCGTCTTCCGATGAATCTTCTGGGGAAGGAAGAAAACTAACCAAAGGCTCATCAAGAGTTGCTCAACCCGATATACTTCAAGAGAATCTCCAACACAAAGGAGACGAAACATCACCACAAACAACGTCAACTGAGTCACCTCTACTTGAGACGGTAATTACAGAAGCGGCGCGAGTAGGTCAAGCAGTTCCCATACCCCGCTCAACAGACTTTACCCTGACAAAAGAATATTTTCCCGTACACAGACGACAGATGCAACAAAGCTGGCGAAAACTGCGCCTTCCACTGCGAGAGGGTATGGGAACGGAATTAGATATTCCCGCCACCATCAAACGCGTAAGCCAAAAGGGATTATTTCTCGATCCCGTGCTTATCCCCAGGCGCACCAATCAAACTGAATTGTTGCTATTACTCGACCAAAGTAATTCCATGATGCCTTTTGCGCCTCTAGCAGAGCAATTAGTTCAAACAGCTCGGAAGGACGGACGTTTGGGGGAAACAAAAACTTACTATTTTCGCAACACTCCAAAAGACTCTCTCTTCAGCGATCTCGACTTACTACAAAAGCAACCCCTAACCGACATCATTCCCCATTTACACAAAAACCGTACCGTTGTCCTTATCTTCAGTGATGGTGGTGCAGCACGTGGCGGTTACAATCAAGAGCGAGTGAAATTAACTGAGAAATTTCTCAAGCAGCTCAAACCAGAGGTGCGACAAGTAGTATGGTTGAATCCAATACCAAAATACCGTTGGTTTGGAACTACTGCTAGTCAGCTGTCGGAAAAAGTCTTCATGTACCCCTTTAGCGAACAAGGGTGGCGGGTGATGATTGATGTCCTGCGGGGAAAACAGGAACCGCCACCAGCAGAAGATTATGAGTATCTCATCGACTGGTCAGAGTTAGTCGCAAATCAGGAATCAGTTGAGCAGCTCTATAAACGTCTTGTGCGTTTGCAACCAGCTAACATTAAAAACAACCCAGATGAGTTGTATCGCTACGAAAACGCTTCTCTTTACATTGCTGATTTTGCCAGACGAGGTCAAGCATACCTAGATTTAGCCTGTCACGCGGCTTTTCCGCTTGCTATCACCCCAGATTTAGTTTACTACTTGCGGGAGAACTTTTCCTTCTTTGACCAAAAAGGGAAAAAGTTAAATATCCCTTGGATTGCTGTTCCAGACCTCTTGCTATCGAATCTTTGCTATCCCATAGGATATCAGCTGTATGAAATGGATAGCGCCGTGCGGCATTTGTTGCTAAAACTATTACAACAAGAAGAACGATTTGGCAACAAAAGGCTTGATGAACTGTCTGACTGCTTGCTTTACTACCTGCAACAAGGATTAAACAATCCAAACTTAAAGAACCAAGATTTTGGCGAAAATCCACAATGGATTGCGTTGGCTTACACTAAACCCACCGAAGTCGCTCGTCAACTGGCTCTCATGCTACGCCAAACTTATTCAGGAGACAAAGCCGAAAAAATCAAAAGTGTATCCCTAACCGCAACATTTACAGAACCCCTCGCTGAAGCTAACTTTCAACCCCTTCTCACTTTTGCTCGTGGTTGGGGACGTTTGGCTAGGGGGTATGAAGAAGACGCGAAAGAAGTATTTGAGCAATTGCCTAAAAAATCACCCCAACTGAATGTAGAAGGTGTTAAGCTCTGGATTCCAGGACGCAAACTCCTGCAATTTTCCTTTGATGTTGTGACACTCAACGCTTCAGGAGAAGTCATCAAACGAGAAACTCACCAAGCTAAGTACTTTCGGGAAGACCTTGGAAATCGCGTAACTCTGGACATGGTCTATATTCCTGGTGGTCGCTTCCTCATGGGTTCGCCAGAAACTGAAGAGGGACGTGATGAAGATGAGGGTCCCCAGCATGAAGTGACCGTTCAACCTTTTTTTATGGGTAAGTACCCCGTTACTCAAAAGCAGTGGCGAGTTGTTGCTGCTTTTCCCCAAGTCAACCGCGAACTCGATCCCGACCCATCAAATTTTAAAGGAGTTAATCGACCAGTTGAGCAAGTTTCATGGTATGATGCAATAGAGTTTTGCGATCGACTATCAAAGTACACGGGAAAAAACTACCGACTTCCAAGTGAAGCGGAGTGGGAGTATGCTTGCCGTGCAGGCACGACGACACCTTTCCACTTTGGCGAAACTATTACGCCAGAGTTTGTCAATTATGACGGCAACTACACTTACGCTTCTAGTACCAAGGGAAAGTCTCATGAAAAGACAACAACAGTAGGCAGCTTTAAAGTAGCCAACAAATTTGGCTTGTTTGATATGCATGGCAACATCCGGGAATGGTGTACCGATTGTTGGCATGAAAATTATGAAAGCGCACCTTCTGACGGCAGTCCTTGGTTTGATGAAAATGATAATCTTCGGCTGCTGCGTGGCGGTTCGTGGAACTACAATCCGAGGCATTGCCGTTCGGCGTATCGTAACTGCGACGACCCGGACAACGTGTACGACATCTTCGGTTTTCGAGTTGTAGTCTCCGGTGCGAGGACTCAATAATCCTTTACACTCTCCTCTCTAACCCTTTTCCTTCTTTCTTTTTTTGCTGCCTCTGGCAGCTCGATTTTTTTGAGATTTGCACGACTACCTATATTATCTATAAGCTCTCTAATCTTGTCAAGATCTGGCTTGAAGAATTAAGGAATTCTAGGAAATAGAATGTCCCATAGCATGGCACAGGCGGGGACTTCCGCACGACAAGAATTTTTCTATACTTTATCACAAGAAGTACGCGATCGCTTCACATAGAATCTATATTTTCTATAGAACCTAAATATTTTAAGGAAAATAAAATGGTCAAGACGCCCACGTTCTTGAAGCGGCGATCGCTGGTGGAGCAAAAGTGTTAGTCACAGGTAACTTTAAGGACTTTATATCAAACAACGATACTCAGATTGTTGAGACGGGTAGGCACGCCATTCATAGTACACCAACTCATATTCTTCATATTGCACATCCAGAAAAGATGATGAATTGGCTACGGGTGGGAGAAATTCCCGACACAAATTAGATCTACCCCCCTTAATCCCCCCTTATAAAGGGGGGAAACAAGAAATTCAGTGGCTTACCCCCCTTAATCCCCCCTTATAAAGGGGGGAAACAAGAAATCCAGTTCCCTCCCCTTTCCAAGGGGAGGGTTAGGGTGGGGTTAGTTGAAATATCTTAGCGGTCTACTGACCCCATAATGATATCAATACTACCCAGAATAACTACAACGTCTGCTACTTTCATACCTCTGAGCAAAGAAGGCAGAATTTGCAGGTTGTTGAAATCAGCAGCGCGAATCTTCCAGCGCCACGGGAAGACGTTATCATCTCCAATGAGGTAAATTCCCAATTCACCTTTTCCGCTTTCTACACGGCTGTAGATTTCGCCTTTGGGAATTTTGAAGGTGGGGGCGATTTTCTTACTAATGTATTGATAATCAAAGCCATCCCACTCTGATTTCTTACCAGCCGCCAAGCGTTTGGCTTCTAAATTCTCGTAGGGACCGCCAGGAAGTCCTTTGATAGCTTGCCTGAGAATTTTGACAGATTCGCGCATTTCTCGCATCCGTACCATGTAACGGGCTAAGCAATCACCTGCTGTTTCCCACTGTACGTCCCAGTCAAAGTCGTCGTAACACTCGTAGTGGTCAACTTTCCGCAAGTCCCACTTCACTCCTGAAGCGCGTAACATTGGACCGGAAAGTCCCCAGTTGATTGCTTCTTCACGAGTAATAGTGCCAATACCTTCAACACGACGGCGGAAAATGGGGTTATTGGTTACCAATCGCTCGTACTCATCAATTTTAGGTGTGAAGTAGTCGCAGAAGTCCAAGCACTTGTCTACCCAACCGTAAGGTAAATCTACAGCGACGCCACCAATCCGGAAGTAGTTGTTGTTGACCATCCGGTAACCAGTAGCAGCTTCCCACAAGTCGTAAATCAATTCTCGTTCCCGGAACTGGTAGAAGAAAGGAGTTTGAGCACCTACGTCAGCTAGGAAGGGACCGAACCACAGCAAGTGATTGGCAATGCGGTTCAACTCTAGCATGATAACGCGGATGTAGCTAGCGCGTTTGGGAACGGGAATATCTGCCAGTTTTTCTGGGGCGTTCACAGTAACGGCTTCGTTAAACATTCCCGCCGCATAGTCCCACCGACTGACATAGGGGACGTACATAATATTGGTGCGGTTCTCCGCAATTTTTTCCATTCCCCGGTGCAAGTAGCCAATGACTGGTTCACAATCAACGACGTCCTCGCCATCTAGAGTCACAATCAGTCGTAGTACCCCGTGCATTGAGGGGTGGTGGGGACCCATGTTTAGCACCATTGGTTCGGTGCGGGTTTCGATTCTTGCCATAGATTTGGTGTGTTCTCCGGTCTTGGAAAAATTTTAAAGAGAAGTCCGAGCAAGGATTTTAGCCTTTAGGGCGGAACTCAGAACTTTAGTTGAGCGCTCCACAAAGCTCGGTAGTTGGGGAGAGGTTGGCAGTAGGGGTTTTTACTTGATGTTTTATTTTGTTGCACTTCTTCATTAATTATATAAAGATGGGGCAAAAGGACGGGTTGTTGCAGGAATTTCTTTATCCATAAAATTGTGAATTTGTAGCATAGATAAAAATAATCCAATCTATATAATTAAGGGAAAATGTTATCATGAAAGACTGCGAACTACCGCTTGACATGGAAGAAAGTACATTCTCACACATTCCCGTCCTGAGTCGGGAAGTGGTTGAGGGTTTAGCAGTGCTTCCCAACGGTCATTATTTGGATGCGACTGTTGGCGGCGGAGGTCACAGTCGGCTCATTTTGGAATCTGCTCCTGATGTAAGATTAACAGCTCTTGACCAAGATGAAGATGCGCTAGCTGCAGCGAAAAAGGAATTAGCCGTGTTTGAGGGAAGGGTACAATTTATACACGGCAACTTTGCTGTCTGCGAATTTACTCAAAGCACTTTTCATGGTATACTTGCTGACTTGGGTGTTAGTTCTCACCATTTGGATACTCCAGAACGCGGTTTTAGTTTTCGTCGGGAGGCGCGTTTGGATATGCGAATGGATAGGAGACAATCTCTCACGGCGGCTGATGTGATTAACGATTGGGATGAAGCCGAATTAGCAAATATTTTCTTTAAGTATGGAGAGGAACGTCTATCGCGACGTATCGCCAGACGTATTGTTGAAAAACGACCCTTTCAAACGACGACAGAATTAGCTTCTGCGATCGCATCTTCTGTACCTGCTAAATACCGACATGGTAGAATTCACCCTGCAACCCGTGTATTTCAAGCTTTGCGAATTGCAGTGAATGATGAGTTAAGAGCCTTAGAAACTTTCTTAACAAAAGCGCCGAATGCTCTTGTACCTGGTGGTAGAATTGCCATTATTAGTTTTCACAGTTTGGAAGACCGGATAGTCAAGCACGGTTTGAGAGGGTCACCTTTGTTGCAGGTCTTAACGAAGAAGCCTATATTAGCACAAGAGAAGGAAATTAGCAATAACCCCCGTGCGCGATCGGCAAAATTAAGAATAGCAGAACGGAAAACAGGTGTATGAATCAGTTGTTCACACCAGCACCATGACTCGTTCAAACTACTCTCTATTTAAGAAATGAAATTGAAAATATCAGTTCTCTCTTTCTACCCTCTGTGTTCTCTGCGTCCTCTGCGGTTTAAAAAGAGGATTTACATTATAGAAAACAACATACGTAGATATAGCGATCGGGTGAGCACTGCACAAATAAAACTTAGGTTATTCTATGTATAATTAGGGAATTTTGAACTATGCCGAAAATTTCTAGACGGGAAGCGAGTCACATAAGTGGGAGTCTATGCAGACACGTTAAGACTAGGGTGAAGTCGGGTAAAATCGTTGCAGAACGGTGAGTCACTGGATAAAAGTGCGCTCAAAAATCTCGTCAACTTACGGAATTCACTCTCGAAAATAGCTGTATAATAACAGTAAGCTTAACAAGAAAGGAGGTAATTTAAGCTTGTCTATAATAACTATTCAAACCATAGCTCCCAATTCTCCTGACAATACAATAGCATTAGATTACTTGCGAGACTATGCTTTAGTTTTTGGACAAGCTACTCGCACAGCTTTTTCAAAACGGAATCGGATTGGTCAAAACAAGACTAAAGAATCGGAGATAGAGAAACAAATCTGTAAAGAGCTAGAAACACGCTTTGGTTTATCCAATTCGGAAGCGAAGAATGTTTACAATAAAGCATCTGCCGCTTATGCTTCTCAAGCCGAGTTAGTAGACACTTATATAGATGAAGCGTTTGACCGGATTAAGGGGATTAGCAAGACAATAAAGAAGTTAGAATTCAAGCTGAGTAAAGCTGTTGCCTCTGGACAAACTTCAACAGTTAAGAAATTTAAGAAGAAGATTCACTACAAACAGCAAAAAATCAACCAGCTTGAGGCCAAGATAGCACGTCTAAAAAAATCAAAATCTGATGGTACATTTAGCGTAACTTTTGGGTCATCCCAACTATTTGAAAAGCAGTACTCTTTAGAAAGAAACGGGTACAAATCTCATGAAGAATGGCTGGAAGATTGGCGTAATGCCCGTTCTAATCGTTCATTTTTCATAGGTTCAAAGAACTTTCTTTCTGGCAACCAGTTAGTTAGGTATGATGCTCTTCAACATACGTTAACTATCACTTGTACTCCCGGACTACGGGCAAAGTATGGTGATAGTGTTACCCTGCATGATATCAGCTTTGCTCGTGGTGAAGAGTGGTTATTAGCAGCAATAGAACCAGTACGTCGCACCTCTACTCGTAATGGGAAAAATGGCGAGAAGATTGAAACTTATAGGAATGGCAGTAACCTACCATGTACCTGGGAGATAGTCAACAGAGATGGCAAGTTTTATATTAATGCAACACTAGAAAGTCCCGACCCTCAGCTAAAGTCTTCGTTAGAAAATGGTGCATTAGGCATAGACTTTAATCCTGGTAGCATTGATTGGACATTAATAGACCGTCATGGCAATTTAAAACGCCACGGCTCTCTCAAGATAAATGTTCAGGATAAACGTTCCTTGCAGACTAAAGATATAATAGGTAAAGCTGTCGCATTACTAGTAAGAATTGCACTTGAGTATGGCGTTCCTATAGTTATTGAAGATTTAGATTTTGCCAAAACGAAAGCATCTATGAAAGAAAAGGGCGCTAAATACGCTCGGATGCTTTCTAATATGGCTTACTCTCAGTTCACCCAGATGATTAAGTCTAGATGCCTTAAAGAAGGTGTAGAATTGATAAAAGTTGATGCTGTCTATACTTCGGTAATTGGTACTACGAAATACATGGCAGTCTATGGGTTAAACTCTGGTTGCGCTGCTGCTTTGGTAATAGCTCGACGCGGTCAGGGTAGAACTGAAAAGCTTCCTAACTCTTTGCATACTTATTTCAAGAAACCAGAGGATTTCTCGAAATCAGGAGCATGGAAGAAGGTTGCTAGGAAGATAAACATTTGTGGAGGTTATAACCGCCATAAATTTTATCATCCTAGTCACAAAAAACAGGTAAAGACTAACAGTCTTTTGTACGGCAAGCTACGGCAAACAAAAGTCTCTAGTAGGCGTGATACTGTACAGGTTTTAGTAACCCCTTATATCCATCAAAAACCCCGCGCTGTCGGTTGTCCTGACCTTAAGGGCGTGAATCCTTAAGTTTGCCCAGGTTTTAATCAGCGCCAACAATAGCAGAAAGAATCAGCGAGGACAAGACACAGGGATGAACGAGGAGTTGTGAGCAGTGGATGCAGTCGCCACTAAGACAAGATCGCCCTGAGCATCTACCACCCAGTTGGAGGCTTCCACAATCTGAGTTGGCTGACTTGGCGTGGTAGTGCTCCAACTTTTCAACTCTCCACCTTTCAAGGAGCCGATTTCGGATGGAAGTACTACCCACTGAGCTAACACCGCATCATTCATTAATGGTTCAATGGGACTCTGAGCAACTCCTCCGCGTCCGATAGTCGTGAATGAACTACTTACTGAATTGCTGTTAGAATTGCAATCAGTAGCGATTTGCCCTGAAGCATCAATTGGATTGGCTGGCAGTTCTACCAACGCATTGTTGGGATCTACGTCTAACTCCCTCACTATGACTTCGCCATTAATTCCAAATTCCGAACTGGCTGTGATATCACTGCGTACCGTCTCGCGCAATTGAGGCTGAATGCCAAAAATCCCTTTGGTTGTAATGTCAACTCTACCTCCAGAACCCGTGAAAGCATTGGCGCTGATATTGCTATCTTCATGAAGTACACCAATGATAAAGGGAGAGTTTATAGTGATGTTGCCACCGTCTCCTCCTGCTTGTGCAGTACCAGCACTAGAGGAGATTTGACTGCCATAACGCATCAGTAGGAGGTCTGTGATTGATAGAGTGATGTCTCCCCCATTACCTGATGTTGTTTGCGAGGTGATATATCCTCGATTGAGACGGAGAGAACCTGCTAGCACTTTCACATCTCCTGCTCTTCCACCTCCGGTGCTGCTGCTGGTTATCTCTGCACCATCTTTAACGGTTAGCTGCCCGGTTTCAACTATCAAATTCCCACCGTCTCCTACCCCTGTAGTTTCCGTTGTCAAGACACTAGGCTTACCGTCCGGTGAGAAACCTGCAATCTCTGTAAAGTTAGAGGCATTGACCACAATGCTTCCTCCCTGTCCCTTGCCATCAGTACGGGCAGATACAATTGCTCCATCCAAGACTTGGAACTTTTGAGTTCTAACTGTCAATTCTCCGGCAGATCCAACACCTGCTGTTCCCACAAGCAAACTACTTCTAAAACCATCTGCCGATGTTCCTATCAATTGGACTGAATCAGTTGCATTTACGGTCAATGTCCCTCCCAAAGGTGCCTCACCTACATTGGAAGCTGTGATTCTTGCCCCATCCCTAACAGTTAACTGCTTTGTTTCAATCGTTAAGTCTCCAGGTTTGCCAGAGCTTTGAGACAAAGCAAACAGACCACTTGGTTTGGTTCCACCCACTGGTGTTGAGGTTCCAATCAGTTCCACGGAATCAGAGGCTTTGACTAACAAAGTACCTCCTTGTCCCGAACTAGTTGTAGAGGTTGAGATGCGTGCGCCACCTCGAACAATCAGTTTTCCCGTTTCAATCTTCACCGAGCCAGCATTTCCAGCGCCATCAGTCTGAGTAATTATACTACTGGGATTTTGACCATCGGCTGAGGTACCACTCAGTTCTACAAAATCAGAGGCTCGTACTGTCACGCTTCCTGCTTGACCGTTGTTAAAAGCACCAGCTGCTATGAGCGCACCATCTCGGACAATCAGTTTTCCTGTTTCAATAATTAAGTCGCCACCAGCGTTGGTACTGTAATTCTCAGCTAACAAACTACTTCCAATGACTTCTACTGACTCGGAAGCAGTCACGGTCAATGTCCCTGGTTTCAATCCTCGGGTATCAGCTACAACCTTAGAACCGTCGGTAAATGTGACACGCCTACCTGAAATCTGGATATTGCCACTGCCTTGTTGATAATTAACATCAACTGTAGCTCCATCAGTTAGGGATACCAAAGCTTGTTGCTCGTTCTGGGGAAAAGTTAGATTCAAGCTGTTTTCATTCATACTTAACGCCACTGTTCCAGATCCTGCCAATCCCCCCAACTCGATTCGACCACCAGGAACCAACAATCGCCCACCTTGTAAACTGATATCACCGCCTACTAACAGCAAACTCTGATTGGCAGGAAGTCGCAAACCAAGTGTAGATTGATTAATAATCGGCTGACTGGCAATTTGATTGAATAGAAATGCTGTGGGATTAACCGTTAGGAGCGTGGGAGAATTAGGAGTCGAAGCACTCCAAAAACCTCGATCGCCAAACTTGATGGCATTAGCTGTTGTTGCTACAAACGAACCTGCTATATTAAGTTGTGCATTTGGGCCAAAAACAATCCCATTGGGATTTAGGAAAAACAGGTTGGCAGTTCCTAAAACACCAAGCGTACCGAGAATTTCGGAGCGGCTGCTTCCCGTTACCCGACTGATAATGTTCTTAATACCAGGAGGGTTTATGAAAAAGGCTCGTTGTTGTGCGCTAACGTTGAACTTTTCAAAACTATGAAATAGATTGGCACCCTGTTGTAATCCGCCTTCTATCCTGTCAATAGGCGAGCGGGGAGAAGATAGGATAACAGAATTTTTATCACCAAGGGTATTGTCTGGTACGATCTGGGCGAGAGCACAATTGTTAGCTGAGGCGATCGCTCCAACAAAAACCAACAAGCCAGCCAACTCCAACCGCCACCACTGATAAAGTAAGTTTTGAAGGAACATGGAAAAAGTCGCCTCCTGAGTCGATATCAATATGCTTTAGACAAGATCGATGTGAAAATCGGGTATGAAATTAGGTTTGTTCTCAAGAGTTGCAAATTGAATCCCCTGGAAAAACAATGCACCAGTGAGATTGCTGTAGGAGAACTGATTGGTGGAAGTCGTACCAAACCCAGTTTTGGATATCTGAATTTTGTCATTCTCTTTAGGGTTGAAGTCCTTGATGGTGTCATTCCCATCAAATAGGAATTTGAAGACAAACAGATCGGCACCAGCACCGCCTGCAAGTATATCTTTACCAAATCCCCCATTTAAAACGTCGTTACCAGAGCCTCCTTCTAGAAAGTCATTATCCGTACCACCTTCGAGAGTATCGTTACCAGCCTCACCAGCCAAAATATCTTGGTTTCCATAGCCGTGCAAATGGTCGTTACCATTGCCACCAACCAAAAAGTTCTGACCGACATTACCCTCAATTCGATTGTCCAAGTCGTTGCCCAAACCATTGATATTCTTGCTACCAGTAAGAAGCAAGTTTTCTAGATTGTTACCCAGTTTGTGACTTACAGGAGACTGAACTGTATCTGTTCCTTGATTGAAGCCCTCAACAATGCGATCGCCTACAATGCCCTCAATGATAACAGCAAACTCATCCACAATATAAATATCGTTGCCAGTCCCACCGATGAGAAGATCGCTAAAGAACCCACTACCATCTAGGATGTCATCGCCTGCGTCGCCATACAGTTGGTTCGTTCCATCTCCTCCATGAAGATAATCATTGCCAAGACCACCATCAAGTATATCTCTGCCAAGACCGCCGTAAAGTTTGTCATTGCCTTCACCACCATACAACCTGTCGTTACTACCTTGACCGAAGACTACATCATTACCAGAAAAAACATACACGATATCATTTGCTGAAGTCCCAAGGATGATGTCAGAATCTGTAGTACCAAAAGTGTACTTAGTTATGTCTGAATCCGGTGAGTTTTCATTTGGGGAATTTTTACTTACGTATATCTCTATATGCGTAGAAGTTTGGAGTTGTGGGTCAATACTAATAATGCGGTCTTCTTGCAGATGGTAGTTTTTAATAATGTCAAAACCATCAGTACTGTAAACATATACTTCAATATATGAATCACTCGCAGTAGGGAAATAGAGAGGATTGCCAATTACGTTGTTGAAAACAAAGTCATCGTTACCCGGAGTACCATAGATAGTTGCCACGTCCAAAACTCCTTATCAAACTATAATTGAGTGCATGAATTCAGTTAAGAAAAAGTAAATCTAAACTCAGCACCAAGTAGAGCCAAGAGTGCTATTAGATACACGCATATTTCGCATGAAAGCGAACGAGCTCCGCTTAACTTATCCACAAGGAGCAAAAGCTTTACGCCAAAAAATATTTATTTTTTACAAAAGTTATTGTTGTTATTCTTCAAGTAATAAGTAAGTCGTTGCAAATATTAGAGATGCATGGGAAGACTATAGATTTATCCGCGATCGTCCGCTACAGGCTGCGGTTCCATAACTTTTTTATGTATTGCACCCAATTGAAAAGTTGGGTTTCGTTCCTCAACCCAACCTACTATTGATACCCCGCAGCCTGTAAAGAAAACAGAGTTGCGTAACGCCCGCCTAATTTTAACAACTCCTCGTGAGTTCCCTGTTCTACAATTTCCCCTGCTTCAACAACCATAATTTTGTCTGCCATCCGCACTGTCGAAAAACGGTGAGATATAAGAAAGACCATCTGATGAAGAGTGAGAGTGCGAAAGCGATTGAAAATCTCAAATTCGGCTTGAGGGTCTATGGCTGATGTTGGTTCATCTAAAACCAAAATATCCGCTTGAGTTCGCATAAAAGCACGAGAAAGGGCAATTTTTTGCCACTGACCTCCTGAAAGTTCGTATCCCTTCCTGAACCATTTACCCAGTTGAGTCTGAAAATTGTCAGGCAAATGTTCAATAAAAGGGAGTGACATACCTTTGTCTGCAGCCGTTATCCAGCGATCGCTATCTTCTATATTGTCCACATCTCCCACGCCAATATTCTCACCCACTGTAAACTGGTAGCGAACAAAGTTCTGAAAAATGACTCCAATCCGCCGCCGCAATACATCCACATTCCACTCTTGCAAATCCAAACCATCTAACAAAATGCGCCCGGAATTGGGAGTATAAAGTCGGGTAAGCAGTTTGATAAGTGTTGTCTTACCAGAACCATTTTCACCAACAATGGCTAGTTTTTCTCCTGGCTTGAGGTGAAAGGAAATATTTTTCAGCGTCGGTTGCAAATTTCCAGGATATGTAAACGATACGTTCTCAAAACGAATACCATCTTTAGATTTCAGCCCTTTGGTTGCTTTGCCATTGGATTCTGGTATTCCCTCTTCTAAAAATTCATAGAGATTGGAAAGATATAAGTTATCTTCGTACATTCCTCCGATAGAGGTGAGCGCACTAGAAAATGTTGATTGTCCTTGACGAAAAACGGTGAGATACATTGTCATATCTCCTAGAGAAATTCTGCCTACAACCGTTTCCACCACAATCCAGGCATAAGCTATATAAAAAGCAGAAGTACTCAACAAACTGAGCAGGTAACCCCACAATCCTCGCCGCAGTGTTAAGTCCCGATCTTCTCCAAAGAGTCGATTGAAGACACTGTGGTAACGTTCGAGCAACATATCTCCTAGTTGGTAAAGCTTCACCTCTTTGGCAAAGTCTTCCCTAGCAAGAAGTGTTTCTAAATAATGTTGCTGGCGAGCTTCTGGCGCACGCCAGCTAAAGAGGCGAAAGGCTTCTCCTGCAAATTTGGTTTCTGCAAAAAATGCTGGCATTGCGGCTACAACTAGCATTAGCAATGCCCAAACTGAGAATTTGATTAACAAAAGACCGTAAGTGACGAGTGATAGCGCACTTTGTACCAAGCCAAAGGTGCGAGTGACAAGAGAGAGGGGACGAACGGATGCTTCTCGTCTTGCATTGGTCATTTTGTCGTAGAATTCTGAATCCTCAAATTGAGTAAGTTCCAGTGAAAGTGCTTTTTCCAGGATAAGAACGTTTACTCGTTGACCGAGAAGCATTCTGAGTAGGGACTGGCAAACTGTTAGACCTCGTTGGCTTGCTGCTAGCAAAGCAACTGCAATTGCCTCCAGTCCCACATACATTAATGGATAATAAATGTTGACAAAATCGTTATTATGTGTATTTGCATAAGTGCGTGTTTCTATGACAGCATCGACAATTAACTTGCCGATATAGGCGACAGCAGCTGGTAAAAGACCTGCGATTAAAGTTAAACTCGCAAGAATAATGGTAAGAGAGCGGCTAGTCGTCCAGACTAAGCTTACTGCTCGCCCACTGTACCGAAAGACTGCAAGGGATTGGCGCAGAGCGTTGCGTTTTTTACGTATCTTCATTATTTCTTTATAGCGTAAAATTAGCTACGCCGACTGTACTTTGCAATCGCTTCTTTATCGCACCTAAACAATTGGTTACAGTCAGACCTTGACTTTAGTTCTGCAACGTTAAACTTCGCGAAGGAACTTTTGAGTGTTTGGAGTTACCAGGAGGCTCAGATGCCTTGTTAGGTGTTATTCCTTTAGAAGCTTTGGGATTGGAAATTGACTTGCAAAATCAAACTTTGAAGGTATTACCCATAAGCCCCTCAGAAACTTACCTAACAATTTTGTAAAACGCAAGCTGCACAACAAATGAAGATTAAACGAATACGATATCACACTTAAGCGTTTTGGCTAATCCCATGTCGCATAAAAATCCCTAAGATAATTCGACAAAGCCCAAGCAGTTGTCGATCGTGTTGTTGAAAATTCTTGATTTTGCTGTAGTGCCAATTCTTCTTGTATTGCCTTGACTATTGCTCGAACATCTAGCGTTTGGCTTTGAGCGTTCCATACAACCCAACGTCCGTTAACCATTACGTGTTTGACTTGACGGTATGTGGCTTGTCTCAGAACAACTTCAATTTTTGGTAAATTATCCCAATAAAAAGTAGGTAGAAAAGCTGAACAGTCAATCACAACCAAGTCCGCTAAATAACCAACTGCTAACTGACCAAGCGGTACATCCTTACGAAGCGTTATTGCTACTCCTGTTGTTGTTCCCATCTGCCAAATGGTTTGAGCGGTGATACTTGGAGAACTTGCGCCCGGTTGGTTGCCTAAAGTCCAAGCCAATCTCATCTCTCGCAGGAAATCTTGGTCATCTTCTAGGGAGTGACCGTCTAAACCAATGCCTACATTAACACCAGCTGCTAACATCTTAGCTGTAGGAGCAATACCACTACGCAAGCGCAAGTTACTGCTAGGGTTGTGGGCAATACCGACTCCTTTTTCTGCTAGCAAATATAAATCTGTTTCATCTACCCATACCATGTGAGCGCAGGTGAGCCATTCTCCCAATGCTCCTATTTCCTCTAAATGTCGTACAAAGCTTTTACCCCACTTTCTGTAAGCATACTGTTGTTGATACCGGGTTTCTAGTAGGTGCATTTGTACCTTAGTATTGTGACGACAGGCAAAATCTACAGCCTCAAGAATCAACTCATCGCTGCACCACTGACCGCCTGCAGGACTGACTTGGATGTGGCTGGTGAATTGTTTGGTATCGTGGTATTTACTTAATAAATCAGTACACAATCCAAAATAATCTTTCCTATCTAAAGGCACGGGTGTCATGAGTTCTCGTGCTGTGGATTGAAGGTCATTGGGTAAGATAGCAAACAGGCGATCGCGATCGTCATAGACGAGTGGGTTCTGGTCTACAATAGGTGGACTAAAGGCAACGCGGATACCAGCATCGCGATATCCGCGTATGGTGGCTGCCGTTTCACCCTCCATATTTTTCCAAGACCGGGGATTGTGGCTGTGAGCAACTGTCCCCACCCCAGAACGCAATAAATGCAGCCCATCACAAGCAGCTGCTAGATAGGGGTCAATGTTTGGTAAAGATGATAGTTGCAAAAGCCAAATTTCTAGAAGGTTATCAGGTACGCCAAGAGAAGCCGTACCCAAACCGCGTCCGTGGTCGTGACTGTTAACAAAAGCGGGCGTCAGTAGAAATTGTTCGCTGCCAACAACTCGAGCATTGGGATAGCAAAACTGCAACTCATCACGCGTACCCGTTGCAATAATGCGGTTGCCTTCTACACAAACACCAAAGTTGGATTTTGGTTTGATGTCAGTACTGACAATCGTGGTACCTGCCCAAATTATTTGTTTTGTATTGTTTGTGTTTTGGCAGTCCATATTTTGAACCTTTAGTCATAAAAATCTCAAATCAATACAGACCAGCCTGCTGACCGCCGTCTATGGTAAAGATTTGTCCGGTAATCATTTTGGCGGAATCAGAAGCCAAGTATACTGCCAAAGCTGCCACTTCTTCTGCTTGGATGACCCCAATACCAGAGCCACCACCTGTGATAACTGCTACTTTATCTTTGAGAGATAAATACACTTTTTTGCTTTCATACAACAACTCTACAAGGTTTTATCTTCTCAGAATATACTTCAGTTTGTCATTGCTAACTAGCTCTGTCTGGGTGGCAAAAAGTCGGGCAGTAGTGGTAATGCGATCGCTAGCTCTTATCGGTCTGGATTATCTTGGCTATTACCTTCAGGAGAAAGGCTGCTACTTGGTACTACAGTTTCATTTTCTACAGATGAAGTAGGTGTATTGGTATCGCTATTTGTTTCTGCTTCAGAAGTACTTGTGTTTGAGTTTGAGGGTGATGTGGGTGCAGTTTCTGTTGTGGGAGGAGCTTGTTTGGTTACACCTTCTTGAGGTGGAACAGTTATGTTGACATTAGGTGTAGTCTTGGGTGATGGCTTTTGTTCGGGTATAAAAACTGGAACTGGAACTTCCTTGGTTCTTTCAATCACTGTTGGAACTTCTCTGGTTCTTTCAATAATCGTTGTTCGGGTTTGAGTATTTTGAGTTCCTACAGGAGATGGACTTGGAGATGCACTGTTCGTTGTCGGAACTTCTGATGGTGTTGTAGTCTTCTCCACAGAAGAATCGCGTTGATTGAAATACCAAACAGCGCCTACTGTTAGCCCTGTTAGTAGGGTTAGTAATAAGCCTAAGATGATTCCACGTGCAGTATTATCATTGTCCCGTTGTGTCATCTGGTCTTGATAAATGCGTTCTGATGATTGACCTTGGAGATAACCATTTTGATAAGACTCAACATCTGTCCTACCGTTATTGACTGTTTCAGTAGTTCGTGTCACGTTCGTGTGAGTCTTTCCATTCCCATCGGTATAAATATCTTTGCGAATTTCCTCAGAGTTTTTGCGATCGTTTGAGTCGTTCATATGTGCTGTTTTTATTATGTTAATAAGTTGAAATGTGAAAAATTATTAGAGATTGACAAATAATTTTCTGAACGCTAATCCCTATTTTTTAATTGGAAACTTTATTGGTAGACTTACCTAATTTTACTGAAAAACTTTATTGAATGTAGTATTTAGAATACCCTGGAATCTTACAAAAAGATTTCTATCGAAAGAAGTGATATAAGCTTCTATCAAAGGAGTGATTATTTCCCTTTTACCAGATATAACAGAATATGAAGAAATGAAGAGAAATGCTGTCTCAAAGTGTGGTGAATTTGCCATGAAACCTGTACGTCAAACTTTGTCAACGCGAGATATCCAACTTTCTTACTTGGAATGGAACCAAGGTCAAGAACCATTACTGCTGTTACACGGTTTAGCCGACCATGCCTTAGTTTGGTCTAGCTTGGGGGATGACCTAGCAGCAGATTACCATATCATCGCGCCAGATATGCGCGGTCATGGGGAAAGTAGCAAACCAGAACTTGACTACAGTTTTGAGAGTGCGATCGCGGACTTAGAAGCACTCATGGATAAACTAGGATGGTCATCTGCTCATATTGTAGGTCATTCTTGGTCGGGAAAACTGGCTGTTATTTGGGCAAGACTGAATCCCCAACGTGTACGAAGCATAGTTTTAATAGACCCAATTTTTATTTGGAAAATCCCCAGTATTTTCAAAGTTACTTTCCCGCTTCTGTACAATTCTTTATCTTTCCTTAAAGGTATGGGACCGTTTGCGAGTTACGAAGAAGCAGAACAGAAAGCGCGTCAGTTGTATGAATTCCAAGGATGGAGTTCATTACAACAGCTGGTTTTTAAAGAAGGTATAGAACAAAAACCTGATGGTAGCTGGGGTAGTAAATTTACCATCGCCGCCCGTAATGGAATTTTTGAAGAAGTGATGCGAGTTCCTGGTTTTACAATGCCAATTCACACTCCTACCTTGTTTATACAACCAGAAAAAGGAGTTAACCGCAAAGATTGGCAGCTCAAACCCTACAAAACTTACCTGAAAAATTTACAGATAAGCACGGTTCCTGGCAATCATTGGCCTTTCTTGAGTCAGCCTGAGATATTTAATCAAACTGTAAAAGCGTTTTTACAGGGAGTTAGATAATTATCTCACGCAAAGGCGCTAAGACGCTAAGAAACACTTTGCGACTTTGCGCCTTTGCGTGAGACATTGCAACTTTAATTCCGTATATCTGTCATTAGTATTAGTAACTCCCAGTCGCTAGTATAAAGTACTGGTACGCTTATTCATTGTTTGCCATGAGCCTGTGCATAAATCCCACCTGTCCGAAACCAAACCATCCAGATAATGATGAAAACCGTTTTTGTCAAAGCTGTGGTTCCCTCATGGAATTGCAGGGACGCTATCGGGTGATGCGGCTTTTAAGCGATAAAACTGGTTTTGGGAAAATTTATGAGGCTTATGAACGGGATACGCCTAAAATTCTGAAGGTTCTTAAAGAGGAGTTATCAGGGGACGCTAAAGCAGTGGAACTTTTCCAGCAAGAGGTGTCTGTATTGGGACAACTGGAGCATTCTGGCATTCCCAATGAAGATAGCTACTTTCAGTATCAAACCAGACACGGTTTGAATTTACACTGTATTGTCATGGAAAAGATTGAGGGTCCTAACTTAGAACAGTGGTTGAGACAACAGCAAAATAGACCCATCTCTCAAGAGCAAGCTATTGCTTGGTTGAAACAATTGGCAGAAATTTTGGAACTCGTGCATGGAAAGCAGTATTTGCACCGAGATATTAAGCCATCTAATATTATGATTCGACCGGATGGGCAATTGGTACTCATCGATTTTGGCACTGCTAGGGAGGTGACGAGAACTTACTTAGCAAAACTACATGGTAGTGCGGGTGGTGTCACGGCAATTATGTCTTCCGGTTATAGCCCCCCAGAACAATTGCATGGATTGGCTGTACCTCAATCCGATTTTTTTGCTTTGGGACGTACTTTTGTATTTTTGCTGACAGGACAAAACCCAATAACATTGTGTGACGCTCATGACAATGTCTTGCACTGGCGCGATCGCACGGTTGGCATTTCACCACTCCTGTTAAATTGTATTGACTGGTTAATGGCAAGAGAAGTTGGTCAACGTCCAGCCAATGCTGAAGAAATCTTAAAACGCCTTGCTGCGATCGAACAACAGTTGGGTGGAAGCGCTGTAGCTACCGTCAATGCTGTGGGAAGTTTAGATACCCAACGCTTGTCACCACCAGATACGACAACGCTACCGCCACAACCCAATTACGTCCCACCACCACAAAAGCCATCCGAAAAAGTCCCATTACTTTCTTTGTTTGCAGCCCTGCTAGTGGTTTTGGGCTTTCTTGGTATAGTTGCATTAGCAACACGGTCTCCACAATTTGCTTCGATTCCCAATTACGGACAAGCACCAGAAAGAAAAGGAAAAGTTGACTATTTTCCTTATGAAGAAGGTAGAGATAGCCAAGGCAGAATTGCAGAATTTAACGTAGCAGTTCTTTCAGTAGAATATAAATGGCTGTTGGGAAGCGATTTCCAAGTCAAATACAATGACCAAATCATCAATCTAGATGCTTTAAAATCCAATTTAGAGCAAGAAGGTATACAGAGGATTATGGAAAATCCTACAGAGATTATTTCTGTAGGAACAGCTTCATGTGAAGGAGTCGTAGCAGTTGAAGAACGTAGAGCGCTTGAGCGTTCAAAGCAGATACAACTCTTAGCAAAAAAAATATTTAGTAACACAAATAGCGTCAAAGGATACCGCTTACTAAATTTAGGGCAATTTCGTCGAAACGACTGTCAGGCAAGCCAGGATCTAACTGCTTATCAAAGAAGTATTATTATCATTGGAGTCAGAAAACAATCAGAAGGCGTTATTTTAGATGAAGCCCTTAGAAATAGGTTAGAGAAAAAACCATTTGCTGACTTCAAATTAGAAGATTATTCTCTAGGTTCTCCAGACAAATTTAAAACAACACCCAGCAATTTATAGCTATACTCTTAAGCATAAAAAGTACGAAAACACGTAGGTTGGGTTGAGGAACGAAACCCAACATTTACTGCAAGAAAATTTGAGAGCGATCGAGATATCAGTAAAGACAACCGGGAGTTAATTATGCGATTAGAGCCACTTTATCAGCGCAATAGAGAACAAGCTAAAGAAGAAGGACGACTTGAAGGGCGACTTGAAGGAGAGCAACGTTTGATTATGCGTCTGCTAAATCGCCTGCTTTTAGTCTAAACTCCAGTAACTCAACAAATTAGAGAATTATCCCCCGAACAACTTGAAGCATTGGGAGAAGTTTTATTAGACTTTTCTGAAGTAGCTGATTTACAAGCTTGGTTAAATCAAACTCAAGCATAGAAACCCTCAGATACCCGCCTTCTTTAAAAAGTCGGGTATCTTTTTGTTCAATTAACTGCACCTGTAATCAATGTAGGCAGATAAAAGTAACTTATGTCATAAGTTTATTATCTTGAGAGTTTTCATTCTCAACTTTCTCTTGAAATAAAGTCTGATACAATAACCACTTAACAAATGCCAAAATCCCTGATTTAAATTCAATGACCCGCTTTATACATGATAAGTTTGCCAAAGATTACCTCGAAGAATTACTCAAAAACTATGGGGAGGTCAAAACCTCAGAAAAAGTTTCAGGAGAAATAAAAGAAATCGATGTTTTATTCATCCCCACTCAACCCCAAACTGTCAATCTACAAACATTAGGGTTGCTGGGGAGATTCGCCGAATTTCCGATGATATTAGAACCATTCCGTAATGCAGCATCCGAAGATGAAATCTGCGACTGCTTGCTAAAATTATTGGAAGTCAGAGCGGATATGAGACGAGAAGCAAAAGCCAACAAAACTAAACTTTCAAAAGCGAAAATTCCCAAACTGTGGATTCTCACACCCACCGCCTCTGTCAATAGATTATCGAGTTTTAACATTAACCAAAGACTGGGATGGTTACCAGGAATTTACTTTTTGGGAGGTGCATTGAGAGCAGCAATTGTTGTCATACATCAGCTACCACCAACACCAGAGACGTTATGGTTAAGACTGTTGGGTAGGGGAAGAGTGCAACAGCAAGCAATTGCTGAACTCCTAGACTTACCAGAGAATCACCCATATCAGAAAGCAACGCTAGAATTAGTGTACAATCTGCAAGAAAATTTGAGAATCAATCAAGATATTAGTAAAGATGACCGGGAGTTAATTATGCGATTAGAACCACTTTATCAGCGTAATAGAGAACAAGCTAAAGAAGAAGGACGGCTCGAAGGAGAGCAACGTCTGATTATGCGTCTGCTAAATCGTCTCTTTGGTGAAATCGATGCATCATTAGCTCAGCAAATTAGAGCATTATCCACCGAACAACTTGAAGCATTGGGAGAAGTTTTATTAGACTTTTCTGAGGTAGCTGATTTACAAGCTTGGTTAAATCAAACTCAAGCATAGAAAACTTAAGAAGGCCGACTGCTTCAAGAAGTCAGCCTTCTTTTTGTTCAATTAACCGCACCTGTAATCAATGTAGGTAGATAAAATAAACTTATGACATAAGTTGATTATCTTGAGAGTTTTCATGTTCAAGTTTCTCTTTAAATACAATCTGATCTAATGACCGTTTAACAAATGCCAAAATTCATGCTTCAAATTCAATGACCCGCTTTATATATGATAAGTTTGCTAAAGATTACCTCGAAGAATTACTCAAAAACTACGGGGTGGTCAAAACCTCAGAAAAAGTTTCAGGAGAGATTAAAGAAATCTATGCGATTAGTCAGTTTTTGATAACGTGTATAAACCTCTAGAACAATTGAAGGATTAGCTGTAGCTAAAGGAGGCTTTGATACAAGCAATTGCCTAAAAAATTACTATAACTTAATGTAGAAGGGGTTAAACTATGGATTCCAGGGCGCTCCCGCAATTTTCCTTTGATGTTGTGACACTCAACGTTACAGGAGAAGTCATCAAACGAGAAACCCACCAAGCTAAGTACTTTAAGGAAGACCTTGGCAATAGCGTGACTCTGGACATGGTCTCTATTCCTGGTGGTCGCTTCCTCATGGGTTCACCAGAAACTGAAGAGGGACGTGATGAAAATGAGGGTCCCCAGCACGAAGTTACCGTTCAACCTTTTTTTATGGGTAAGTACCCGGTCACTCAAAAGCAGTGGCGGGTTGTTGCTGCTTTGCCGCGAGTCAACCGCGAACTCAAACCCGATCCATCTTATTTTAAAGGTGACAATCGACCAGTTGAGCAAGTTTCATGGTATGAATGTCTAGAGTTTTGCGATCGACTATCAACCTACACAAAAAAAAACTACCGACTTCCAAGTGAAGCAGAGTGGGAGTATGCTTGCCGTGCAGGCACGAAGACACCTTTCCACTTTGGCAAGACTATCACGCCAGAGTTGGCAAATTATAACGGCGACGAAATTTACGCTTCTGGCTTCCAGGGAGAGTTTCGGGGCGAGACAACAACTGTAGGTAGCTTCAAAGTAGCTAATGCCTTCGGTTTATTTGATATGCACGGTAATGTCTGGGAATGGTGTGCAGATAGCTTGCATGGAAACTATGAGGTCGCACCTTCTGACGGTAGTGCTTGGATAAACATATCTCTTGGTAAAAAAGATAATGACAATCAACGCCTGTTTCGTTACCGTTTGTTTCGTGGCGGTTCTTGGCACGACAGTCCGAGCGGTTGCCGTTCGGCGTATCGTAACGGCATCCGTCCGGTCTCCAGGGACGGTCACCTCGGGTATCGGGTTGTGGTTTCCGGGACGTGAATTAATAATTCTTCACACTTTTCTCTCTAACCCTTTTCCCTCTTCCTTTTTTTCGCTACCTCTAGCAAGGTTTGCTAAGTAGAGTTGCGGAATTTCCGATGATAGTGGAACCATTTTGCAATGCAGCATCGGAAGATGAAATCTGTGACTGCTTGCTAAAATGATTGGAAGTTAGACGAGAAGCAAAAGCCAACAAAACTAAACTTCCAAAATAGAAAATTCCCAAACTTTGGATTCTTACTCCTGATGCATCATTAACTCAACAAATTAGAGAATTATCTACCGAACAACTTGAAGCATTGGGAGAAGTTTTATTAGACTTTTCTGAAGTAGCTGATTTGCAAACTTAGTTAAATCTAACTCAAGCATAGAAAGGCTCATAACTCCGACTTCTTTGAAAAGTCGGGCTTCTTTTTGTTTATAGGTATCTTAACTTTTTACGATCGCAACTTACTTCAAAAGTAATTTTTGCTCTAGTGGCATTTTTTTCAAGATATTTTTTCTCTAATTTGACGCTAACACATTCTACAATAAACACTGGTTGCCAAATACTCATAAAAGCGGCAAAATATAAAGAAAATCGGTGAAATGAAAGATTTAACCTATGAATTTGCCTTGCGCCGTTATACTCACTGCTATTCCTTTAGAATACAAGGCAGTTCGCGCCTATTTGAGTGAGCTTAAAGAAGAGGTGCATCCCCAAGGGACAGTTTATGAACGAGGACAATTTACCGATAATGGCAAATCATGGGAAGTCGGAATTGTTGAGATAGATACAGGAAATAAGGGCGCGGCTATGGAAACAGAACGAGCGATCGCCCACTTTCAACCCAACGTGATACTTTTTGTTGGAGTAGCAGGTGGAATCAAGGATGTCGCTAAGGGTGATGTGGTAGTCGCAACAGAAGTTTATGGTTATGAGTCGGGAAAGATAAAGCCTTCCTCCTTTGAACCCAGACCTGATGTTGGACAATCTGCATACAAACTGATTCAACGAGCTAGGGCTGAAGCAAGGAAAAAAGACTGGTTGCAAAGACTGAACCCCGCTCCCAATTCCTCACCCAAGGTCTTACTTAAACCCATTGCTGCAGGAGAAAAAGTCATTGCGTCAAAGCAGTCTAGTGTTTTTAAATTTCTCCAATCTCAATATAGTGATGCAGTCGCCGTGGAAATGGAGGGACGTGGTTTTCTCGAAGCCGCCCATGCTAATCAGGAAGTATTAGCGCTCATCATCCGTGGTATTTTAACCTCATTAGTGACAAAAGTCAAGCTGATAAAGCTGGTTTTCAGGAAATTGCTGCACGTCATGCGAGTGCTTTTGCTTTTGAAGTTTTGGCAAAGCTAGATTTTGCCGATTCAAACACTATAACTTTCTCAGAGAAAGATGAAAAAAAAGAAACTCAAATTTATCAAGCTTTGCTTTCTTTAAACTATCACCAACAGGTTCAAAAATTTGAGAATTTTTGGCGTTCTTCTCGAATTGGTTCTTTTGTAGTTCATGGCAAGGGAGGAAGATGTCAACGTTGGTTAGTAAATCGATTGATTCACAAAGAAAGTGAGTACTTCCCTGATGCGTCAAGAGCAAAAAAAATATCGATTGTTCTTCCTGAGGAGGGGGAAATTTTTATTAGCGAATTATGGCTGAAATTAAGTACAGTGCTTGGATTAAAATATGAAGCTTCACCTGAAGAACTAGCAAAGAAGATATTTGAAGAGTGGCGAACATCAACGGTCATTATGGTTTTTTATAACCTAAACGTAATGTATAAAAATGAACCCAAGAAGTTAATCGATTATTTCTGGCATCCTCTTATAAAAATGGTGGAGAATTGTGAGAAAAATGATGAATATAATTATCTTTTGATGATTTTAGTAGACAATGCTGGTGATGCTTATAATTGGGAGATCGCTTATTGCAGAAATTTAGAAGAATGGGAAAATCGAATTCCTTTTGATTTACAAGAAATTCAAACATTAAGTTTGATTGACATTAAGAGATGGATGGAGATTAAACGTCGCCAACTCCATTTTCCAGAAGATAATATGCAGCTTGCAAGATTAGCTGAAAACTGGTGGAGACAAAGCGATCGCGGAATACCTGAATTGGTGGTCAATCAAATTTGTAAGTATTGTAAATCTAGTTGGCCAAAAATTGAAAAGCTCCTAGACTATTAAGCAAGAACTAGACCTATGAATAATAGCAATTTTACATACAATCTAGAATATACAGGTCAAAATTTCCATCGAGAATCGCCATACATTCCGACTGAGGAATTAAAAGAGTCTGTGAGATTAGCGATCGCCCTCGAACGTCCCTTATTACTGATGGGCGCACCGGGATGTGGTAAAACTCGGCTAGCGAGTGCGATCGCCTATGAATTCACTGAAAAGAATCGTGAGATATTAAAAGGCGAGAGCTATCCTTACCAAACCTGGTACGTCAAATCCACCAGTCGCGCGAGAGATGGACTTTATATCTATGATGCTGTAGGTCGTTTGCGGGATGCACAACTAGCAGCAGCCAAGCAGTTGGACTCGCGAGGACTTGAAAATCTGGCTCTTGCGTACTTAGCGTGCTAAAATTGTAGAAAAATAAGCTTAAAACTATTGCTGGGCTTAGCTTACAGCTATTATTAGTTTCAAAATGTTACTCCTTGTTAAAATTGAAATTATAAGTGCCTGTAAGCCTTGTAAATACAAGCATACTTGTAGATTTTAATGAAAATTTAGCACGCTATGTACGAAAGAACCACAAAAACTTACTACTTTCGCAACGCCCCAGGAGATTTTCTCTTTTCCGACTTAGACTTGCTGCAAAAGCAACCTCTGACTGAGATTATCCCCCATCTCCATAAAAATCGAACGGTTGTTTTGATTTTCAGTGATGGAGGAGCGGCGCGTGGCGGTTTTAATCAAGGGCGAGTTGATTTTACCGCCCAATTTCTCAGTCAAATTAGACCTGTAGTCAAAAACATAGCATGGCTGAATCCGCTACCAGCAAACCGATGGCGCGGTACCACTGCAGCTGAGGTCGCAAAACACGTCTCCATGTACCCTTTTAGTAAACCGGATTGGCGGAGAATGATGAACGAACTGCGGGGACGCCAAATACCGCCAGCCGTGTTTGACTACTCAACAGATAATTCAGAGGTAGCTGTCGATTGGGAGTTTGTTGAAGAAGTGCAAGAGCGTCTCAATCGGCTACAACCCGTACACACGTTTTCAGATGACGATGAGTTTAGCCGCTATGAAAGTGCAGCCGATCGCATTGTTGATTTTGCTATGTATGGTCGGGTATACCTGGAATTTGCTTGTCATGCTGCCTTCCCCCTCGCCCTGACTCCCAATTTATTGTACTATCTACGAGAAAACTTTCCCTTTTTCAATCAGCAAGGCAAACGATTGGATTTAGATTGGCTTGTTGTTCCAGATCTCTTGCTGTCTAATCTTTGCCATCCTGCGGGGTATCAGCTATACGAAATGCCAAGTGCTGTGCGTCACCTGTTACTGAAACTGTTGCAATCTGACGAACGATTTGGCGATCGACAACTAGAAAAGCTGTCTGAGTGCTTGCTCTTTTACTTACAGCAGAAATTCAGAAATACACACTTAGATATCAAAGATTTTGGCGAAAACCCAGAATGGATTGCCCTTGCTTACACTAAACCCACCGAAGTCGCTCGTCAACTGGCTCTCATGCTACTTCAAACTTATTCAGGAGATAAAGCCGAAAAAATCAAAAGTGTATCCCTAATCGCAACATTTACAGAACCCCTCGCTGAAGCTAAATTTCAACCCCTTCTCACTTTTGCTCGTGGTTGGGGTCGTTTGGCTAGGGGGTATAACGAAGACGCGAAAGAAGTATTTGAGCAATTGCCTAAAAAATCACCCCAACTGAATGTAGAAGGAGTTAAACTCTGGATTCCAGGTCGCAAACTCCCGCAATTTTCCTTTAGTGTTGTAACTGTCAACGCTACAGGAGAAATCATCAAACGAGAAACTCACCAAGCTAAGTACTTTCGGGAAGACCTTGGCGATGGCGTGACTTTGGACATGGTCTATATTCCTGGTGGTAGCTTCCTCATGGGTTCGCCGGAAACTGAAGAGGGACGTTACAAAGATGAGAGTCCCCAACACGAAGTGACCGTTCAACCTTTTTTTATGGGTAAGTACCCTGTCACTCAAAAGCAGTGGCGAGTTGTTGCTGCTTTAGCGCCAGTCAACCGCGAACTCGATCCCAACCCATCCCATTTTAAAGGAGTCAATCGACCAGTAGAGTCAATATCATGGTATGATGCAGTAGAGTTTTGTGATAAACTATCAACATACACTGGAAAAAACTACCGACTTCCAAGTGAAGCGGAGTGGGAGTATGCTTGCCGCGCACGCACGACTACACCTTTCCACTTTGGCGAAACTATTACGTCAGAGTTGGCAAATTATGACAGCGACGAAACTTACGCTTCTGGTTCTCAAGGAAAGTCTCGTGGAAAGACAACAACGGTAGGTAGCTTTAAAATAGCTAATGCCTTTGGTCTATTTGATATGCATGGCAACATCTGGGAATGGTGTGCCGATAGTTTGCATGAAAACTATGAAAACGCACCTTCTGACGGCAATGCTTGGTTAAACAAATATTTAAAAGATAATGATAGTCGGATGCTTCGCGGCGGTTCCTGGAGCGCCTATCGGAGGCATTGCCGTTCGGCACGTCGCGACGACTTCCATCCGGACCTCAGGCTTAGCACTCTCGGGTTTCGGGTTGTGCTTTCCGGCGCGAGAATTGTACACTCTTCCCTCTAACCCTTTTCTTTTCTTCTATATTTTGCTGCCTCTGGCAACTCGTTTTTTTTTGAGATTTGCACGACTCACTATATTATCTCTATCCTTTTTAATCTTGTCAAGACCCGTTCTAATAAATGTAAATGGAGCGATCGCCGCCTTAAGTACAAAGAAGTTTGGGAAAAATATATGGTATACCACTATATATTAGCACGAATTCCAGAAAATTGGGCAACAAAGCAATTTGAGACTCAGTCTCATCTTGTTCAGACCTGAGTTTGAGAATTAGTAATCCACCACACGTGTTTATTGTATGCAGCAAAACACTTTATGTTTTCTTGCAGATACTCTTTATAGAATCTATAATTTCTATAGAACCTAAATGTTTTAATGAAAATTAAAGTTCATATGGCTGGAAAAACGATTTCTGCCTACATTGATGCGAAGACGGCTAGTCGCGTTGATTATATCTCCAAGCTCGAGCAGCGCCCTACCTCCCAAGTGGCTGGTATGGCATTGAAGTTTTTTGTTGGGCTTCCTTCAGAAGCACGAGCTGCTTTGCTGCAAATTGAGGCGCTTGGTTCTCCTGAGGATATGGAGGAAGTTAACCGAGAAATTACGCGTACTCTATTGCACATTCAATATAAAGTTGTACACCGACAAGTTATAGACCACATGAAGGTTGAAAATCTAGAACAGCTAGAAACTGAAGAGGATATCTTGTCTGCAGCCGTCGATCTAACTTGCTAAGGTTGCTTTTATGACTCCAGTGCTGCGGTTGTGTCTTGACCTTAATATTTGGTGTGCTGCTCTGCTTGCTGATAAGAAAGGTAGGCAGAATACAGCATCTCAATGTCTGGTTGAGATCGCCCGCCAAGGTAATTGTGTGCTTAGTCCGGTGCAACTTGTGATATCTTGGGGTATGCTGAACCGTCTCCATTTAGTTTTAGAAAGAAGTTTTCATATTCCTCAATTAGTTGCTGATGGCTACATTGATACGATTAGAAAATATGCTGAGCTTGGTCCATCTGGTGTGGGACCTCATTTGACTTTGGGCGGAACTGGTCTAGTTACGCTACGCGATGGTGAAGACGCCCACGTTCTTGAAGCTGCGATCGCTGGTCGAGCAAAAGTTTTAGTTACAGGTAACTTTAAAGACTTTATATCAAACAACGATACTCAGATTGTTGAGATGGGTAGGCACGCCATTCATACTACAGCAACCCATACTCTTCATATTGCACACCCAGAAAAGATGATGAATTGGCTGCGGATAAGAGAAATTCCCGATTTGCTTTTATAATTCAAAACTAATGGTATCAACCACGAGTTAGCAACTGCAACAGTTTCAGCAGAGTTGTCCATATTATCAAGCTCACGCTGAAAAACCTGCTCTTCTGACGCATTCAACTCTAAGTAAGTATCCACAAATCCAGAAATTAACTTTGTTCGAGCCGGATCGAGCCGTAAAGTTGCCAGTAATCGCAAACACTCTGCTTTCACCTTCGCCCTATCTTCAGGTGCAATTCGCATTTTTGCCATTAACGCTGCGGCTACCGGATTTTTGTGTTGTAAGAAATCTCGCCAATTCAGCTGATTCAGTTGGATTGCTGTAAAGTTAAACTCCAGTACCTTTAAATTTGGAAACTCGACTTGATACTGTTTCCGTTCTTGCCGTTTTGGTTCATCAAAAGAAAATACAACAACTGGATAAATAGGAAGCAAGTATTCTTGATGTCGCCAAGATTATCAGTCCAAGCGATCGCCACAGAATCACTGTAGACTTTTGTGAAGTCGCTGATTTACAAGCTTGGTTAAATCAAACTCAAGCATAGAAAACTCCAGACACCCGATTTTTTCAGAAGTCGGGTGTCTGTTTGTTCAATTCACTTTATCTGTAATAAATCTCAGCAAAGAAAATTGACTTGTGCAAATAGTCACCGCTCTCGATAGTTCTCAATCGCCAATTTCTCTTGCTAGAAAATCTGATACAATGACCGCTTAACAAATGCCCAAATTCACTCTTCAAATTTCATGACCCGCTTTCTACATGACCAGTTTGCCAAAGATTACCTCAAAGAATTACTGAAAAACTATGGTTCGGTCAACACCTCAGAAAAAGTCTCAACAGAGATTAAAGAAATCGATGTCTTATTCATTCCCACTCAACCTCCTCAGGCTGAGATACAAGTCTTAGGTTTATTGAGCAGATTCGCCGAATTCCCGATGATATTGGAACCCTTCCGCAATCCTGCATCCGAAGATGAAATCTGCGACTGCTTGCTAAAATTATTAGAAGTCAGAGCATCCATGCGCCGAGAAGCGAAAGCCAAGAAAAGGAAATTGCCAAAACATCAAATCCCGAAACTGTGGATTCTCACTCCCACCGCATCTTCTGACAAACTATCGAGTTTTAACATCAATCAAAAACCGGGATGGTTACCAAGAATTTACTTTTTAGGCGGTGCGTTGAGAGCCGCAATTGTCGTCATACACCAACTCCCAGCGACACCAGAGACATTATGGTTGAGACTTTTAGGTAGGGGACAAGTACAAGAGCAAGCAATTCTGGAGTTGGCTGGGTTACCCTCCGACCATCCCTATCAGCAAGCAACGCTAGAATTAGTTTACGACCTGCGGGAAAATTTGAGAGTCAATCGCGATATCAATAAAGACGACCGGGAGTTAATTATGCGATTAGAGCCACTGTATCAGCGTCATCGAGAACAAGCCAAAGAAGAGGGACGAATTGAAGGACGACAAGAGGGACGAATTGAAGGACGACAAGAGGGACGAATTGAAGGCGAGCAACGTCTGGTGATGCGTCAGCTTAATCGACTTTTTGGTGAAATCGATGCATCATTAACTCAGCAAATTCGAGAATTATCCCCCGAACAACTCGAAGCTTTGGGAGAAGTTTTATTAGACTTTTGTGAAGTCGCTGATTTACAAGCTTGGTTAAATCAAACTCAAGCATAGAAAACTCCAGACACCCGATTTTTTCAGAAGTCGGGTGTCTGTTTGTTCAATTCACTTTATCTGTAATAAATCTCAGCAAAGAAAATTGACTTGTGCAAATAGTCACCGCTCTCGATAGTTCTCAATCGCCAATTTCTCTTGCTAGAAAATCTGATACAATGACCGCTTAACAAATGCCCAAATTCACTCTTCAAATTTCATGACCCGCTTTCTACATGACCAGTTTGCCAAAGATTACCTCAAAGAATTACTGAAAAACTATGGTTCGGTCAACACCTCAGAAAAAGTCTCAACAGAGATTAAAGAAATCGATGTCTTATTCATTCCCACTCAACCTCCTCAGGCTGAGATACAAGTCTTAGGTTTATTGAGCAGATTCGCCGAATTCCCGATGATATTGGAACCCTTCCGCAATCCTGCATCCGAAGATGAAATCTGCGACTGCTTGCTAAAATTATTAGAAGTCAGAGCATCCATGCGCCGAGAAGCGAAAGCCAAGAAAAGGAAATTGCCAAAACATCAAATCCCGAAACTGTGGATTCTCACTCCCACCGCATCTTCTGACAAACTATCGAGTTTTAACATCAATCAAAAACCGGGATGGTTACCAAGAATTTACTTTTTAGGCGGTGCGTTGAGAGCCGCAATTGTCGTCATACACCAACTCCCAGCGACACCAGAGACATTATGGTTGAGACTTTTAGGTAGGGGACAAGTACAAGAGCAAGCAATTCTGGAGTTGGCTGGGTTACCCTCCGACCATCCCTATCAGCAAGCAACGCTAGAATTAGTTTACGACCTGCGGGAAAATTTGAGAGTCAATCGCGATATCAATAAAGACGACCGGGAGTTAATTATGCGATTAGAGCCACTGTATCAGCGTCATCGAGAACAAGCCAAAGAAGAGGGACGAATTGAAGGACGACAAGAGGGACGACTTGAAGGCGAGCAACGTCTGGTGATGCGTCAGCTTAATCGACTTTTTGGTGAAATCGATGCATCATTAACTCAGCAAATTCGAGAATTATCCCCCGAACAACTCGAAGCTTTGGGAGAAGTTTTATTAGACTTTTGTGAAGTCGCTGATTTACAAACTTGGTTAAATCAAACTCAAGCATAGAACACCTCAGCGGTCCGACAACTTCTGCGAAGTCGGGGATCTAACTAGCACAACGCTGTATGTTTTCTTGTCAATACACTTTATAGAATCCATAATTTCTCTATAATCTAGAGATTTTACAGCAGTTTTCACCTAAATGAACCACACCGTTTGTAGGGGCGCAATGCCTTGCGCCCCTACGATTGTGGTCTATTTACCTGAAAATGGCTGTAAGAAAAATCAAAGTTCATATGCTTGGAAAAACAATTTTTGCCTACACCGATGCGAAGACGGCTAGTCGCGATAAAAAACCACAGAGGCGCAGAGGGCGCAGAGGAAGAGAAAGAGAGAATGAGTATTTCCATAACTTGTTTCTCCTGCGACCCATACTATCAAGCTCACGCTGAAAAACCTTCTCTTCTGACGCATTCAACTCTATAGATAGTCATCCTAAATCATTTGTAAAATTCTCTCTTCTCTCTTTTCTCCCTTGCTCTTTGCGACGCCCGGAGCTTCAAGCTAGGAAACCCGTCCAACGCACTGACTCCAAAATGCGGTTAATAATTTTAGTTCTTCAGTACTCGATATGAAGACTAGTTAGCAACTGCAACAGTTTCAGCAGAGTGACGAATTGGGAAATTGACAGAGTTAGCAATAAAACACATTTTGTGAGCTTCCTCATGCAAACGGGTTGCTCTTTCGATATCTGCACTATTAGCGATCGCCACACGAGGTTTGAGTGTTACCTCAGTAAATCGTCCGCTTCCGTCACTTGTCTCTTCCATGACACCAACGGGATTATCGACGTAATCCGTCACGACAATTTTTGCACTTGCACACAGATGAAGATACCAGAGCATATGACAAGCAGAAATTGATCCTACCAGTAGTTCCTCAGGATTATACCGTGTTGGGTCACCACGAAAAGAGGGGTCGGACGAGCAATAAATAATGGGCTTGTCTTGACTTTGAATCTCGTGGTTCCGACTGTATGCTCGGTAATTTGCTGTTCCTTCCCCAAGATTACCAGTCCAAGCGATCGCAACAGAGTAAGTGTGAGATTTTACCATAAAGATTAAGTGTAAACAGAATTCATTCTTCCTTGAGTCAGTACTTCTTTACATTAACACGAGAGTTTTTTAGGCATGATTTTTTCTAGTCTCCAATTCTGCAATCTTTGCTCTTAGTATTTGTTCTGTTTTTTCGATACTTGCTAACTTATCCTGGAGTTCTTGCTTTTGCTTTAATACCTTAGCGAGATACTTCGCAAAGCAGCTACCATCAATAACAGATTGAAGTTGATGTTCATATTCTTCATCTGACATGGGTGTACCACACATTGCGGTCACTGGTCACTGGTCACTGGTCACTGGTCAGAAAAAGTCAGAAAAGGTGTGAAATAGTCTTAATCTCCTTGTAGTTGCTGCAACATTTACGGAATATGAGAAACAACGATTGATGACAAGTACAGAGACACAACGGTAACCAATTGACTGTAAGCAAACAGTAAATAATACCTTATCTAACAAAAGGAAATATTAATTTATGTTAATCAGTCAACACCACCTATTTTTCAAATCTAATTTTAAAATGACTAAAGCGATTAAAAACAAAATTTCTATAAAGAATACAACAAATAGTAACAATCTTGATGATTATATTAATAATTTGCCAAAATTTATCAAAATTCAAAATCTTTTAAATTTCAGCTTGAGCGGATTGGTAAGACAAACCAGGACATAAATATATTTCTTCCCTACCCCCTACCCCTTACCCCTAACCCCTTCAAAGAATATGAGCATCTTAGACTTTCCACGCCTGCACTTTCAAGGTTTGCTCGCACCCACGCCCCCACGGGACATAAAAACGGTTTGGTCGATCTAAGTACCAACACAGTTTATATGGAGGGCGAACGTTTTGACCACAGTCGTCCTTTATCGGAATACCACGAATATCTCCAAACCTTGGGACCTCGGTTTAATGCTCAAGGACAATGGGACGAAAGCGGTTCTTTCAGTATGGCAAAGGGTTGGGACTTTGGCGGAAACGGTCACTTTGCGATCGAAGCAAAAATTGTCAGTACTCAACGCGAACCAGGACAAGTTGACCAGCAAGACCCAGCAGTCGGACGCAGTATTGATATGTGGGGTCACTTCAATGATTACTTAGCCACAACTTTCAATCGCGCCCGTATCTTTGAGTGCGATCCTGCTTCCAATTGGACAACCACAATTATGGTCGGTCAACTGACTTTTGGAAGACAGGGTGTATCCCATGAAGTTCCATATATGCTCTCAGCTCCTGTTGAAGGGATGCAACCTGCTCGTTGGCAAAACTTTAACTACATCCGAGAATTACCAGAACATGCCCTCAACAATGAGTTCAAACGTGCAGCAGTCTATCAATTCGTCATACCTAAACACGCTAAAGATTTGCTCTGGGGCGAAGAGACAGCACTTTCACCAACCGTTTCTCTACTGCGTTCTGCAATGGAACGGGAAGATGTGTTGGGCGTGGTTGTACAGTTCAGTTTAAGCAATATGTCGGCTCCGTTACAACCGGACTCACCAGTGTTTTGGCATTTACATGGAACTATCGGTTTGTGGTGTGAAGGTGAACTGACGACTTACCCACAAGGTCGGTTGTTAACTCCCCGCCACGTCTTCCAAAATCCCGAAGACAGAACACTGTCTAACCTGACAGTTGAAATTACCCCTCAAGGTGCTAGCTTGAATATGGTAACAGCAGTTCCTTGCAAGGGACGCGCTACTCAAGCAGGACCGGGACCGACTCATGCGATCGCTTCCAAGCTTGACTTGGGTGACTTGGAACTGCGTACAGTTAACAGTCAGCGATTGGTAGCGCGAATTCCCAAGGAAGCATACCAACAACAAGCACATCAACTTACAAGTGGTATTGTAGACGTACCTTTGGCAGAACCTTTTGAGCATCTGTCTCATGAGATCGAACAACAGGGTTTGTGCATTGTTGGAACACTTAACGGTCAGCGACAGATTTTAGTTCGGGAAGAGGAAATTAACCTCCAAGTTAACGACGCCTGTTTGTTTGTAGAATTTCCAGATGAAAAGCGTGGGTTAGACTATGCCATAGAATTAGAGGTGCGGTCTTTTGTTCGAGGTCGTCCCGCACCAGTTGAAATCTACTTGCGCCAATTTTACAATCCCAAAGGTTTGCCCCAGTTGCGTTATGACTTCGATCGCAATCCAGAAAATGCCGATAAAACTTTCTACTTTCCCCATAGTATAGATATCGTACATTTCAAACCCGGTAAGCAGTACGAGATGGGTGATTTTACGGCTACAACTGCGATCGCAACTGACAACCAAGGACGCGGTTGGGTAACTGTACGTGGAGTTCAATCGGGGACTGCACGAGTCCTCCTATCAACACGGGCTGACGAAATACCGGGGGATGCTTCTCATCCCGACCAAGCCCTCATTAGCTACGATAACGAAGATCGCCTTGGCTTCTGGTCTGGGGCTGGTTCTTTCGCCGTTCGAGTTCTCCCCAACAATTGGCACTTAGAAGACATTCCAGATGAGTCAGTAGACTTTAACCTCATTTACGAGCATATCCTCGCTTTCTACGAACTTTCTTTTTCCTTTATGAAAGCCGAGGTCTTCAGTTTAGCGGACAAATGCAAGGTAGAAACTTATGCTCGCCTCATGTGGCAAATGTGCGACCCTTGCAACAAAAACAAAACCTACTATATGCCACCTACACGAGATATGTCCCAACCTCAAGCCATGCTTCTACGTAAATATTTGCAAAACCAACAGCGAGTGGGCTATGTTCCTGAAACCAAGCCAACGCCAAAGAGCACTCAGCGCACCATTCAAACTCGTGATGAACTGGTAGCTGCCCTGCGACACGCTGCAGAACTTGAGGTTGCAGTTATGTTGCAGTATGTTTACGCTGCATACTCCATTCCCAACTATGTCACAGGTGAAGAGTACGTGCGCCGGGGCTTGTGGACTCCCGAACAACTGCGTCTGGCTTGCGGTGACAATCAGGAAGGACACGACTATGGAATGCGGGGTGTGTTGTTGGATATCTCTCGCGAAGAGATGGTTCATTTCTTGATGGTCAATAATATCTTAATGGCGATCGGCGAACCTTTCTATCCAGCTATACCCAATTGGAATGAAGCGAATCGACGCTTCCCTATCGAAGTCGATTTTGCTCTAGAACCCTTTGGTGCATCTAGCTTGCAGCGATTTTTACAATTTGAATTGCCTGACTTTTTGGTGGAAGATTTGGCTCATGAAACTGAACCAAACGACCCAAGTGTTGATAAGCTGCACGGTTATGGTTCCTTAAGCGAACTGTATCGTCAAATCCGGGCTGCGATCGAAAATATTCCAGATTTAATTGTTGTTAAAAAGGGTTGCGTGGGTGGCGAACACCACTTATTCTTGCGTAAGGATACTAATAAATCTCACCCTGATTATCAGTTCCAAGTAGATGACGTGAAAAGCGCTCTCTTTGCCATTGACTTAATTGTCGAGCAGGGCGAAGGTTGTGAGGCAGAGTCATCTAAATTTGAAGAATCTCATTATCAAAAATTCCGGCGTGTTGCAGATGCATTGGCTCGGGAGCAAACGATTGATGCGACTACCGGGCATAATTTACCTTGGAATCCAGCATATCCTGCACTGCGTAACCCCACGCTCTATCACAAAGATTACAACTCTACTGTTGTTACTGTTCCCCAAACTAGGGCTGTCATGCAGATTTTTAATGAGTCTTACTATTTAATGATGCAACTGATGGTGCAGCATTTTGGGTTAATGCCTCATGGTAGTATGCGGCGATCGAAACTGATGAATGCAGCTATTGATGTGATGACGGGTATGATGCGTCCTTTGGGTGAGTTGCTGATGACTATGCCTTCTGGGAAACGCGGGAAAACGGCTGGTCCTTCTTTTGAGATTGCTAACCCACCTGCGTATATTCCAGCACCAGAAATTGCGTATCGGGCGATCGCAAGTCGATTTGAACGGTTGAGTCATGAGGCTAGAGAGTGTGAAGTTATTCCTAGCATGGTTTACGAAATGTTTGATTTCTACGCGAGATATTTCGAGGATTTTGCAAAGAATCCCCAGCACATTTTGGGTTAATCGACTTCTTGCGTAAATATTTTTTGTCTCACGCAAAGCCGCAAAGGCGCAAAGGAAAAGTACGCAAAAATTGACTTTGCAAGCACTTTAATAAAGTTAGGGGGAAGTTATGAAACTGGAAACAGATGTTCTCATTGTTGGTGGCGGACCGGTTGGTTTATCGACAGCACTAGAATTGCGTTACCAAGGTATTAATTGTATCCTGATAGAGCAATCGGATGGTGTGGTGACTGACCCCAAAGTCAGTACGGTTGGACCCCGCTCGATGGAGCTTTACCGCCGTTGGGGTATTTCTCAGCAAATACGCAATGCTGGATGGCCTGTTGACCATACTTTAGATGTTGCATGGGTAACGGCTGTTGGTGGTTATGAAATATACCGCATTCATTTTCCGTCTTATGCAGAGAGAACCTTACCTGAATATACGCCAGAACCAGAGCAAGTTTGCCCTCAAAATTGGGTTGCGCCCGTTCTAATGGATGCTTTGGGAGAATATCCATCAGGAGTTATTAAGCTTCTTTGTCGTTTGGACAGCTTTGAACAAACGGAGGAAGAAGTTGTCGCTAAGGTGACGAATATTGAATCGGGAAACACGGAATTTATCCACGCCAAGTACTTGGTGGCTTGTGATGGTGCTCGCAGTACAGTCCGTAAAGCTTGTAACGTTGAGACTCCATCATTCCATCCCACTCAACTGTTTCAAAGCGTTGTGTTTAATGCACCAGAGTTACCAAGCCAGTTGGGATCGCGCAATGCTATGGTTTTCTTCCTGGTTAACCCTACGTTACAAGAACCGCTCCGGGCTGTGGATGGACGGGGATCGTACCGCTTGATTCTTAAACCAAAAGCAGATGGTGAGTTGCGTGACCCGGAAGAAGCTGTTCGAGAAGCGATCGCAATAGATACCCCTATTGAAATTGTTTCCAATCTTAAATGGTACCTTACCCATCGTGTTGCTGACCAATTCCGTCAAGGGCGCGTGTTCTTTGCAGGCGATTCTGCTCATACCCTCTCACCTTCTGGTGGTTTTGGTATGAATACGGGGATATGTGATGCACTCGATCTGGGTTGGAAACTGGCGGCAACCCTCAAAGGTTGGGGCGGAGAAAAATTGCTCGATACTTATGAAATGGAAAGGCGTCCTATTGCAGTCAGAAACCTTGAAGAAGCGAATGCTAACCTCCAACGCGGTCAAAAACGTGCTGTCCCTCCAGAAATTATGAGCGATTCTCCTGAAGGCGAAGCAATCCGAAATTCTATGGCTGAAGGTTTGGAGCGTAGTGGCGTTAAGCGTGAGTTCGACGCACCAGGAGTTCATTTTGGATTCCGTTATGAGTCAGCGATCGTTATCCCTGATGGTACGCCTCCTAACAGCGATCCTTTCCAATGGACTCAGAATAGTTATCCCGGATCGCGAGCACCCCATGCATGGTTAGAACCTGACAAATCTATATTGGATCTCTTTAGTCAAGGGTATGTGCTGCTGTGCTTTCAAGGACAACAAGGAACTGAAAATTTTGCCAAAGCTTGCTACGACAGACACGTTCCACTGACAATCAGCTTTATCGAAAAACCGGAGATTGCGAAACTTTATGAACGAGCATATGTACTTGTGCGTCCAGACGGACACGTTGCTTGGAGAGGCGATGCTTTACCTAGCGATCTAGGTACTCTTATCGATCGCGTGCGAGGTTGCTAATTGTCATTAATTCAGTAAGTCAGTAGTTAGCAATTCACCGACTAACTCACCACTAACCACTAACCACTAACTACTAACCACTTATGAAACTTTATTACGCCCCAGCCTCATCCTACTCCCAGCGAGTTCTCATCGCTCTTTATGAAAAAGACGCAGCTTTTACACCAATAGAAGTTAATCTTTTTGATAAAGAAGAGCGATCGCTCTATACAAAAATTAATCCTTTTGCCAAAATTCCCACCCTAGAAACCGAATCCGGTAAAATACTTTTCGAGGCTTGCATCATTATTGAATATCTCGATCAAAGGTTTCAAAACAAACCTCACTTAATCCCACAAGATCCAAAGCTAGCTTTAGAAGTCCGAATGCTTGAACGGATCGTTGACGTGTACATTAACCGAGGACGTGAAGCGTTATTTTCAGACTCTCAGCGCCCGGTGGAAGAACAAGGGAGTAGTGAGGTAAAGAAAGCACATCGGTTACTAGAGACAGCGTGCTTGCAAATGGAAGAAAGATTGTCAGGTAGAACTTGGCTGGTTGGGGAAGAGTTCTCCCTTGCAGACTGTGCTGCTGCACCCACCTTAAGTTACCTACGTATGGTTTACAGCTACAAGCATTTCCCTCAATTAACAGATTATGTTCGGCGTTTGGAATCCAGACCATCTGTGGCAAAAGTTCAAAACTTCGGACGCGAGCAAATGATACAAATGCTGTCTGCGTTGAAAAACCCACTTGAATTAGTGTCGTTGGATAATTGTTAATGGCTAATTGCTCAATAATATCAAATCCGTTTGTATCAGAATTATTTCTCTTTTCTCTTTCTCTACGCTCTCAGCGCCTCTGCGGTTTTTTAATCGTTCAGATGCTACCGGATTTGATATAACATCTTTTCAATCCAAAATCCAAAATCTAAAATCCAAAATAATCATAACGGAGTAAAAATGACCGTTTCTACAATTGAAAGACTCAACCCATTTATACCGGAAGTCATCGCAGATCCCTATACAGTGTATCGTCGCTATAGAGAAGAAGACCCCGTGCATTGGGGGATTTCTGCAAATCCCCAACTACCTGGTGCTTGGTATATCTTCCGTTATAATGATGTCATGCAAGTGATGGAAGACCGTAGATTTGGTCGCGAAACCTTGAACGAACGAGAGGATGTTGAAACTACGCCAGTACCAACAGCATATAATGCGTTCCTGTCTCTGGTAAGTAACTGGATAGTTTTCCGGGAACCACCCAATCATACACGGCTAAAATCGCTGGCTAGCAAGGCATTTACCCCAAAAATTGTCGAAAACATTCGTCCAGCCATCTACGAAATCGCAGACAGTCTGTTGGATAAAGTCCAGAACCGTGGAGAATTGGACTTAGTTGAGGATTTCGCTTTCCCTCTGCCAACCAAGGTAGTTGCTATTATGCTAGGTGCTGACCCAGAAGACCTTCCATTGTTTCGTCAATGGGCATTAGCCATGCAGCATGCCAGTGCTTCCCGTTTGAAACCACCACCAGAAGTTTACGAAAAGGCAAACCAGGGTGCTCAGTCATTTATCGACTATTTTACTCCTCTGATTACAGAGCGACGTGCCAATCCACGAGAAGACTTAATCTCAGCTTTAGTTAAGGCGGCTGATGAAGGCGACAAATTGAGCGACTTTGAAATCGTGGCTACTTGTACTCACCTGTTGACAGCAGGACATGAGACCACAATCAATTTGATTGCGAAGGGAACTCTGGCGTTACTCTACCATCCAGAAGCACTCAAAAAGTTACGCTCCCATCCTGAACTTATTCCTTCAGCCGTAGAAGAGTTCGTCCGCTACGACACCCCAATCCAGATGGTAACGCGGTGGGCTTATGCAGATGTTGAAGTTGGTGGCAAGTTAATCCGGCGTGGAGATAGCGTAGGTATCATGCTTGGCTCAGCGAACCGAGATCCCGCTCAATTTAAAAATCCTGATGTTTTGGATATACAACGTCAAGAAAACAAACATAGTGCCTATGGCGGTGGTATCCATTACTGTCTTGGTTCGTCCTTAGCTCGTGCTGAGGGACAGATTGCAATCAATGTGTTGCTAAACCGTTTACCCGAACTTCGTTTGCTAGACGAGAAGATTGAGTGGGCAAATAACATCGTGTTTCACGGTCCCAATCATCTAAGGGTTGCTTTTAATAAACCTGTAGTTTAAAGATTTCCAAGAAATAAATTATCCATCTTGTGGTGTTAGCGTCCTCGCCCGTACCTTATTCATAGCGGGCAAGATGTCCGCACCATAAGAGTGATAAAATACACATAGCCCACCACTAAGGCTTTTGGTGGGCTTTAGCCCTACCTACTACAGTCATAAAAAGACAGAAAAGGTCAGAAAAGGTCTGTACTCAAGCTACAGAGCTATTCGGTTTCCGAAAATGCCTCAGTTCTTGATGGTAACTAGATATAGATGACATTCACTGAAGATGTTACCTTCCCACCACTGGTCACTGGTTCTCAAAGGCAGTCTAACTAATGAGGTAAAAAATAACATGAGTATTATACAAGGGTTGACAAAAGCGATTCTTTATGTAAGAGACATAGACACACAAATAAAGTTTTACCGCGACCAATTGGGGCTTGAGGTCAAGTCGTTTATGAGTATAGATGGACGCAGCGACAAACAGTGGGTGGAGTTTGCAACTGGTGAATGCACTTTGGTTCTGCACGGTAATATGGATAAGGACTTCGGTAAGGATAGACCTAAACTGGCATTTCGCGTTGATGATTTTGAAACAGCTTACAATACGTTAATTGAGCGTGGTGTTAAACTCGGTCCCGTTCGTTCACCTTCACCTGGTTTAAAAGTGGCTGAAGGTCTCGATCCAGAAGACAACCCGTTTACCATTGATTGCCAAAAATAATGGTTTGTTGCACTAATTTTGATAAATTGAAAAAACCTTACTAGGCGCTGAAATCGCAGAGAAAAAGAAGGAGAGAATCAATCGAACAACGTTTTTATTTATCAAAATTAGTTAAATCAATTGATGGAAAAATTTAATCATAGAAAAAGTCATGTTAAAGTCAGATATAAACAAATCGAATAATCCAACTTCTACAATTCCAGATGTCTTCTCTTTACCTGGTCCTAAAGGCAAGTTTTTACTGGGAAATTTGGTTGAATTTGAACAAAGTCCCCTTGGATTTCTGACCCAATGCGCTCAACAATATGGTGGGATTGTTCCTTTCCGTTTGGGAGCGAATCCAACGATTTTGATAACTGAGCCTGAGTATATTGAGCAAGTCTTTAAAAACCGGGAGTTGTTTGGTACTCCAAAAATATTGAAAGTCCTTTTTCGCACTTTATTGGGACAGGGGCTTTTAACGAGTGATGGAGATACTTGGCTTCGCCAGCGCCGTTTATCTCAACCTGTCTTTCACCAAAAACGTATTGCTGGTTATGGTGAGGTGATGGTTGCCTATACTGAAAAAATGCTTGCTTCTTGGCAAAATGGGGAAACAAAAGATATTCAAGCTGAGATGATGCATCTCACCTTTAACATTGTAATGAAGACTCTTTTTAGTCGGGATGCGACTGACAAAGAGGCTGAAGATGTAGCTTTAGCAATGGGTTTGGCGGCTCCTTGGTTTGTGGACAACCGTAAATCTCCTTTCCCTGCTTTGTCTAAGAGGCTCCCAACTCCGTCCAATCGTCGCTATAGATCTGCTGTCCGCCAATTGGATAAGTATATTTACAGTATTATCGAACAACGGCGCTCTAGTGGAGAAGATCCTGGGGATTTGCTGTCGATGATGATGCAAGCACGGGATGAAAATGATGGCTCTCAAATGAGTGACAAGCAATTGCGCGATGCGATCGCCACTCTCATTTTCGCCGGACATGAAACGACTGCAAATAGTTTGGCTTGGACGTGGATGCTTTTATCTCAGCATCCTGAGGTGCAAACCAAGTTACAACAAGAACTCCAAGAAGTTTTGGGCGATCGCTCTCCGACTCTTGCAGACCTTGTTTCTTTACAATACACCAATATGGTGGTGAAAGAATCAATGCGGCTGTATCCAGTTGTGTGGAATAGAGTCAGTGAAGCTAGCCAGGACTGCGAACTTGGCGGTTATCGAGTCCCCGCAGGTTGTACGGTGATTATTAGCCAATGGGTTATGCATCGCTGCGATCGCTATTTTAACAATCCAGAAGCATTTTATCCAGAGCGTTGGGCTAACGACTTAGAAAAACAACTTCCTAGAGGTGTTTATGCACCCTTTGGCGATGGACCCCGTACTTGCATTGGTAGAAGCTTTGCATTGATGGAAGCCGTTTTATTATTAGCAACCATTGCCCAAAAATTTGAACTTAATCTTATTCCCAATCAGACAATTATTCCCGAACCAACTATGACTTTACAACCTAAAAATGGGATTAAAGTTGTAGTCAGTAAACGAGACAATTGAGATGCTGATAACAAGGAAAATAGACTTATATGCTATTTTAAGTAAGTCGGCAAAATCCTTAATAGTTCGTAGTTGCTCTATTTTCGCCTGCATCGCAACTACGAACAGATAAATAAGATTTTACATGATTAATAAATTTTCAATTACGAATTATACTAATTTCAACAAAGAATGCGACACATAGTTGCTTCAAATCCAGCATATACATGGTTTTCTCAATCCAAAATCTAAAATCTAAAATCCAAAATGGTATTATTTCGTCACTGTTACCGATAATTCTTAATAAGGAAACAATAATATGAGTCCCTCTACTATGAAAGCTAAACCAACGAGTCCCGGCAATCTATCCCAGGATAAAAATTTTTACATCATTAATGCTTTAACACTTATAGCAATTTTAGGGGGGACAGTTTTTAACCCAGCGCTACCAACTATCTCGCAAGTTTTTAACGTTTCCAGCGAACAAGTAGCACTAGTAGCAACACTCTTTCAGTTACCTGGTGCAATTGTCACTCCAATATTCGGAGTTTTAGCTGACACTTTTGGTAGAAAGCAAATCCTAGTTCCTTCGCTGCTGCTATTTGCTCTAGGGGGAATGTTAAGCGGCTTTGCTCAAAACTTCCGCAGTCTTTTAGAGTGGAGAGTTGTGCAGGGTATTGGGACTGCAAGCCTAGAATCGTTGCAGCTGACTATCATTGGTGACCTCTATAGGGGAAGACAACTCGGCGCTGTAATGGCATTTAATGCTGGCTTGATTGGTATGAGTTCAGCACTCTTTCCTCTCATTGGCGGATTATTAACTGGATTTAGTTGGCGATTGCCGTTTATGATATCCTTTGTTGCTGTTCCGGTCGCATTATTGGTCTTATTCACCCTCAAGCTACCAAAGCAACAGACTAACCCCCAAAATTTTAAACTAAAACCATATCTGCAAAATACTTGGAGCAGCATTAACAATCGTCAGGTTTTAGGGTTGATGTTTGCGGTGATGATTCAATTCATGCTGCAAGTTGGAACCTGTTTAGTTTACATTCCACTCCTAGCAGGAGAACTAGGTGCATCTGCTGGTTTTAATGGCTTTCTACTTGCTAGCATATCGATATCTGTTGCCATAGTTGCTTCTCAACTAGGACGAATTACACAGAAATTTTCTGAAATTAAACTCATCAAATTTTCTTTCATTTTAGCTGCTTTGGCATTCGCTATTATCCCGATAATTCATAACGTTTGGCTGCTTTTTATCCCTATCTTGTTAATTGGTGCATCTCAAGGTCTGGCGTTTCCATCTACCCAAGCACTGCTAGCAGGACTTGCCGCACAAGAATCTCGCGCTGGCTTTATGGCGGTCAATTCAACAGTTCAATCGTGGGGACAAACACTTGGTCCATTTCTAGGAAGTCTCATTGATATAATATGGGGAACCCGAATTGTCTTTGCAAGCAGTGCTATTATTTCCCTCATCTCATTGGTCATTTTCCATGCTCTGCTCACAACTAAAAAACCAAGCCCCAGCCCCTCCCCAGATCATCCCTCAGTTGCTCTCAACTTTGTTAATGCAGAACAAGTCAATCTCGGAGAAAGCTTTGTTGAAGTTCCCACAGTTGCAGAAAAACCCATTGCTAGATTATTCCATATTCAGAGCAATAAAGTTATTGAACTACCGGAAAACTTCTCTCTCCTTCGGATAGGAAAACCTAACAGACGCAGTTTTCCTGATATCGATTTGTCTGCATTACCCAATTCCGATATCGTTTCTCGGATTCATGCGGAAATTAAGTTTGAAGGAGGAGAGTACTACATTCAAGATATGGGTAGTTCTAATGGAACTTATATTAACAAATATCCTCTCTTACCTGGAATTTGGTATAAATTGAAGCCCGGTTTAACCTTCAGCATCGGTAGACGAGATGCAGTTTCTTTCAAATTTCAAATTGCTTAATTAGTTAGTGGATAGTGGTTAGTGGATAGTTGTTAGTTGTTAGTTGGCGATTACTAATGAAGTCAGACTGATAATGAATAATTAGCATTCCTTGCACTGTGTAGATTCCTGCAAGATTCCCGACTTCTTAGAGAAGTCGGGAATCTTGTAGAAAGTAACTTGATACCAAGAGTCATAAAAACTAGTAAAAAGATGGAAAAGGTCAGAAAAAGTCTGTACTCAAACTACAGAGCTATTTGGTTTCCGAAAATGCCTCAATTCTAGATGATAGTTAAATATAGAAGACATTCACTTAAAACCACTAACAACCAACCACTATCCACTAACAACTAACCACTATCCACTAACAACTAACCACTATGAAACTTCAACAAGATAAATCAAATCTTACATACAAAGATAACAATCTCAATATCATCATCAGTGTAACACTCACATCCGTGATGGGTGTGATGGCTATCAACCCTGCACTACCAGCCATTGGGGAAGCCTTTAAGGTTCCAAATGAACAAATTGGATTGGTTATGGCAAGCTTTTTGATACCAATTGCAATTGGAACTCCAATCTTTGGGGTTTTGGCTGACCGTATTGGCAGAAAGAAAATTCTCATTCCTTCTTTACTACTGTTTGCACTTGGCGGAATTTTAAGTGCTTTTGCAAGGGATTTTCGCAGTTTATTAGAGTGGAGATTTTTGCAAGGCGTTGGCGCTGCTAGTTTAGAGTCTTTGTCTCTTACTGTAATTGCTGATGTTTACTCCGGGAAGATGTTGACTGCAGCTATGGCATTTAACGCCAGTATGATTGGTTTGAGTGCAACAGTTTATCCTCTTGTTGGCGGTGGATTGGCACAACTCAGCTGGCAATACCCATTTTTCCTCTCAGTTTTTGCTCTTCCAATTGCATTATTAGTGTTGACACAGCTAAAACTACCAAAGACTCAAAGCCAAAGGTCTGTTGATGAGTTCAAGCTCAAAGCCTACTTGAGAAGTACTTGGAAGAGTATTAACAACCGCTCTGTATTGGCGCTGTTGTTTGCGGTGTTGTCTTTATTTATCTTAGAATTTGGTTCTTGCTTTATCTGCATTCCACTTCTAGCGGCAAATAATCTTGGTGCATCTGGTGCAGTCATTGGTATTATCCTTGCCAGTATGGAAATAACTCTTGCTTTGTTTGCTTCTCAATTGGGATGGTTTGCTCAGAAGTTCTCTGAAGTTACACTTATCAAAATCTCTTTCGTTGTTTGTGCGGTATCATTATTGATTGCTCCCTTAATGAGCAATGTGTGGCAGCTTTTTATCCCTGTTCTCATATTTGGTGCAGGTCTTGGTATTGCGCTACCATCCATCCAAACAGTATTTGCACGCCTTGCACCAGAGGACAATCGCGCTGGATTTATGGCTATGAATGTGACTCTCCAATCTTTGGGGAGAGCGCTAGGTCCCGCTTTAGTAGGCATTGCTTTTGGATTTGTAGGAATTCAAGGAGCCTTATATGCTAGCGCTATTTTCGCCCTTGTCACATTCATAGTGCTGAATTCTTTCCTAGTAAGAACAACACAAAAACCTGAGTTTGTTGGGAAAAGTGAGCATTACATTGGGTAAATCATTCTGTAGGGTGGGCTAAAGCCCACCAAAAGGCGAATATAGTGAACAATACCTACCCTACTTAACAAACAACAAATGACAAATGACAAATGACAAATGACAAATGACAAATAACCCTTATGAATAGCTTAAAAAGAAGCTTATTAATTTTTAATAATTTAACTTTAGCTAAAAAACTGACTGCACTCCTGTTACTTATATTTATTGAAGGAATTGCTCTAAGCGGAATAGCTTTAGCTAGTGTTTTAAATTACAAAACACAATATGAAATTAGCTCAAGTGCATGGTTATTGCTTCAGACTCTAAACTCCGTCCGCTCTTACACGACAACTGAAGTTGTTCCTCAATTACAATCTCGTTTAGATAATAATGAGTTTATACAGCAGGCTATACCAGCATATTCTTCACGAAAAGTCTTGGAAGATTTCCAAAAGAAAAATGATAAGTTTAAAGACTTTCTTTATAAGGAAGCAATGCTGAACCCTACTAATCTTCGAGATAAAGCAGATACTTTTGAAACGACAATTGTTAAAGAATTTCAAAAGCAAAAAAGTCTCAATAGCTTATCAGGATTTCGTTCTATTTTTGGAAAAAACTTTTTTTACATTGCTCTCCCTCTATCTATAACTGAATCTAGTTGCTTGCAGTGTCACAGCACACCTGATGTCGCTCCTAAAACTATGATTGATATATATGGTGATCGCAATGGTTTTGGCTGGAAATTAAATATGATTAATGGTGCTCAAATTGTTTCTATTCCCGCTCATGAAGTTTTGCAAAAAGCCAGACAATTCCTAGTTTTAGTTATGGGGGTTGTCACTCTAATTTTTGCCAGTGCTATATATATAGCTAATTTTTGGCTCAAACGTTATGTTGTTAAGCCTATTAAACAAGTTGTTCGGGTAACAGAAGCAGTAAGTACTGGTAATTTTGATGTTGAGTTTGAGAAGGTATCGAATGATGAAATAGGGAGCTTGATAGAAGCTTTTACACGTATGAAGTTGAGTTTGATTATGGCAATTAGAAGATACGAGCGTTACCGAATGGTAAATCGAGAAACTCATGATAAAAAAGCATGATAGTAGAGCTTCTTAAATCAGCCGCCCGTCTTCCATATTAATTATCCGATGGCAAAGCTACAAGGGATAAGAATTTTTGTAGGTTGGGTTGAGGAACGAAACCCAACATTTACAGACATTTGTTGGGTTTCCCCACAGGTTTACCCAACCTGCAATTTGCTCAGCCCTTGTAGTATTGAAGGTGGATTCATTTTCTGTCTCTATCTCCTTTTCATCAAACAATGGTCAAAAGATTATTTTTTATCAACCACTCTCGTACTTGCGCCATACCCTCACTCAAATTAATTCGCGGTTCGTAGCCCAGAACGCATCGTGCTTTTTCAATAGAGTAGCTATGAGTTCTGGTGATGAAATCAATCGTTTCGGGTAACACGTCAGCATTTTTCCCCTGCTGTCGCAAACGAGCTTTTGCCAACACAGCTGGTACTGAAAACATAGGTGGAGGGCAATCGCTAATTTTAGCCAGTTGCGTGTAATATTCTTTCCATGTAGTTTTACAACCATCGGTGATATTAAAAGCTTCACCATATGTCTCTTTCTCAATAGCTAGGAAAACCCCGTCTATAAGATTGTCCACAAATACATGGTTGCAAATACCCCGCCCTCCATTAATTAAAACAAACTTTTTCTTTTGCATCATTTTTAAAGGACGCAATATCCAAACATCCGCACCAGGACCATAAATATCCCCTGCTCGAATTAAAATCACCCCAAAATCCCTTGGATTGTTAAACTTTAATATTTCCTGTTCGCTTTCTATTTTTGTTTGGCAGAAAGGATTGTTCTCACCACACAAAGAACCTTCTTCCGTTACATTATCTGGAAAACGAAAACCGTAAACCAGAACGCTAGAGAGGTGAACAAAAGTTTTTGCACCTACTTTCTTAGCGACTGTAGCTGTCTTCACCGTTCCATCCACATTCACTGTCCGAAAAGCGTCTATACAACCGCCCGCCTCGTTCATAGATGCTGTGTGAAAAACAATATCTGCACCCTCACAAGCTTTTTCCAATACCTCCTCATCGTTAGTACTACCTATAAAAACAGATACTCCAAGTTCTTGTGCCTTCTGAGCTTTTAAGGGTGAAGCTTCCAATCCGCGTACCTTCATCCCGTTCGCTATCGCTACTTGTGCTGCTCGCAGTGCTATAAAATTGCCGATTCCCGTAATGAAAAGAGTTTTATTGTTGAGGTTCATTGTTTGCGCTTCCTACCATTGTTAGACTGTCAAGACCAAACTCCAGTTCTATATACTGAAAAACTTTTGGTTCACCAGGATGCACGAACCAGTCAGAGATTCGATTGATTGACAGATTGTGCTTGGCAAGAAATGGGTCAATAAACGGTAGGTGTTCGCGTATTTCTGTTACGGCAACAAACACTATATTGACGCTAAAATTTCATATTTAAAAAGAAAATTATGCAATATTTAGACCCATAATTGAGAATTTCCGTAAAAATCCCATAGTGGAGCCTAAGTACCTTTTTGTATATTAATTTCAATAGGATTCTTGCAAAAGTTAATTTTTTCTGACTTTTCTTTTGCAACTTTGCCAAAGACACAAATACTTGTGCAAGAGGTCTAATGAACAGACATCATACAAGAAGTAAATTGATGAAAAAACTGGATTTTTTATCTAACATGGATGTAACTGAAACTCAAATAGAGTACGATACCGTTTTAGATTCATATATAATTGTTTTCTGGAATTTATTTAATATATGGGACGAAATACCCGCTCGTCTCAAGATAGAAATCAACCAGTTGATAATTTTAAACTTTACAGAAGTACTTTATAACTATTATAAGTACGAACGGAAAATATTTAAATCATTAAAAATCAAGCATTTTGAAGAGTTTTGGATTGAGGATAGTTGGAGAAAATCGCCACTGTTACATAAATCTCTCAACCTACCTGCTATAAAAAATTCCCTAGCTATCGGTATTCAAGCCATTACATCACCTATTGCCATATCACTATTTGGATGTGACGATGCACAAGTCAAGACAGAAGAATTTAGTCAGGAACTGGCTAATTACGTTACAAGTTATGATACTATATCTACTTTAAGTAACAAGATAGGTAAGCCAGAGAAACGGGAAACTAAAGAAAAATTTGTAGTCAGAGCAAGTTGTGTACTTCGAGAAATGTTGAAAGAAAAATTAAATGTGTAGGTTGGGTTGAGGAACGAAACCCAACAATTACAGACATTTGTTGGGTTTCCCCACAGGTTTACCCAACCTGCAAAAATTCTTATCCGAGCAGTATTGATAAGACTCCTATTTGATTTTTGAGATATACAGCGCTTTGCATCTAAATGGAGTAAACCCCCCTCTGTCCCCCCGATGCTTTGGGGGGATGAAAGAAAGGGGGGTAATTTCAAAAACAAGATTTAAACTCTAGCAGCAGCAACAGTTGGCGGGTTTACCTTCAACCGCTTAAACATAGCTTCCCTCGCTTGCATTGCCAAGGTATCATCTAGAGGTGACAGTGTGATAGGCTGTTGATACTTCAACCGCAACGCAGTTTGAATCAACCAATCAGCAACAAAGGGATTTTTTGGTAACAAGGGACCGTGGGAATAAGTTGCGATCGCATTCTGATAAAAAGCCCCTTCTGTTCCATCTTCACCATTGTTACCCAATCCATAAACAACGCGTCCGAGTGCTTCCACCTTTCCAAGCTTAGTGCGCCCGCCGTGATTTTCAAAACCAATCAAATATGGCTTGCTACCTGTCATTTCCTCCAAGTCCCGTGCTAAACGAGTTGCACTGACTTCTATAACCAAATTGCCGATACAGCGACGGACATTTTCCCCTGGATGCACGGACACCATATCTAATATGCCCAATCCTTCAATACGTTGTCCAAACCCTGGTTCATAGTAATGTCCCAACAACTGAGGCGAACCACAAGTAAACACTCCAGGAGTACCATTTTCTATCTTCTCCCGCATGGCTTCTGCTTTCGCACCTTGTAAATCGCGCATGACAATTTCTTGTTGGCGATCCTGTGCGCCCCCACCCACGATGACATCAACCGAACGTATATCATCTGCAGTAGAATTTTGATCTAGAGGCAATATGCGAACATTATATCCCCGCCACTGACTGCGGCGTTCTATACAAATAACATTACCGCGATCGCCGTAAGTACTCATCAGTTTTGGATATAACCAACCAATTGTTAATTCATATTGTTTCATAAAAGTCCTTTTGCTAATTGCTAATTGCTAATTGCTAATTGCTAATTGCTAATTGCTAATTGCTAATTGCTAATTGCTAATTGTGTTTTGACCATTAACCATTAGCCATTAGCCATTAGCATATTTATAATATCTTCCTGCCAGTGAGAACTTCTCTCACTTCTAGCATGGCGGAATAAGTAGGGAGAATGTGTAATGTTTCATTTTCTGGAGTGTTTTCCAGTGCAGTTGCGATCGCTTGGCGCAAATCTTCTTCTACAATAAGTTTAAAATGACTTTCAGGTGTCTTTTCGCTATAGCGCAGGCGTAGTGCCATGTCGTAAACGCGATCGCCACTGACAATTAAAGTCCCTCCTCGCTCTACTAATTTCTCTGTATCGACATCCCAAATCCAAGATACATCTGTACCATCTGGTATGCGGTCATTTAATACAAACAATGTTGTTTTGTCACTGCTTTGAGTGACAACCCGAATTGTTTCATTTGTTCCTACTGGATTTTTTGAAAGTAGAATTCGGACTCGCTTACCGTTAATTTCTAACTCTTCTGCACGACCAAACGCAGCTTGGAAGTTATTAATTGTATCGCGAATAGTTGCTTCATCTATACCCAATTCAATAGCAGCAGTCGCAGCAGCTAATGTATTGTATTTGTTGTACAAACCAACAAGGATTTGCGACCACTCATTGCTATTAAGCTTCGGTTGACTTCTTTGAAAGCCGCATTTGGGACAGAGAAAATCTCCCAAGTGAGACAAATAAACTCCTTGATAGTTGAGGGAATGCCCGCAACTAGGACAAAAGATCGAATCGACAGCGTGAGGGATTTCCTCTAGATAATTCTCCGGTTCATTCAAGCCAAAGAATAACACTTTTTGGGGTAATTGCTGCCCGAGAAGCGATAGTGTGGGATCGTCAGCGTTGGGAATCACGACTGTTTCTAGTGGTAAGGTAGAAATCACTTTTGTCCACCGCTTGCTAATGGCATCGACTTCCCCATATCTATCTAATTGGTCGCGAAATAGGTTTAAGCAAAGAACAATCCGAGGCTGAATCGGTGCTAAGACCTTCGGTATAATATTCTCGTCTACTTCTAATATGGCATAATCAACATCTAATGTACCTACTATGTTGGTTGATTCCAACATGGCAGTCATCAAACCATTTTCTAAGTTAGCGCCAGTGGAGTTGTGAGCAACCCGATATCCTTTGCGTTCCAGTATTGTGCGTAAAAGCAGCGATGTCGTAGTTTTGCCATTTGTTCCGGCAATGAGAATAACTCCATTTTTCACCTGGTTGCTTAATAATTGCAAGAGGCGGGGTTCGATGCGACGGGCGATGGAACCCGGTAAAACACTCGCTGCACCCAATCGCAGCGATCGCACCATAAAAGTTACACTTTTTGCTACTGAGACAGCCAAACCCAGTCGCAGTCTATCTATAAGTTGAATTTTGTTTCCCACATCAGTATCCTAATTTTTTGGCAGTTAATAACTTATAACCCATGGAGGGGGAGTAGGGGGTAGGGG
>NZ_WJFC01000068.1 GCF_009725235.1 Scytonema sp. UIC 10036
TTTTCAGTTAGTTGCTGGATATTTGCTACCAGTACATCGATAGTGGCATCATGTCCCAGTACTGTTTCGCCAACGTTAGCAAACAGAGTTTCTAGGCGGCTGAGTCGTTCCTCAATGCTTGGTGGTTGTCCTGCATTGGTCATTTGTCCTCCTCGTTTTCTTGAAGCCATTTAATAATCAGTTGATTTAAAACAGAATCCATGTCACTGCCAGCCTTTAAGCAAGCAATTTTAAATCTTAAATGAATGTCTTTTGGTACTCTCGCTCGAACAAATACGTGGTCGTTGGCGCTCCTCGGCATATATCTTTTATATAGCTCTATCGCTCCAGTGTACATATATAATGTACGCTTATTTTGGAGATACAGAGCTATAAGAGAACAACTTTGGAGCTATAGCGCTATTGGAGCTATAAAGCTATAATAGCAATGTAAGCGCAAAACGACCAGAGCAAGCGTAAAACGTATGACGTTTTCCAGTTTGGTTGCAACACTAGGTCTAATACCGTTTACAAGCTGAATTTTTCAAGACTTTTAGATAGTTGCATTCATTGCGGCAGCTTTGTGCTGTTGCACTACTGAACATGACAATCATATGATGTGCTTGCATTACCGTCCAGCCGACGCAGATTGACAAAGTGGTGGATAATGCCAATCCAGCAACAGCAGTTTTTTACACAATTATCTTAACAGACCGCATCGAAATCATTGTCAGGGTTCTAAAGCATATCACTAATGCTCTAAATACAACAATGAGCGAATTTTTGCGAGCCGTAGAGGAATCTTTAAGTGTTGACAGACAATGAAATAGAAAGATTAAGGAAAGCCATAATTGCTACTGTAGCATCTCCGGTTATTGGCTCGATAGAAGATTATGCTTGGGAAGCAATTTTTCATTATGTCAAAGATATTCCTCTTTCCGATCCAGCTTTAGGACGTAGCAAACTTCTTTATGATGCTGTTGATATTACGACTCAAACTGGTTGGTCAATGAAATCGCTTCAACTTAATAATCTCACACCAGGAAACACGTTTTTTTTTGTAATTCAGAGGGCAGATGTGATTAAAAAAGCTAATCAACTTGGCTTTCCTGGTCTTACCGAACTCTCTTCACCACAAGAATTAGGAGCAGCTATTATTCAACATTGGAACGAAAAGATTTTAACAAGCCAGTTACGAAGGTATACTTTTAAAAAATATACAAGGTACTGAATATGTTTATTGTGAATATGAACTCGAAGCACTCGATCCAACTACCTTTTCGTGGGCTTGGACGGTCAATAAAATTTCTGGGAAACAAGGAGCAGGTTTACAAGGAAGTATTGCAGGCAAAACAGATTTAGTATGGTACAAAAATCAAAAACAACTTTTCAAAGCCAGAACAATACTTCCCAACGCAATTCGTATTAATCTTGAACGAATTCGTCTTATACCCGCTCGATACGTAGAAACTATGCTTGCTGCCTGACAATCGCAAATCAACAACCCTTTGCTTGATAACAATTCTGAAGCAAACATCTAGCAATTGCTTTAGCCAAAAGCGGAGGAACAGATTCACCAATTTGAGAAGCCATATCGGTATATGACCCTACAAAGTAAAAGTTATCTGGATAAGAATGCAACCTTGCTGCCTCTCGTATTGTGATAGTTCTATTTTGTGTAGGATGAAGTGAAATCCCGTAGTTAATCCACCCGCACCAGCAAATAAATCAATTAATTTATACATCATATTTTGAATACTATAGTAATCATCTCATATTGTCAACAGATTTTAGAGATGTTGATAAGCTTTCTTCACTCTGAATCTCTCCTTAAAAGTACAAATTCCCTTCTTCCTTAGGAGAAGGGAGAAGGGTGATGAATAAATTCAGCAACGCCAAACTAGGTGGGATGTTACCACCTGCGATATTGACAACGCTATTCTGAATTAGCGACAAGACTCATGGACTATGGCAACTACAAACAAACAGAAGATAAAGATTGCAATGCGGAAAAGCCATGGCAAGAAAATGGAGAATAGAAGTATTGAAACAGTAGAAACTCCAAAAATTTGGGAGATGACATGTACGATCGCAAAACCAAGTAAAGTCCACAGAAAATATTTCAGACCCTTACAAGCCCAGTTAAATAGATTGCTCGTCATGATTTTTGCCCTTTTTGAGAATTAATTGTGAGATAGACGCACCCCCGACTACAATTGACGAAGGTAACGATGGACTCAGGAAAACCTATTAATAGATGCATTCCGGACCCTGACTTACTGTGTTAGAGAATGAAAAACAACTCAAGCTAATTTTCGTTTGAGTAGATTGGTTTGACTTTCAGGTGGTGGCAAATCATTTGAACACGGAGAAGAACCGCCTTGTACCTTGACTTGTAAGCTCCAAGGTGCGACTTGTACAGTGATGGCACCATCAAATTTTGCTATTATCCCTAAAAGAGTAGTAAGCAAAGCCAAATAGACAAAATACCGAAAATTTTGGTTCAATGAAATCACGTTTGCCCTCCAAGCAATTCATTAATTTGTTGTGCTAGTTGCTAGAGACAAAAAAGCAGATATGCGAATCTCCAACAGCATCTGTCGTGGTTCTTCCATCAATGCGCTGTTAGCAGATATTTATTCAATTGTTTGGAAACACTCTCACGCCAAAATTAAAGCTTTATTCAGTGGACTAAGGATAGAGTTGGTCAATGGGGAGTGAGATCCTCCCACAAGTACTCTCTCGTTCCCAGCCAGAGCCTGGGAACGAGGTGGGGGTAAGACCTTTCAAGAAGTCGGGGATCTAGAATAGCCAAATAGTGTAATTTGACCATACATGTTAATACTAGAATCATTATTCAAATAAATTGTGTAGTATAAAATACAAAAATTTAAGTTTTATCATAAATAATGTAAACTCAATATACACGTTAATGCTGAAACTATATATACTTTTGAGTTTATGTATAAATTAACACGGAATATCACTCAGGAAGATTTACAATGTAAATTAGATTTACATTTATATTGTGCACTAAATTAAGAAAATGGGCAGAGAAAGTGTTGGAGACCAAGAAGCGCTGCGCGAGATGCTCCACTTCTTCCTAGAGAAAATGGGAGCAACGCAGGTAGAGCTGTCAGAAGGGATGGGTGTTAGCCGACCGGTGGTCATCGATTTTCTTAATAAGGAAAAAGAACGGTTACCTGTCGATCGCGAAGGCTTGATCCAACTGTGCAAAAATCTTCGCAGTCGTAGAGCATCCAAAAGAAAATTAAAAAGGGAGAGTGAAAAAACTTCAGAAAAAGAAAAAATAGAATCAAATCCTGACGAACTGCGAAAGTTATTGGGAGACACAGGAGCAGATGAACTACTGGAGTCTGCTGGTTTCTTACCAGAGAAAACAAAGATTATCCGAGTTACCTCAGAGAGATTTTTTCAAGTAGCGCAAATAGCTGCATTGCTGGAGTTATTGGAATTGGGAGATTTCCGCTCTACATCTCAAGAGTTTTTGGCAATCGCAAGCAACAAGATAGCGATCGCAAGTCACAAGCTTTTTTTAAATTCTTCCGACACTCAGGAGAACGATTCCCTTGGGTATTTCATTGAAAACTTGAGGAAATCCTATCCAACCTTAGGTTTAAAACTGAGATTGGAGGTTATTGAGAAACTACAGCGAACGTGGGAAAGACTAAAAGCTGGTGGAAAAACAAACTTTTCTCGGCAAGAAGCAATTGCGCTTTTCCTAAGTATTACTATTAAAGAGCAAATGCTTAAATATCCAACAAATCTCCATATGAGAGTTCAAAAGTTGGAATTCAAAACATTATCGCGAACTATCGATTCGGAAAAGGAATATAACGATCTTTACTGTAAATTTTTACAAATCAGCCATCAGGCAGAGTGCGAGTTGAAGACCCCTAGTATGTGCTCAACAATACAATCAGATGCACAATCCCTCAATCCGCTCAATCCCGTGATTATGGCAATGGTCACTTGTAGCTTTAGTCATGATGGCAAATCTTATGAATTTCTTGAATGGATGTATACCTCTAGCAACACGATAGTGGAAAATGCTATTGGTGCATGTAGCTTACACATGGGCTTAACTGAAGAAATAGCCAACGTTACCCTATCAACAAAAACCTTAGACAGCAGTATTGATTCCTTAGTTGAAACAACAGTAGTTTTAGGAACTCAACAACAGTACCAAGGGATTTGGGTCGATAGAGACTCAATGATTACTATGCTGCAAGCAATTGTTTGTGCTGTAAAGCAATGGCTAGCAGAGCAAAGTTGGAATAGAGAACTCAATTTAGAAATTTATGCTTCAGTCTGTAAAACTCTCTCCGATTTAAGGAAAAGACTAACCAAAGTCAGGATGGCTTTTCAAAATTTTCAGTTCCTTGATGAAGAATGTCGCTCAACACAAATTAAGAGAATTGCTGATACAGCTAGAGATGAATTGAAGAAAATTCCTAAAGAGAAAATTTACTTTTCATATCGCCTCAACTTCTATCGTTGCTATTTCCTGGCAAAACGACTGGAGCTAAGGCTATCAAATTTCCAAGGGAATATCAGTAATGCCAAACTGCTCATTCAAACAATTAAAGAAACCCTTGAAGAAGACTGGGAAATCAAGAAACAGCTAGTTCCCATTCAAGCCCTGATCCAATCAGAAATTTATTTATATGAACTTTCTTGCGGACATAACCCAGATTTGTTTGAATCAAGTAAGAGGAAAAAGTGGCTTGGATTAGAAGAATGGGACAATCAAATTAGAAAGGCAATTAAACCAGGCTCTTGTTACAAAGACCCTGGATTAGATATTTATCAAGCCTTATCTGAAATTTATGGAAATGCTGCGCGAATACAGTTTTATCTTTCTAACGATCGTAATTTCCTTGAAGAAGCTGCAGTACATTTTCTCAGAGCCGCTCATTATGCATCACGCATTGGTTTAACACAACGAATGGCTAGATGGCTAGCTTTAGCGGGGCGAGTTTGGGTTAGGCTCGGAGATAGCCATTTGTCAAGACAAGCGTTAAGCTTTGCTGAGAAATTTGCTAAGGCTGATTTAACAACCGGTCACAGCCCTCATTTTTGCCAAGCAGTGCTTTCAGAAATTTATTTGCTGAAAGGGGAACATTTACTCCTGATTCAAGATGAACCTGTTCAAGCTCTAGAGAATTTTTTGAAAGCACTTAAGGGGGCTGTCTACTTGGGGTTGAATCGTCGAATGTGCGATGCACTTTCCAATATTGGAAGATGCTCGAAAAAGCTAGGTAACCTCAGCATTAGGGAGGGACTTAGCAGAGTTTTTAAGGAAGAAGATCGGTTAATTGAATCAAGCAAAAACAAATTCAATCAAATGAGTAATCACACATCTGAGAAAGTTCTAGATTTGCTTTGTAGCTTGTGGAGTAGAGAAGATAATCCTACCTGGTTTCAGGTGCGGGGTGAGTTTTCTAAACTTGCTGCTCAGACTTGGCAAGGATGGCATGATGATACATCTAAACCAGGAATGACGACAAAACACCCCATCGCCGAGCAAATTGAAAGTGAATCTTGGTTGTGTCAAATTATTTAGGGATTGGGGATTCACCTCGTTCCCAGGCGGAGCCTGGGAATGCCTCACGGGAGGCTCTGCCTCCTGTACTCTACCACAGAGTGCGAGGCAGTATCCCACAGTAATGCATTCTGTGCCAGAGGCTGGGAACGAGAGTGGGTATCTACTCATCAGAATTTATGCGATGAACCACTAGTACTCGGCATATCAGGAACTACACTGCGGCTAATTTCGCTCATTGTTACGGCTATATCAAAGTCTAGCGTTACAATTACAAACCCTGAATTTGCGTTTTCAAGAATACTTTTGAGTCTTTCCAAGGCGACGACTGGTAATTTAGATTTTTCCACCAAATATATAACTTCTACCAAAGTTATGGAAGCTACATAAATTGAGTCACCAGCTGTATATGCTTCATCAATTGCCTTTGTAGCGTTGTCCACATCTCACGCCGCACTTGAGCAATATCTTCTGAAGTGATATTGACATTTAAATCAGCCCAAAGTCCTTTAAGAGAACGGCGTGGACGCTCTACTTGATTTTTTTGTGCTAAAAATTCAACAAAATTTAATACCTCTTGCTGTTTTTCTACAGGCAGCAATAAGCCGGGTACGGCTTGCGCTTCGCGAACGCATTTTTGCTAATACGTTTTGTTCTATATTCAACGGTTGTTGCATATATTGTTCCTTTTACATTGCTACCTGAATTATACCTGTTTTTACATTGGGAAGAAGTTGAGCGTGAAAAAGCGCAACTGAGAGGTAGATGTTTTTCAGAATAAGGAGTGAGGAGTGAAAAGTTAAGAGCGCTTATCTTTGTTCCTCACTCATCGGTTTTAATGGTGGTGATGGTGATGATGACCTACAGCTAAGTGAGGATTCACTGTCACCGCTTCTTCTGACAGCAACTCAGCAATGTGAGCATTTGCCCATTCTGCTGCCATTGCCAAAAATGCTGGATCGTCGTTAACGCAAGGCATTTGCACGTAATTGATACCAGAATGCTTTTTCTCTAGAGCATGAATAATGTGATGTACATCCAATAGAGTTTCGTGGTTTTCCGTTGCAAAGCCAATTGGCATAAATACGATCGCTTTGGCACCTAATTGAATCAAATTGTTTGCAGCTTGTTCGACGTTTGGCTGCGTCCATTCAATTAAAGGTGTGTCATGGTTAAGCCAACCAACAGAGATGAGGGGGTAGCGGTTGATTAACTTATCCCGCACTAAATCATAAAGTGCTTGACTTTCAGTGATGCCAGAGGTAAAGCCTTTAGCTTTATGGGGACAACCGTGATTCATCAGAATAATGCCGATTTGGGAAGGGAGATAAGCATTGATTAAATCGGCATTAATTTTTTCTTCAACGAGATGAGCCATCAAATCGATGTAAGCTGGCTCGTTGTAAAAAGAAGGGATATAACGCTGTCCTTTCACCCAGTGTTCCTTACCATCTGCCATCTTGGCTAAAGCATTGTTAACTTGCTCAATGGCAATACCACTGGTGAAGATAGAATCAACCACTAGCAGTGGATAGATAAGTATTTTATCAAAACCCTCGTTTTTGATTTCTGCTAGGACTTGTTTGGGAAGAAAAGGGGCGCAGAAGTTGAAAGCTTTGAAGACTTTCACCCCTTCTCCCCACTTAGCTTGCAGGTTTTTCTCAATACCAGCCCGTTGTTTTTCAAAGATAGAGTTGTGTGGGGAAATGAAATCATGATGCTGGTGTCCCCACTCGTGACGGTCAAATAATGCTAAAAGCTTTGCCAAGGGAGGATAAACCCAAGTTGGCACTGGTGCAAATTTTGCAGTAAGTAGGTTTAAAGCCTGTTCGTTATAGTTGGCGAAATCCTCATAACTTTCAACTTCGCCGTAACCCATAAGCAATACGGCGACACGTTGTTGACCTAATGCGTCCTGGTGTGATTTTTGTAGTTTTTCGGGCGTAGCAACCACAATAACTTCCTCTATACAACTTCAAGAGTGTTCTTTTTTGTACTTGTAAAATTCTATCCTATGCCCCCCCACAGGATGAAAAAGTTACCTTTAGTAATACTTATGGTGTTATACTCCTATCTATCTACAGAAGGATGAAGTATGAATTACTCATCCCCCGAACTCTTCTCCCTTAGGATGCTTACTGAAGATAAGTGCGAAATGTTTCATTTTTATAAGAAATGTTAAGATATTCGCTTTAATGTCAATTGTATGTATTGAAACTTGATGCGAAGCTTTTACACTTAAAACTTCGGCATCAGTAATTGCTGAGCAGTCAGGTTAATTTGTGGAAAAGTTTGCGATACAATCCTTCGCTCGCCACTAAATACTGTTTGATGATAAATTGAACCAGCTAGCAAACAGACTGTTACTTTATTTTCTAACGGATCGACAATCCAATATTCATTAACACCAAAGGCAGCGTACTCTAATGTTTTGATAGCATAGTCGCGCTCAACAGATTCGGGAGATACGACTTCAACAATGAGTGGTGGTGCAGTTCTAAGAATCGCCGATTTCTTTTCAATGGACACAGCTTGTTGTTGAGTCATGACCAATACATCAGGACGCCTAATTTGTGTGCCGCAAGCAACTTCTACACCATTGGAACGCGGTTCTAATGTTAGTCCCAGTCGTTGTTTTTCCAAAATAAACTGAAATAACACGAAGGTGATGATTGCTTCGTGATTACCAGTACCAGGAGGCATTTCTACCAACACTCCCGAATCAAGTTCGTAACGCTTGTCTGTGCCATCATCATAGGTTAGATACTCCTCAACAGTCATTTTTAAAGGTGTGTGGGACATAATTGCCTCCTAATGTATAGTTAGTGGGGGCGTTTAAGACTGGATGTCCTTATGATAAATAAACCATTGAGTTGCTACAAAGTGCAATCGTTTAAAAATTTTTGTCTAAAACCTACGTAGGTGGGTTTTGCCTATATAGCCGTGATTTCTCATCACCAGGCTACAGACGCTCATACCATAATTCATCATTCATAATTCGTCATTCATAATTCATCATTCATAATTCGTCATTCATAATTCATCATTCATAATTCATCATTCATCATTCATCATTCATGAATATAATTCTTTGTCCTGGAATCCATGCACCAGACTTAACCCAGAGCTTTGTATCGGCATGGTTAGAGCAAGCTTCCCGCGAAGCAACAGAGCGAAAACAAGTAAATATACTTATTTTTCCTACCAACAATTATTCAACTTTATCAGCATTTCATATATTCCAATTTTTACGCGAACATTTGAAGAGTAAGCTAGAATCACCAGTGGTCTTTATTAGTTTTAGTGCTGGTGTTGTTGGAGCAATAATTGCTGCTTATATGTGGCAATTATTCGGAGGTCGTGTTAAAGCTTTTATTGCTATAGATGGATGGGGTGTTCCTCTCTGGGGTGACTTTCCCATCCATCGTATGAGTCACGATTACTTCACTCACTGGAGTTCTTCTTTACTTGGTAGCGGGCAAACTAACTTTTATGCAGCCCCATCTGTTGACCATTTAGCAATGTGGCGATCGCCTAACATTGTCCGAGGTTATTGGGTAGACTCATATAGTGGAGATCTATCTCCAATAGAACACTTGAGTGCATCTGAGTTTTTGCACTTGCTTGTCAAGCATTATGAAGACAATTAGTCCGGAAAACAGATTTGCCAATCGGGAGTGAGGAATGATGGAGTGTTCCCCAATATCCCACTCCCCTATTCCCACAGTTACTATTCCACTCATCCCAGATGTTTCCAACTGAACCTGCTGCTGTCAATACCGGATTTATCGCCCTGTTAAAAAACCGTAGTTTTATGCTGCTGTGGATGGGACAGGTGTTGTCCCAATTAGCCGATAAAGTTTTATTGGTTTTACTAGTTGCTATGCTTAAGAACTACCAACCCTCTTCAGGATTGCCAGAAAACTCCATGTACTCTACGTTGATGGTGGCGTTTACAATTCCAGCAATTTTGTTTGGTTCAGCTGGTGGTATATTTGTTGACCGCTTTCCAAAAAAGTTGGTTTTGATTGGCTCGGACGTTCTACGGGGACTCATGATATTGTTGATTCCCTTTTTACCGCGAGAGTTCCTGCTTTTATTGATAATTACCTTTGCCATCTCTACGGTGACGCAGTTTTTTGCGCCTGCAGAACAAGCAGCTATTCCCCTTTTGGTTCATAGCGAAAATTTGATGGCAGCCAACGCTCTATTTAGCAGCACAATGATGGGAGCTATGATTGTTGGCTTTGCGATCGGAGAACCAATGTTAAGTTTTGCTAAAAGTTTTCTGGGAGCGGAGTACGGTCAAGAACTGATTGTTTGTGGATTGTATTTGTTATCTGGCGCATTGATGCAGCCAATTCACCTTAAGGATTACAAACCAATAGAAGAAAAAGAAAAATTTATTCATCCCTGGGCTGACTTTAAATTGGGCTTGCGCTATCTCAAAACAAACCGCTTGGTATTAAATGCCATGCTACAACTGGTTGGTTTGTACTGCGTGTTTGCAGCTTTAACAGTTCTAGCGATTAGATTAGCAGCAGATTTTGGGTTGCAAGAAAAACAATTTGGCTTTTTCTTAGCAGCTGCAGGAGTTGGTATTGTACTGGGTGCAGCAATTCTAGGACACTGGTGTCATAAATTGCACAGGAAACCGTTGCCTCTCATAGGATTTTTGATGATGGCAATGGTATTGGGAGTGCTTACTTTTACCAAGAGTTTGATTTTGGCTTTGGGGCTTTGTGCTGTGTTAGGTATAGGTGCTGCTCTGATTGGAGTGCCAATGCAAACTCTGATCCAGCAACATACTCCACCTGCAATGCACGGTAAAGTCTTTGGTTTCCAAAATCACGCTGTCAACATTGCTCTTTCAGCACCATTGGCGATTACTGGTCCGATAGTAGATCGTTTGGGCTTGCAAGTGACGCTTCTGGGCATGAGTTTCTTAGTTGCTGCTGTTGGAATTTGGACTTGGCAAAATACCCGTCGCGTGTTGCAAGATGCCCTCTAAATTTTGGAAATATAAAGAATTCTTGACTATTTTGCTAGCTAAATTAGAAAATATGCGATCGCTCTGAGAAAATTTTCAGATAAAATGAAACTTTAGATACTACAATCAAGCATTATCTTCGCTACTCTGTGAGGTTTGGCTGTGCGTTCACCAAGTGTCTCCCAAGGAGATTCGCTTTCCCCAATTTCTCTTCCGCAAATAGAAAATCAAATTAACTCGAAGGTTTCTACATCGCCAGTTGCAACACCCAAACGTGCAACTGGTGGTTTCGCGCTGCTTGACAGCCTGAAACGTCATGGCGTGGAACATATTTTTGGTTATCCTGGTGGTGCTATTCTCCCGATTTACGATGATTTGTATAAAGCAGAAGTTGACGGTCGTGGGATCGAGCACATTCTGGTGAGACACGAACAAGGAGCTGCACATGCGGCTGATGGTTATGCTCGTGCAACAGGCAAAGTAGGAGTCTGCTTCGGAACTTCCGGTCCTGGAGCAACCAATTTAGTCACCGGCATTGCTACTGCCTACATGGACTCTATCCCCATGATTATTGTAACGGGACAGGTAGCAAGACCGGCGATCGGTACAGATGCATTCCAAGAAACTGATATCTACGGTATTACCCTACCCATCGTCAAACACTCCTACGTCGTGCGCGATCCCCGCGATATGGCACGCATTGTTGCAGAAGCGTTCCACATAGCAAGTACTGGTCGTCCGGGACCTGTGTTAATTGATGTTCCCAAAGATGTTGCCTTAGAGGAATTTGACTATGTACCTGTAGAATCAGGTTCAGTGAAATTACCAGGATATCGTCCCACCGTCAAAGGAAATCCCCGCCAAATTAGTGCTGCAATTCAGTTAATACGTGAAAGTCGGCGTCCCTTGCTCTATGTAGGTGGTGGTGTGATTACCTCAGGAGCATATTCGGAAATCAAACGCCTAGCAGAGTTCTTTAATATCCCCGTCACCACAACATTAATGGGGCTTGGTGCGTTTGACGAAAACCATCCCCTTTCTTTAGGAATGTTGGGAATGCACGGTACTGCTTATGCCAACTTTGCTGTCAGTGATTGCGATCTGCTGATTTGTGTTGGTGCAAGATTTGACGATCGCGTGACGGGCAAGTTAGACGAATTTGCGTCTCGTGCAAAAGTCATTCACATTGACATCGATCCCGCAGAAGTCGGAAAGAATCGCGTTCCCGAAGTCCCCATTGTTGGTGATGTCAAAACAGTATTGCAAGATTTGCTGCATCGGTGCAAAGAGAATATACCCAACCAAACCCAAGAGTGGTTGACTCTGATTAACCGTTGGAAGGAAGAGTACCCTCTAGAAGTACCCCATTATTCCGATAGCATTTCACCACAAGAAGTCATAGCAGAAGTTGGTCGCCAAGCACCCGACGCCATCTTCACTACAGACGTAGGTCAACATCAAATGTGGGCAGCGCAATTCCTTAAAGCAGGTCCGCGACGTTGGATTTCCAGTTCTGGTTTGGGAACAATGGGTTTTGGCGTGCCTGCAGCAATGGGTGCTCAAGTTGCTTATCCAGATCGCCAAGTCATCTGTATTAGTGGTGATGCCAGTTTCCAGATGAACTTGCAAGAATTAGGTACGCTTGCACAATATGGCATTAATGTCAAGACATTAATTATCAATAACGGTTGGCAGGGAATGGTGCGCCAGTGGCAGCAAGCTTTCTATGGAGAACGTTACTCATGCTCCAATATGGAAGTTGGTATGCCAGATATCGAGTTCTTGGCAAAAGCATACGGCATTAAAGGTATGGTCATTCAAAACCATGATGAGTTGAAAGATGCTATTGCCGAAATGCTCGCACATGACGGTCCAGTTGTCGTCAATGCTTATGTTACCAGAGACGAGAACTGTTACCCAATGGTAGCCCCAGGTAAGAGTAATGCCCAGATGGTAGGCTTGCGCCGCCAACCCCAAAAAGCATCAGTTGAGCCAATTTATTGCAGCAACTGTGGTGCAAAGAACCAGCCTAACAATAATTTCTGTCCGGAGTGCGGTACGAAGTTGTAACATTCTCACTCCAATACAGTTTGGATTAGGACTTACGCATAGCCCCCTTTTTCAGGGGGTTTTTTGTTTTTTAAATCCAGACTGTCTGGGGGACTAAGAGGGGTTGTGTTTGGCAGTCGGTTACAGATTGATTGTCTAGTTTTCTTATGATACAAAGCTTATGAAACGACTAATTCGTTCAAGAAAACCTTAAGAAATTCATGCACAACTGATGAAGATTCTGTCTGTCGTCGCGCTATTGCCAGTTTTAACTTTAGAAAATCGCCTATTAACGGTCGGTAAACGACTCCTTTGGCACTCAAGTTTTGCATATCAGTAAGCACAAATGTAATTCCTGCTCCAGCTGCTACTAATCCCAAACGAGTTTGAGCGAGTTCTGCTTGTTGCACGATGTTAGGAACAAAGCCGACTTGCTCGCAATATTTGATGAAGTCAGCGTAGAGTACAGGTGCAAGCGATCGCGGATAAATAATGAGCGGTTCGTTGGCTAGAGCTTGTAGCGGTATTTGTTTGTATCTTGCAAGCGGATGGGATGAGGAAAGTGCAGCGATGTAAAACTGTTCGTGTAACGGATACACCCATAGAGTTGGTTCGCGAATTGGAAGATAAACAAATGCAACATCAATCTGCTGAGTGCGTAAAGCTTCAACGTGAGCTTCCGTTCCACCGCTTTTCAAGATTAACTCGACTTGTGGGTAACGCTCTCGGTACATTTTTAAAATCCTTGGCGCGTAGCAAAACAATGTTGCTTCAGTTAAGCCAAGTCTTAACTTCCCAATGTGTCCATCAGCCACCTGTCTGGTAATTTGTATCCCTTCCTCTACCTCATGTAGAACCCGACGTGCGGTTTCCAAAAATTTTTGTCCGGCGGGTGTTAGCTGACAAGAGTGTTTTGTGCGATCGAACAGTTGAATCTCTAAATGGTTTTCCAAAGCTTGAATTTGTTTGCTTAATGCAGGTTGGCTCAAATGCAATGACTCAGCCGCCCGACCAAAGTGCAGTTCTTCAGCAACAGCAATGAAATATTTGAGTTGGCGGAATTCCATATGAATTATGTGGCAATAACTATAAGTTATTAAGTCATATCTAATATGAAATAACAATCTTCTGACCGCCTTGTAATATGGGATTTAAGATGTGTTTGCCAGAATTAAACATTGAAAAGTACTTATGGAAAGCAATCAAAGTCATGGTACGTATCCCACTCCCGCTCTGAGTTCAATTTCCCGTCGTACCGCAATTAAGGTGATGGGATTTGGTGCTGCAACCACTGTCGTCACATCCTGTGCTCTCAAAAGTACACAAGCAAAGAACCAAGTAGCGAAACCCAATTCAAATCAGTCATCTCCTATCATTATGAAAGCTATCCCTCGTACAAAGGAAATGATACCCACGATTGGAATGGGAACTTTTATGACCTTTGATATTTTACCCGGACAGCCACGCAATCATCTTCAGGAAGTGATGCGTCGTTTCAAGGATGGAGGTGGGCGTGTTATTGATACTTCACCACTCTACGGGATGTCAGAAATTAGCGTTGGCGATTATGCAACTACACTTGGCATTACAGATAACCTTTTCATTACAAATAAAATCTGGGCTACTGGTGAGTATTTGAGTGACAACAGTCAAGCGCTACGTCAGATCGAACAATCAATGCAAAGATTGTGGCGAAATCGCATTGATGTTATGCAAGTTCATAGCCTAGTGAATGTAGACGTAATCCTCCCAATTTTGCGCTCGTGGAAGCAAGAGGGTAGAATCCGTTATATCGGAATCTCGCATCACGAGTTACCATATTTTGAAGCCTTAGCAGGATGGATTGAGAAAGGCGATTTGGACTTTGTTCAAGTTCATTACTCGATTCATACACGTTTAGCTGAAGAGAGAATTCTACCTGCAGCAAGCGATCGCGGAACAGCAGTTTTAGTTAATATGCCTTTTGAGAAAGCACGCCTCTTCGATCTGGTTAAGGGACAACAACTACCCGATTTTGCTCGTGAGATTGGATGCGAGAACTGGGCGCAGTTTTTCCTCAAGTTCGTTATTTCGCACCCTGCTGTAACCTGTGCTATTCCAGCCACTAGTAACCCCGAACATATGAGTGAGAACATTGGTGCATTAAGAGGAGCGCTTCCGGATCGCCAAATGCGTGCTCGGATGGTAAAGTACTTGGAAAGTATTCCCGGCTTTGATAAACTTGCTCAAATGCGTCCTTATCCAGGTAAACAGTTTAGCGGTGCTGTTCGTTTGTCCTGAATCTGATGATATCATCACAAAGATGGCGAGCGCTATTTTTCTCATCAAGAGTTGCTAGATAGTTACGTGCTTGTTGGCAACCTTGCATGAGTAATTCATCTAATCCTGTAAGTCCCAAAAGTCGATTACACAAAGCTTGGATACGCCGGGACTCAATTTTCTTCGGGTGGTAACCATTTTCTTGCGATCGGGGCTTAATATTACATCGTCTACTGTAGTTGGTATTACAGATACATTTTTTACAGTTACACCTAAATCGCGATCGGACAGCGATCGCTATGACGGCTGTAGACACAGAAGAAGGACGCGATTTAGCTTTGAGGTATGGTTTTCAAACTTACTTAATTAAACCCATCGAACCGGATGAATTAATGCTAGAAATAGCAAAACTCGTTAAAATTCAACCAAAAGAACAACAATCTGAACAAAACTTGGAAGAAATCACATCTACTGACGAAAGCTTATTTGTTTCTGAATTAGAACAGGTGGAGAAGTTACCAATTCAAACGGAATCCTTAAATAAAGGTTTTGATAATAAGGTTGTTGCTAGAGCAAAAGAACTGATAACAGATTCAAAACAGCTTCAAATACAGTATCACGACCTTGGTTCTCGCTTTGTAGCCTTCAAAGCTCATTTTACTCAAATTAAACAGAAATTAAGCTCAATCAAGCCGTATATAAGTGTACAATAGTTAGAGTGACGGGGCTTGCCAAAAATATGATTCAAGATACCGTACAGGGCGAAAGCGATGATATGTACTTGCAGCTTATGGAGATCGGCCAGAAAGCTTTGGAAAATGCACATTATGAAACCGCATACCATGTATTATGCGCCGCTATGCATTATGCCTATGCTCAAAGCAATGAAAAACATTTAGAAGCTGTGGCACAAGCAGCGAGAAACCAACTTAATTGGATTGATACCCACAACCCAACCCATCGTATGTCAAGTCAGTCCTCAGTAAAGCGCAGTGGTATAAACTTGTACCAATCGCTCATGACACAGATTCATGCAGACTTACAGATTATACAACAGCAACGCCGAAAAGAAAACTTTAAACATTTACCCTGGTTTGGTGATGCAAATAACAATCCTTCTGTAAAAGAAGAATAGAGATTTTAGTAGGGAAGCCCTCGGTATTTCCTAATGGATTTTTTAGTACATGGTTTGTGTTCGGTAAAGGGCTGGGATAAAGGGAGACTGTCAAACTCACCTCGCTCTTTTGCTAAGCTTGAATTGCCAGATTTTTCTTCATCCGTTAGAAATAAGTTTTCGGTTGAATTGTGGGGATGAACAGTGGTTGCCAGCTTCGTCTGTGTTTTAACAACAGCATCGGTATCTGCGACTTGATATAAAAGATCTATAGCCTCATGCAACCCATGATTTATTTCAGTTTCGCCTGCTAATCTCTCTTCTTTCTCCTCGACCCAAACTGTTAAATATGACTGATTTTCTACAATTAAACAGAGGAGATTATCATCAAGAAATTCTTGACAAAATTTGATAGCTTTTTGATGATATTGTATGGAAAAATCTATACATCTAGTTAAAATTTTATTTTTAAAAATAATTTGTGATTCTCCCATGTAGGAAACACCTTTAATTTCTAGATCCTCTAGGCTAAGAAAAAACATAGTAAAAATCCGACTTGAATTTCAATACTCTCAAGAAACAAGGCTAAGGGCAGAGAAAAGTTACTAGGAAGATTTCTCTGTAAGCCAACTTGGGTAGGGCAGAAGAAAAATTTTATTTGTTACTGTCATTTATAATGAGATGCAATTACTGCCCTTAGGCTACTCCTAAAAAGCCAATAGTAATTAAGAGTAGCAATGTCAGGTATTGGTTTTTTGGTTAATGCTCCTTGTGCGATTTATATTTTCGCTTGCGAGTCATTAAACTAATATTAGTGAGTATAACAGTTCCTTAGTTATTTCTACTCTCTTCATACAAGGTTTACATTTAATGGTCATTTGTCATTGGTCATTTGTCATTTGTCATTGGTCATTTGTCATTTGTTATGATTACCAAGAAAGACGCAAACCTTGCTTTTTCATCGCTTGTTGCAATTGAGGCATTCTTTGTTTTGGAACAATCTGGGCGGGAGTTAAATCTGGTTGAGTTAGTAGCCAAGCGGCTGTTACTCCAGAAGCAGCGCCAATACCCCACTCGCTATGATGAACGCGAGTTACAGCATTGACAATGTGAGTCACGGCTATACTCTTCCCACCAATCAGAAGATTATCGATTTGCTGAGGAATCATGCTTTCCAAAGGAATCATGACGGGACGAACTACAAATTCTCTAGCTGGGGCTTTGGCGGCTTCATTGGATGGTTCCCAATTACGATAGCGACACCCATGGATATCAATATCATAATGAGTGATAGCGACTACCGTTTTGGAAACATCTCGACCACCTGAAACATCTGTTCTAATATCTGCCTCGCGCATCATGAACTCATTCTGTCCCATGGCTTGGCGTCCTAAAATTCTGCGTCCCTCCCGAATATAGGGCACTATACTCAATCCTGAAACTGTACCCATGGGAGACTCTGTTCCAAAGAGGTAAGTCAGGGGAAAATTAGGTTGAGCTTGAGTTTCTAAAAGCCATTCTGCAAAAAAAAGTGCATGATTTTCACCTTCCTTAAGTGCTTCTAAAGCAAGCCCTCCCACCCAGTTTTGTCGCTGTCCTGAAGCACTTATCTCTTCTTGTGTCAGAATTAAATGGGGATTCATTAAGTTCCAGTCGTTACCTCGATTCCAGTTCACCATAGTTATGTCCCCACGCACAGGAGTATCAACAAAGGGGTTACTACGGCGCATACTAACAATACGTCTGTAATTAAAAAAGCTTCGACCCGCAAATACGGGGGTTCCTTTTATGGAGTAATCTTTTTGATGTTCCTCTTTTGATATTCCTGACTCGATACGAGATAAGCGATCGCGACTCAAACCCCCATCGTCATGAATAGCAACTGCAAATGGATAGGTAAATGCTTGGGTGCATTGGGGGTTATCTTTAGGGGCTGCATGAATTTCACCTGTTGTAGCACGAGATTCCGACCCCTGTCGGTGGGGAATGCCCGCCCATCCTATCAATTCTCCCGTATCCGTGGCGTCAATAACTATCATGCGATCGCCACTTGGGGGTTGCAGTCGCAGTGGGACTTTTTCAAATTCCTCATTATCAAACCAGGAATACCAAGAGGTTAATTCTTGAGAGAGACGACCTTTAGGAACATAGTTAGAATTCCGTGGTATCCTTCTAACTGCATAAATTGAGACAATTTGCTGCCCCGTACTGTCAAATTCAGCCCCTTTAAACGCAATAGAAGTTCCCCAACGACTCCCTGGTGCTGTACTAGACGAAGACTGAAGCAATTGTTCTGCAGCTAACGCGCCTGCTTTGGGAGGAAAACACAACTTACCCACCCAACAACTATTAATATCTTTTACTTTTAGAGGAGAAGAAATGTTTGACCATGCAGGTAGTTCTACAGGTTGTTGTGCAATCAACTGCTTGAATTCAATCCAACTTTTTGAATGATTCTCCTTAGCCCGCATTGCCAGTGATTCATCAACAGCCGAGACACCTTGAGAGCTAATTTGTCCTCCCAGCCAAGGAGTGAGTTCAATCAAGCAAGTTTTTGCTCCCGACTGCATTGCTTCGGATGCTGCTGCTACTCCTCCCAAAGAACCGCCAATCACAACAACAGAACATTCCCAAACCTCTTTTGCTACAGGTAAAGGGTTGAGTTGGGGTAAACCATTCGTTCCTACAAGCGGTTTCACTTTTGTCTTTGAGCTAGGCGTCGAATCGAGTTTCGAGTTTGGCAACAATAGTGCAAAACGGGTATGGAAATAACCCAAACTGACAACAGCAAGGAAACCCAAAGCTGATATTAGCAGAATAAATGGACTGAGACGGCGAGGTTGCTTCACTGGGAATAGAGTAACGGATTTGCATCTTTCAGATGTTATCCTAAGCTTTGCCCAATTTCACACCCTCGTTCCCATTTCACACTCTCGTTCCCATTTCACACTCTCGTTCCCATTTCACACCCTCGTTCCCATTTCACACTCTCGTTCCCAGGCGGAGCCTGGGAATGCCGTCTTAGGAGGCGGAGCCTCCTGCACTGAGCCTACCAAACAATGTAGTAGGGCTTTTAACCCTCAAATCTGTACTCTGAGCCAGAGTTATCAGCACCGCCCCGATTTGCCAACCGTAAGCAAAACTACAAATTATGTATTTGCTGGCTCAGCTGTTGCATACCAAGTTTTGGAAACGATCTTTGCCATTTTTGCTCAAAAGCAACACGAGTTTCAATATCGCGTAAAGCACATTAGAAAAGTCAGAAAAAGTCAGAAAAAGTCTTAGCTTCATTCATAGTCTCCATTTGTTTGCGAAAAGCTGTCCAACCAACCTGAATCAATATGTGAAAGTAAATTCGCTGATAGGTTCAATCGCCTAGAAGCAAATAATGGCATCTACTCAAAAAATATTTCTTTTTTAAAAAAGTGCCATTCAATAGAAGCCAATTTATCACAAAATCACGGCTTCCATGTAATTGTGTTTTCGTTATTTATCTGCAATCAAAGGAGAAAATCATCATGAGTCAACAACATCCTTCAATCTTACGTCGCGGTGACCAAGGTGCAGAAGTTAAACGCTTACAAGGAGATCTCTCTTACTTGGGATATGATTTAGGTCCTGCTGGTATTGATGGCATTTTTGGTGAATACACTGAAAAGGCTGTGATTGCATTTCAAAAAGATAACAACATCACTGTTGATGGTATCGTTGGACCTGAAACAGGAAAAGCTTTGGGTGCTCGTTTAGCAGCATAATATCATGTTCGGCTAGTGACTTATAAATTAGGAAGTGCCATTCAATAGAAGCCAATTTATCACAAAATCACGGCTTCCATGTAATTGTGTTTTCGTTATTTATCTGTAATCAAAGGAGAAAATCATCATGAGTCAACAACATCCTTCAATTTTACGTCGCGGTGACCAAGGTGCAGAAGTTGAACGCCTACAAGGAGATCTCTCTTACTTGGGATATGATTTAGGATCTGCTAGTATTGATGGCAGTTTTGATGAATACACTGAAAAGGCTGTGATTGCATTTCAAAAAGATAACAACATCACTGTTGATGGGATCGTTGGACCTGAAACAGGAAAAGCTTTGGGTGCTCGTTTAGCAGCATAATATCATGTTCGGCTAATGACTTATAAATTAGCAAGTTTCATTTAATGGAAGCCAATTTAATCAAAAAACATGGCTTCAACATAGTTGTTTGTTCGCTAATTATCTGTAATTAAAGGAGAAAATTATCATGAGTCAACAACATCCTTCAATTTTACGTCGCGGTGACCAAGGTGCAGAAGTTGAACGCTTACAAGGAGATCTCTCTTACTTGGGATATGATTTAGGAGCTGCTGGTATTAATGGCATTTTTGCTGAGGACACCGAAAAAGCTGTGATTGCATTTCAAAAAGATAACAACATTACTGTTGATGGGATCGTTGGACCTGAAACAGGAAAAGCTTTGGGTGCTCGTTTAGCAGCATAATATTATGTTCGGTTAATGACTGAATAAACGAATTACAGCAGATTTCAACTTGGTGAGGTACAAAAATTACCCCCCTTTCATCCCCCCAAGGCATCGGGGGGATGAAAGGGGGGTGTACCTCATCAGTCAGCAAGAAGATGGATTTTGTTGCGTTCAGAACAACTCAAAGTATTCTCTTTGCTCCCAGTCAGTCACCTGCTTTAAAGACTCTTCAGGAGCCAATTCAGCTACAGCTGCCTGAAAGCGTTTAATCTCGCTCTGTTTAATTTTTATCATAAAGTTAATAAACTGGTGTCCCATTTTTCTGTGGAAAAGTTCGCTTTGCTTGAGATATGCGATCGCCTCGTTCAAACTTTTGGGTAATAGAGGATTGTCTGCCGTAAAGGGTTCGTGTGTTGGCGAACCAGGGTCAAGTTTGAGATCTACACCATCTAACCCAGAAATCAATTGCGATGCCATGTAAAGGTATGGATTTGCTGCAGGTTCTCCAACTCGGTTTTCGATGTGAGTCGTGGGGTCACCAAAGCCGCCTTGTACTCGAATCATTGCTCCTCGGTTTTCCAGTCCCCACCCAGCGCGGTCAGGAGCTAAGGAATTAGGCTTAAACCGTCTGTAGCCGTTAATTGTAGGAGTTGTGAACACACAAGCAGCATTGGCGTGTTTGAGAAGACCACCAACGAAGTGTTTGCCCAGATCTGACATCAGCGCTGTTGAGTCGTGTGACATCAAAGCATTCTCGCCTGTCGTTCGGTCTACAAGCGATTGATGCAGGTGCCAGCCATTAGAAGAACATCCTTTCAGGGCAGGACGACACATAAACGATGCCAGATAACCTTGCTGACGGCAGATTTGCTTGGTTGCCATGCGGAAGATCGTCATCGTATCCGCAGCTTGCAATCCTGGAATCGGGTCAAACGTGAATTCAAATTGACCGGGACCCCCTTCGTTTTCCACACTCCTTAATGGTAATCCCATTGCAACAAGGTTCTCTGCCAGAATTAGCAGCAAATCGTGAATCTCTGGATTGTGTGATTCCAAAAGGTATTGGAAGCTATGCTCAACGGCACTGACTTTGGGGGATTCACCGGGGTTTCCAGAAGTACCAACGTGAGTGATGTCCAACATTGGGTCTTCCAACTTTGCTAGATACCATTCAACTTCCAAGCCGACAATGTACTCTAACCCTCTCTGATGTAATTCTGCCAGGGATTGCCGCAAAATGCCGCGACTCGAAAGGGGCATTGCTCCGCCATTTTGAAAATACAGATCGCATAAGATCGCACATGTGCGTTTTGCCCAAGGCAGAATTTGGAAGGTATTCGGGTCAGGAACAGCCACAAGATTTGGCGCACCTGTCATCTGATGCATATCTAAGCTACCACCAGAAACGAAGGGATTAAACACTAGGGTCCCTCCAGTATCAAAAAGGAATGTCCCCGTACTGATTTGCATTCCGTTTGAGAGTGCATTGAAAAATGCTTGGGGTAGCAGCGACTTACTACGAACAATGCCATGCTGGTCTTCCCAGGCGGTGCGAATCAACAATAGGTCGCGTTCCTTAACAATAGCCTTGATTTGCTCAGATGCTTCTTTTTGGGCTTCTGTCCACAAGTTGTGACGCTCAATAAATCCAGGTTTTTTCATAAAAACTTGCGGCTTGGGTGTGGAAAATCACGGCTTCTTCTGTCATTTATAACGTAAACAGAAAAACCTTTTTACCTTGTTTACAAATTTCGCTATACGGGAGGCGGAGCCTCCCGGAAGGCATTCCCAGGCTCCGCCTGGGAACGAGGTAGGGGGATCTATTATGAAATTTAAATTTGACGACGGTAGCAGGCAAACTCCATTGAAAAGGTTGCCATACCAGAAGTCAGCGATCGCAACGCTGTAGAATAGCCAAACATTTTCTCCAAGGGAACTTCAGCCCGAATAACCGATTCGCCTTGCATGGTTTGAGAACCCAACAGCAAACCACGACGGGATGAAAGATCGCCCTGGACTCTTCCCACAAATTCGTTAGGTGTTTCCACCTCTACAAGCATAATGGGTTCGAGCATAGCAGGCTTTGCTTGGGCAAAAGCTTGCTCAAATGCTTGATGCGCCGCCGAGCGGAACGCAAATTCCGAAGAATCCACAGGGTGATAGGAACCTCCTTCCAAAACCACTTTCACCCCAGTGACGGGATAACCTTCCAACAATCCCGATAGCATTGCTTCTTTGAAACCTTTTTCACAAGCCGGAATGTATTCCTTGGGAATTGCTCCGCCAACAACCTTATTTTCAAACACAAACGGTTCATCTGAAGGTTCAATTCTCCCAGTGACATGGGCAAATTGACCGGAACCGCCTGATTGTTTTTTGAGTCGGTAGTCGAAACTAGCTCGTTGCAAGATGGTTTCTCGGTAAGCGACTGCAGGTTGTCCCACGTAGACTTCAGCATTGTATTCGCGCTTGATGCGCTCAACGTAGATTTCTAGATGGAGTTCTCCCATACCAGAAATGAGAGTGTTATTTGATTCTGGATCTACGCTGACTCGGAATGTGGGGTCTTCCCGTTGGAAACGGTGCAGTGCTTTCGCAAGACGATCGCTATCTTCTTGTTTCTTGGGAGTAATTGCCAGAGTCATGACTGCTTCTGGAACAAACATCCCTTCCAAAGAAACTGGCATTTCTTCAGAACATAAGGTATCCCCAGAGGCGCAGTCAACACCTAATAGGGCAACAATATCCCCAGCGACAGCATCTTTGACTTCTTCTCGTTTGTTAGCATGCATCTTAACCATACGACCAATTTGCACTCGCTTTTCTGTTCGGGGGTTGTAAACAGTATCACCGGGTTTTAAAGTGCCTGAGTAAATGCGAATGTAGGTTAATTGTCCAAAAGACTCTACTGTTAGCTTGAATGCTAGGGCGACTAATGGACTGTCAGGGTTGGAGTAGATGGGGATTTGAGGTTGGGAATTTGGTTCGTTTGGGCGCTGAAGCGCAACTACAAACCTATCTACAGGAGAAGGAAGGTAAAGGGTGACTGCATCCAATAAGTTTTGCACTCCTTTGTTTTTGAAGGCAGAACCGAGTAGCACTGGGACTAGTTCCAGTCTCAGGGTTGCTTGTCGAATGGTTTCCCAAATCAGTTCTTTAGGAACTTCTTCATCTTCTAGTAGCATGGCTGTCATTGGTTCTGAGAACAATGACAAAGCATCTAGCATTTTTTCCCTTGCTTGTTGTGCTTCATTTTGATGCGTGACAGGAATTGAGCTTTTTACCCAGTTCTCTCCATTTTCGCCCTCATAATAATTTGCTGTCATTTCCACTAGGTCAATGACTCCCTGAAATTGGTCTTCGCAACCAATTGGGTACTGAAATAACACCGCATTCAACTTAAGGCGATCGCGCATTGCTTGCACAACACGGAAAGGGTTTGCGCCAGCCCTATCCATTTTGTTAATGAATGCCAAACGCGGAACTCGATACCGCTTCATTTGACGGTCTACTGTAATCGACTGTGACTGCACACCTGCTACAGCACAAAGCACCATCACTGCTCCATCCAATACCCGCAAGGCACGTTCAACTTCTATCGTAAAATCCACGTGTCCCGGTGTATCAATAAGATTTATTTCTGTTTCTTTCCACTGACAGGTGGTAGCAGCTGAAGTGATAGTAATACCATGTTCTTTTTCTAACTCCATGAAGTCCATAGTGGCACCCTTGCCACCGCCACGCACTTCCTCAATATTATGGATTCTGCCAGTATAAAATAGAATTCGCTCCGACAACGTGGTTTTACCAGAATCTATGTGGGCAGAAATACCAATATTGCGGACGCGTTCTCGGGGTTTCATAGACTTCCTTTTTGATAAATGAACAAATATCTACTTAATACTACATTTATAATACAAGTTTGTAAAGAGCCACCAATCACTGTTGACCACCTCGTTGTTTGCCACCTCGTTCCCAGGCGGAGCCTGGGAATGCCTTACCGGAGGCTCCGCCTCCTATCCTGTAAGCGAGGCGGAGCCTCGCCATCTGCATTCCCAGGTAGAACCTGGGAACGAGAGAAACTGGTCACTGGTCACTGGTCACTGCTCGCTGTTTGTTTCCCCGCTTGTCTGGGTAAATTAGTTGTAAGCAGGTTAACTGAGGATTGGGAGAATTGGATGAAAAGGGTTTCAGGTCGATGGATAAAAACTATTGCATTAGTTTCCATGTTGATGTTTTTGGCATCCTCAGAGAGAATAACTGCTCAAGACATGGGAGCCTGTTATATGGTAACGACTTCTGGTAGAGCCATAAGTTTGGGAAAATTATGCGGTGTTACACCATCAGATAAAGGAGTGTTTCGGATTCCCATCAAACGCCGTATGGGAAAAACGCCAATTGTGGACGTTACATTTAATGGCAATAAAACTTTTGAAATGATTGTTGATACGGGTGCCAGCATAACTCTAATCACCTCAAACATGGCAAATACTCTCAAGCTCAAACCTACAGGTACTATGCAAGCAGAAATTGCTGATGGTAGCCAAGTCAAATTCCCTATCAGTCAAGTTAACTCCATTGCTGTTGGTGGAGCTGTGGTGAATAATGTTGAGGTTGCGATCGCCCCAAAAGCAGGTATTGGACTGTTAGGTCATAATTTCTTTGATAACTATGATGTCAAAATTTTAGGAAATGTTATCGAATTTTCACAGCGTTAAAAGTGCCCGGTCATACTGTTTATAACGTTATGCTACAACAAAAGCCTTCTACATAGTCTATAGAAGGTCGCTCTGTCAATCATCCTTATGGGTTACTTATTTGGTATCTGTGGATATCAGAATAATACTCTTGTTAGAAGTATTTACTGTAACGGTCAAAGTCTTATCTTGTATGCTTTAATAAAAATTAAGCTAATTTTAAATCAAGATAGCTGTTTCCTGCCATAATACCTGTGATAATTGATTCTTGCCTTAAGTTGTGAATTGTTAAATGCTTAACAGGTTCCTCGTCTTAGGTAAACATTCTTGAAAACATGAATGAGTTACTCTTATCAGTGCTTACACTGATACTTTTTAGAGTCAATCGCTAATATAACAGGAACCTACGAAACGAACTAGGAGGAGAAGCAATGATTGTATTAGTGCAGAATCATCTTCAAACATATATAGCTACAAAAGTATACAATCAATCTGAAGTTTCGCTAGCTCTAGAGCCTATAGAATTTGGTGGAACTAACGATATTAGTCAGATTTATCAAACGACTGGGCTGTTTTTCTTAGTCTTCCTGTTAATTAACTATCTTTTGGCTAAATTCTTACACAGAAGGCAATGGGAACAACAAAAGTCGATAGAAAACATTGAGATGTTAAAAAAGCATTGAAACTCAAAAAGAGCAAAGCTTTTTACATCGGTATGCGATCGGCATCACCCGTTGCAATCTGCCATACTACCCTAAATGACTGGAACGACTCTTGTGAAATCCTCTCCTCAACCAAAGCATTAACGGCTCGTTTGAAAATACTGTCTAAGTCTCGCCGAATTTCCAAATGTTCGGTTTCGAGAAATTGCTCGAACTGAGATTCTTCTGACAAAGTTTGTCGTGTGTCTTTAGGAGCTAAGGCATTTCGGAGAGTTGCGTCTAAATTACTTTTAAGCGTTGCAGTTTGAGTTTTTTGATTATCTACGGATATCAATTCAAACGACTTTGTCTGCCAGTTACTTACAAAGGGTAACCATCGGTTTTGCAAACGTTTTTGTCGATATCCATCCCAAAGCTCTGTTGCTCTTTCAGAAATGGTATGGAGAAGTTCTTCTGTTGCTTGTTCGGGAATTTTCTCTATGGCATTCACAACTTTTCGTAAAGTTTTGCTGAAAGATTTTAACGAATCACTAGAAATCAAGTTTTGACTGCGATCGATCTCAGCAGATTTTTTCTCAATTAAAATTTTTGCCGTTTTCTCAATTATGACTTCACTAAATTTTTTTAATTGCTTGGTATTGTTTGAGTTATAAGCTCTTAAATATTCAGCAACTCCATGAACACATTCTGAAGCATCCATCAAAGCAGTCACTTCCCTAATATAGTCATCAGCTTTATTTTTTCGTGCTTGTTCGCGCTGTTTTAACCATAATAAGATCCCTGATATAACAGGAATTGCAAGACCCAAAATTCCTTGTAAAACCTGTATTGTTCCTGAATTTTCCTCCAACCAAGAGGGCTTCTCGCGATCGTAATATGCTTGTGCGCCTTCATGAATGGGGAGACCAACTCCTTTAAATTTGTTGGGAGGACTAATATTAGCAGCTAATGGGAATTCCTTAACTAATTCCTGTTGATGTTCGTATAAAATCTGAGTCAGGGCTTGAATTTCTTTTGGAGAAACATCCTTACGTGCCAAAAGCAATCTTTGAACACTGAGTGTTTTCACTTTTTGCTTTTGATAGTCGGGAACATTGTCAGGTCCGTCATTGGGAATTGGATTTTTTCCACCCTGGTAAGCTCCTTCTGGGATTTCTACTTCTTCCAAATAAGGATTTTGGATTTTTATTGCAGCTGCTTGATCGATTGATACTAACCGTGCTTTGCATTCTCTATCTTTCAGAAGTTCGCGGATATTTTGATTGCCTATAGCACGGACAAAGAAGACTGCATCCACTGTTTTGTCGTCACATAAGGCTTTTTTTAAGTCTGTGTCTTTTTCACCGACTTCTATCATTGTGACTAAGTTTTTTTCTTTTGTTATCAAACCATAGTGTTGCATGAGAAAAGCAAAAGATTTAATTTGACCCCCTTTTTTAGGTGGTAGTGCAATTCTCTTATTCTCTAAATCTGAAACGCTTTTGATGTTAGAACTGTCATCTCTGACAACTAACTGGTACATATCTGGAAACAACAAGGAAACAACTTCAGCTTGCTCTAGCAGTACTAAAGAATCTACACGCACAGTCTTCTGATTCCCTAACTGTATATTAGGGAAATCTCTCATTACCAAAATATCTGCTTGTGCTGTTGCTAACTGCGCTTCGTTTTTCTCTAATTTTTCCAAATTTTCTTCAGTTCCTTGAGGGGTCGGATCTTTGATGAGAGTAATACAAACTTTTTTATCTCCCTCAGAATACTTCTCTACTAAGTTTTTTATCTTCTCTGCAAAGAAATAACTGTCCCCTCCTTGCAAACCAGCTGCCATCTTGAGACAGCGATCGCTCTTAAAGGAGCCTAGTATAGCAGTACTTAAAACAATCAGTCCAACACCAAATGGAACAACGAACCATATGGGACGCTTCATTTGTTTTCCTTTGTTGGTAAAAATATCAAAACTTAAGGCTGGATTACAGCAGTTTTCAAATAAATGAACCATACTATGCTCTTGTGGTACGGACGTCCTCGCCCGTGCATTAAAGAGGATGGGTGGCAATACTGCTCGGTTAAGAGAAATTGTAGGTTGGGTTGAGCGACAGCGAAACCCAACAAATGCCGATAAATGTTGGGTTTCGTTCCTCAACCCAACCTACGTAATTGCGTGTTTTTATGCAAAACCTACGCAGTATTGGGATGGGTGGGATGTTGCTTCCAACCCAGATATAGTCAATAAGTACTACCACTTAGAATTAGTAAATTTCGGAAACGTATAGAAAAATTTGTTGGAGATTCCTAATAAGCTTTTGTGCTTGAGCATATACAGAAAGACGGGCGTCCTCGCCCGTCCCACAAGAGTTAAGTTGACTCTCGGCTGTGAAAGTTATACAGTTATAAAACTGACCATAAATACGTATGATCTTTAGAACCTCACTTCCGAGATCGGGGTCAGCTTTCAAGTTTGTCTCTCAGTGACGGTGTTAAAATCATTAATCCTCTGACTACTTCTTCAGGGGTTGCTGTACCATTAGTGATACGTTTGACAGTTTCCATCACCTCTAACGCTAAATTTTCTGGAATTCCCGATCGCATTAGCCGCTTTAATTCTAAAACGTCTACTCCTTTTTCTAATCCTTCGAGATACTCTTCTACACTTACTCCTAAGTCTTCAATCTCCATTTTTCTTGAATCTTATTGAATAAAAAACTTGGCAATCATTATATCTTGATGTTGGTATGATTTTGTAGAACTGTGAAAGTTAGATTTGACAAAAGGCTTCTTGACAAAAGTTGCCTAATGAAAAAGATTGCCATTTAGTATATTAGGAGCCTTGGTCATCAACCCATCTAGGTAATGTTACCTCACCTTTTGCGTCTTTCACTAACCATTTAACATCCGAGGGAATTTCCTGTAAAATTCTTAAATCATCTATGAAATCTCGACTTTCTCCTATATTTAATACTCCGCATCTCTCTATAGATTCTGGCTGTTTAAGTGCTTGTTCAACACGCCTTTCCAAACAATTTTTATCTTCAACAGAATCCACGCAAAAAATCAAGTTTAATCCGCACAATACCTCTTGAAAGTCAGGTCTGGCGTTAGCAGCATCGTTAATATCTTGTTTTTTGAGCCGCTTAAATTTTCTTAATAATGTTATGGACTTGGGATGTGGATCTGACTCTGAGAATTTTAACATTCCTATGGCAATTTTGACTCCTAAATGTTGTGTTGGCTCAGTCTCGCCAATAAGAGAAAGTAGCAGCCTATAAACTTTGTATTTTTCATTCTCGTTAGCAAGGGTTAGTTTAGTACCTTGTTCTTCCTCTAGCCATTGACGGTTGACTGGAATTCCCATCATTGAAGAACTTGAAGTCGAGTTTAACTGTATGAATGGAATTGTCTAAATCGCCAGTTATGTAAACTACATCATCTGCAAGTGCAACTCCTGTCATGTTGTAAGGTGGTGGTCCACTTGAAAAACCTGGAAGACCAATTGGTAAATTTTGTTTTAGCGTTATGCTTTTCCTGGTATTGATATCAATAGCTTTGACACTTTGTGTACCAACTTCAGCAACAACTGCTATTCCCTTGGGGTGGTAAGCTACTCCCTCTGGAGAGGATAAGTTTTCTGCAAGGACTTGACGCTCTCCAGTCATCACGTCGATCTGCGAAAGTTTATTGCCCAAAGATTCTGTAACTAAAACAGTAGAGCCATCCAATTGAGCCAAACCTGTTGGGCAAGATAAATTTTCTGTAACTATACGTCGGTTAACACCAGTTTCATCCAAGATTTGAACAATATGACCCAGAGCACAATCAGCTACCAAAATACTACCATCTGAAAGTTCAATCGCATCGTAGGGTGCGCCGAAGCCAGTGTAAGTGTTTAGTACATCTCCAGTTTCTCGGTTTAGTCGTTGCACTGTATTAGCAAACCAACTGCTAGCGATCGCGTGAGCGTCATTGACAGAAACGGTTAAGGGATATTGTAGGGGCATTGCAAAAGTACGTAAAGTCTGCCTTATATGTCCGGTTTCTTTATCTAGAAATCGGAAGGAGAAGGTATCAGCAACATAGAGAATGTTATCATAGATGGCAATTCCACCTGGTGCTGTGAGTCCTCCACTTTGGACAACTTTTCGGATGCTACCAGTTTCTGTATTGACTTCAGTAATATCACTATCTATGTTATTAGTAACATACAATAGATCGGTGGAATCAAAGGCTAAATTATCTGTTCCTGGTTGCAACCGGACAATTGGCTCACTCTGACCCGTTATCGTGTTTATTCGCAGAATTTGACCTGTTGCAATATCTAGCGCAAATAGTTCACCTTTGGAATTAAACTTGACAGCAATTGGAGTCACCAAGCCCGAAGTAACTTGTTCGCTAACGCCAGTATCAACATTAATTTTAACGATTTTTCCCGCAAACTGGTCGGGGCGGTTAGTAGAAGTACCCACAACCAGGGCTTATTTTTAAAAGCTTTCATCGTTAGTCCTATTGATTCTTGAGCATTGCATCAAGATTGTCTCACGGTCATACGCGATCGCCTGCCCTTTTTGAGTGATACTAAAGTGGAGTTGAGAGTCGAGAGGTAAGGAGAATGCTTGTGCAAGTGTGCGTTCGGGGGTCACAGGCTCCAGCACAGCATTTACCTCTGGTGTGCCCTCGCTCCAAAACTCCCCGTTAACCATGAGGTTAGCAAAATTGAAGGGAACAGTTGCGGCTCCCAGTACTGGGGTTCAATGTTGGGTTTCGTTCCTCAACCCAACCTACGTAATACCTGTATTACATTTTAATCTGGCGGATGGTCTTAATTGCCATGTCTAACCAATCAATATAGGTTTGCTCTTGTCTTAGCACGAGTTCCAGTACTAACCTTTGCATCATCTGTTGGCGATCGCTGGAGAGGTTGCCAAGCGGTGGCAGATCGATCGCTTTACATTCTTCTAGTTTTTCACACCGCGCTGTTCGTTGTTGCTCTAACAGTTTAATGATGGCATCATTCGGTAACTGAGCGGCAAAAAACATCTGAATGAGTAAGATATCTCGCACAGTTGGTAAGGGTTGCGGTTCTTGAAGCCATCTTGTTAATTCCGCTTTTCCTGCTTCTGTCAAACGGTAAACTTTGCGATTCGGGCGATCGCGTTGAATCTCAACCCTACAGTTAATCCAACCCCGTTCTTCCAGTTTGTCCAAAGTTCTGTAAATCTGTGCTTGGTCAGCTTGCCACAAATGGGCAATGGTGCGATCAAAGCAGCTTGTTTTGAGGTCATAGCCCGTCATCTCTTCTTGTTGAAGCAGACCCATAATTGCGTGTGCCAAGGACATGATACGGTTTTCCGAATAATAATGTTCGCTTAATTACACTGTCATGACCTATATATGCTTGCGCTAATATATGATTAATCATATATAAAGTATAGTACTTTAAAGGAGGACTGCGTGACTACCTTACACCTCAGCAAAGAACGGCGAACGGTTGCAGGGATCATCAGCAGCGTCGAGACGCTGGAGGGTGAGGGCATCCTTGTGCGCCGTCCCTTTCCAAAAAGTACTTTTTCAGATTTCGATCCATTTTTACTTTTAGATGAATTAGGACCTGTTGAGGTTGCGCCAGGTCAAGCTAAGGGAGCACCCAATCATCCTCATCGAGGTTTTGAGACAGTGACCTACTTGTTAAAGGGTCGTTTGGAACATAAGGATTCGCTGGGACATACTGGAACGCTCAATCCAGGTGATGTGCAGTGGATGACAGCAGGATCTGGTATCGTTCACTCAGAAATGCCGGAACGGGAGTTTGCTCGCACTGGTGGTCGGTTGCACGCGCTACAGTTATGGGTAAATTTGCCGCAGCGCAGTAAGTTGATACCTCCTCGCTATCAAGAAATTTCTGCCGAACGCATTCCTACAGTCCAATCGGACGACGGGTTGGTAACAGTAAAAATCATAGCGGGAAGTGCGTTCGGTGTCAGTGCTGCCATTGAAACGCAAACGCCCATTATGTACTTGCACCTCATACTCCAACCAGGTGCAACAGTCGTTCAGCCCGTGCCGAGAGATTATAATGCCTTTGCCTATGTACTTGAAGGTGAAGGAGCATTCGGTGCAGATTCTGAACGGGGTGAGGATGGAAAGATGGTTCTTTTTGCCCAAGATGGGGAAGAGGTCGCGATCGCAAATTCATCAGCAGAAGTACCACTAGAGGTATTGCTGATTGGCGGAGTGCCTTTGAATGAACCAGTTGTTCGCTACGGACCGTTTGTAATGAACACCGAAGCTGAAATCGAGACAGCATTTGCAGATTATCGTAACGGAAGGATGGGTACCATTAATGTCTGACACACTTTTACAACCAACACTTCAACGTTTGTCCCTTCTGCGTGGCAAACTGCTCGACTTACACAAAATCTTGCTTGATGGAGAACGCACGACCTACGAGCAAGTCCGTGGGCGGGTTTCTAGAGGAGAACTGCTACAGCTCCTAATTTCTAACGAGCAATTTGCTTGGTTGCGTAACATCTCCATGTTGGTAGTAGAGATCGATGAAACTTTGAATGCAGATGAACCAGTCACCCTAGAAGATGCTCAAAGTTTGCTTGATAGTGCTCGCCAGCTGCTGACACCTGCAGAGGATGGTAATACATTTGAGAAAAAGTACTACAATGCTCTCCAGCGCGAACCTGATGTTGCACTAGCACACGCAGAGATAACACAGATTCTTGCTCAGAAGTAATACCATTTTGGGAGCGTAGATTTTGTGGAAAATTGAGCCAGTTACTTGCGGTGAGAGGGTTAATTGACAGCTTCTATGGTCTAATGGTACTTGGAAAAGTACACAAACCAAGGTATTATCTGTGGTCATAGCACGTAAAGTTCGCTGGCGTATTAGTTTGCTGGCTCTTGCCGTCGGAACCGCCCTCTTGCACCCTACGTTGGCGCGTACACAAGATGCACCCGAGGCAAGTAGTGGTCGCATTGAGCGCGAAGCTGTTATCACTCAGAAGTATATGGCAGTAGCAGCTAACCCTCTAGCATCTGCAGCAGGTAGTAAAATTCTCCGCGCTGGAGGAAGTGCTGTTGATGCGGCGATCGCGATCCAATTAGTACTTGGCTTGGTTGAGCCACAGTCTTCTGGACTTGGTGGAGGGGCATTCTTAGTTTACTACGATGCCAAAGCTAAACAACTTCGTACCTATGACGGTAGGGAAACTGCACCAGCAGCAGCTCAACCAGATCGTTTTCTGGATGCAGATGGCAAACCGCTACAGTTCTATGATGCTGTTGTTGGCGGAAAATCTGTAGGCGTGCCTGGGGCAGTCAGAATGCTAGAAATGGCACACAAGAAGCATGGCAAGTTACCTTGGAAGCAACTTTTTCGACCAGCGATCGAACTGGCTGAACAAGGCTTCCCCCTCTCACCACGCTTGTACACTCTACTGAGCATAGAACAGTATCTCCAGCGTACTCCCGCAGCTAGAAACTACTTCTTTCAACCAGATGGCACTCCCAAGCCCGTCGGCACCATACTTGTCAATCAACCTTACGCCCAAGTACTGCGCCAAATTGCCAAACGAGGTGCTGATGCCTTTTACGAGGGTGAAATTGCTAAAGATATCGTTGCCACAGTGCAACAGGCAGACATACCAGGCGACTTAACAACCACCGATCTGACAACCTACCAAGCAATAGAACGACCACCAGTGTGTGGAGTTTACCGAGTTTATAAGGTTTGCGGTATGGGAGCTCCTAGCTCTGGGGGTCTGACTGTGTTACAAATTCTAGGCATCCTCGAAAACTTTAACTTGGCAAGCTTGAAGCCAGCTTCATTAGAGGCAGTCCATCTCTTCTCTGAAGCTGGACGGCTTGCCTATGCCGATCGCGGATTTTACATAGCCGATCCAGATTTTGTGTCAGTGCCATCCAACGAATTAATCGACCCAGAATACCTCAAGCGCCGTGCAGCACTCATCAGTCTTGAACGTGCTTTGACTGAAGCCCAACCTGGTGAGCTACCTCTACAGGCTGCGTTTGTGGGAGGAAAAGACGATTCACCAGAGTTTCCCTCTACCAGCCATATTGCAATTGTCGATCGCTACGGAAACGCGGTGTCCATGACTACCAGTATTGAAGATGCTTTTGGCTCAAGATTACTGGTGCGAGGTTTCTTGCTCAACAATGAACTCACAGATTTCTCTTTTTCTCCCACAACAAGTGATGGCAAGCCTGTCGCTAATCGCGTAGAACCTGGAAAGCGCCCCAGAAGCTCAATGGCTCCTATGATGGTATTTGACCAAAATGGCAAACTACTCATGGTGGTTGGCTCTGCTGGCGGTGCAAGAATTATCAACTTCGTTGCCAAGGCTCTGGTTGCTGCTTTGGACTGGAAACTTGATAGTCAGCAAGCAGTAGCATTGCCAAATTTCGGTAATCGCAATGGTCCAACAGAATTGGAGGCAGGCACTGCAAATGTTGCCGATCTCAAGCTTGGTTTAGAAGCACTCGGTCATTCGGTACAAGTTGTAGAGCAAACGAGTGGTTCCCATGCCATTACCCTGACCGATATGGGTTTGGTTGGCGGCGCAGATCCCCGTCGCGAAGGAGAAGCTACAGGCGAATAAGCGTTAACAACAGTTAACAAAAAATCTAGTTAAATCAGATCGAATCTACTCAATTAGGTGATATGATAGATGTCGAGTTGACTTGAAAAAGTTCCGTGCTAAAAGATTTTCAGGTCAAGCGTTGCAAGAATCGATTAAGCAAGCTTTTTTAGAGTAGGAAAAATCGGTGACTTTTACCGTAATTCGGGAACGCTTTTAGCTCGTGTTTAACCAAATACTAAATTTGAGAAGCAGATATCTCAAGTTTTGACCCTATACGGATTGTAGGTTTGTCCAATGACCTTGTTTGGGAGGGTACTGCACTCGTAAACGGATACTAAAAATCTTACCAAAAGGTAAAAGACAGTAATTAGAGGAGAGTCAAGGCAAGTCTCCCAACACATACCTTCTAGCTGGCTGACGAGATCGGATACGTGTAGGTTTAGTGAATCCGGTTTGGCAACGCTTGTTTTGCACTTGGGGAGTGCCGCAAACACTCCCTTGATGAAAGGGTTGTGTCACCCTAGGCGACATTCTTTTTCGATCTGTGTCAAAATAACAGGAGTTGATTATCAATCAATCACAGTGTATATCAAGAGATGAGCCAAACACAACAAATCATTCCCACTGTGCGCCCTTGCAAAATCGACAGCGCCACAGCAACCACTCCGGTAGATTTGGTAGTCGTTATCGATACCAGCCCTTCAATGAAAGATGAAGCGAACGACCTTAGCAATGCTGCAGCCGACGCTATTGCTAGCGCCTCTTCTAGCTGTCCAAGCGATTTGAGAGTCATTTGGCTTGGAATCGAAGGGACTTGGAAAGGGACAAATTTTCAACGCACAGTACGGGATTATCTCTTGAGTGAGTGCCAAGTTTCCAAGGGAGATCTGCGAGCCAGAAAGCGAGGACAATTAGCTGATGCGGGAGCGCAGGAAGATGCAGCTCGAACTGTAGAAGATATCTCAACTCATTTTGATTGGCGACCGGGTGCAGCTCGAGCGATTTTCTATTTGGGAGATGAAGCCCTCGAAGCAGGAGGAGATAGAACCGAAGAGAAAGATATTATCGCTGCAAATAAGGCGATCGCAAAAGCTCAGCAGGCAGGAGTGAAGGTTCATACTTATTTTGGTACCACCAAGAGCAAGTTTAAAGATAGTTTGGAGCAAGAATACGCCAGATTAGCTAAAGAAACAGGCGGACAAGCGTTTAGCGATCGCGATTCTATTGGTGGTTTTACAGAAATTCTTCAAAAGATAATTTGCAATAGCCTTCCAGTTGGGATTCAGTTAGAGATTCAGCAGCCGCTACCATGTTTCGAGTTAAGGAGTAATGGTCAGCCATTTGCAACGCAGGGAGCGGAAACTATTGCGATCGTAGCATCTAACTGTTACTCAAATGTTACCTTCAGAAGTTTAACCGCCGTTTTATCGGTAGTGCGAACCGATGGAACTCCCATTCTCAATTTAGCCGATGGAACGCCAGCTGTTACGATTAAACCATCCACAGAAATAGCCTTTGGTGACTTACTTCCTATTGGCTCTCATAACTCTGAATCTTCTGGAGAACTATTGAGGGAAGTAGTTGTAGAAACCAATAGTCCTAGTAGTGCAGACTATACGCTGAAAATTGAATACTCCTATCACGCAGAGTTTGATTTTAAAGGTGGCGATGACTTTGCCTTATGAATTTCTAATAAAACAACATAAATCTGTAGGGCTGTCACCTCGTTCCCAGCCTCTGGCTGGGAATGACTTACGGGAGGCTCCGCCTCCTTCTGTACTCTACCACAGAGTGCGAGGCGGAGCCTCGCGACCTGCATTCCCAGGCTGAGCCTGGGAACGAGAAAAACGAGAAAACCTAAGATTGAACAATCGGGCTTAGTTGACTGAAAACCCCCGACGTGTAGGCTTAATAGTAGCAAACTCTACTTGAAAAGTTATGCGATCGCTCATTCCACCACTGCTTGCTTCCAACACCCATTGACCGGCACGCAGATTCCAAAAGACAGAACCAGAAGAATCAGTCGCTAGCTTTTCACCATTCAACCACCACTCTACAGGTGCTTTTGATATCCCTGCTAATTTAAACTCCAGTCTTTGTTTTGCTTCATCACCTGGATGCAGCAAGAACAAATCACCCTGATGAGGAGATACAATCTTGAGCTTGCTTGAAGTCAACCCAGATTGCTCTTGCTTTGCCAACCAATCATCATATTCCTCGGACAATTGAAATTGGTTTTGGCGCTGGTAGTCTTGGACGTTTTCTGGATAAAAATATTCTTGTACCACTGAAGAACAATCTGGAGTTGGTTTTAACCCAGAAACAGCACAGATAGGGAGTCGTACCATACCTACTGGAGGAGTAAAACCAGCAGGTTCTTGCTTCTGATGCAGGTGTAACATAATTCGGTTCCATAATGGTGCTGCACCAGTCACACCAGAAACCTGACGCATGGGATCGCCATCGAAATTACCTACCCAAGTCGCTACAGTGTAGTCAGTCGTAAATCCAACCGTCCAAGTGTCGCGAAAATTAGAAGAAGTACCAGTTTTCACAGCAGTCGGAAACGGTAAATTCAGGACTGAATCAACACCAAATGCAGTTGCACGCGCATGGCGATCGCTTAACATATCTGTTATGAGTTGCCATGTTGTGGGATTTTGGATTTTAGATTTTGGATTTTGGATTGAGGAATGAGAAGTTGTGGGATTTTGGATTTTAGATTTTGGATTTTGGATTGAGGAATTAGAAGTTGTGGGATTTTGGATTTTGGATTTTGGATTTTGGATTGAAAAATTAGAAAATGTAGTGAGTAGCGGCGTAACTTCTCCTTGAGATGCCATAGTAACGTAAGCACGAGCTAATTCCCACAAACTGACTTCGCCACTACCCAAAGTTAACCCCAGCCCATAGTACTCTGGCGACTGGGTGAGGTGTTCAAAGCCCAGTTGGTGAAGACGATTGAGAAAAGTTGGCACACCCACCTTTTCTAACGCCCGTATCGCTGGAATATTCAAAGAATTCGCCAAAGCGACACGCACCCGCACAGGCCCTAAAAAACTTTTGTTATAATCCGTGGGGCTGTAAAGTTTTGCTCCAGGAATTGCGTAGTGTGCGGGTACATCTGCCAGGATGGTATTGGGGCGGATGACACCTTTTTCCAAAGCCAACTCATACAGAAATGGTTTGAGGGTAGAACCGGGTTGACGCAGTGCTTGTACTCCATCATTGCGTCCTAGTTTAGCTTCATTGAAGTAGTCAGGCGATCCGACATAAGCCAAAACTTCTCCAGTGTGGTTGTCAATGACTAAAGCAGCTGCATGATGAACGTTGTTGTTAGCAAGGGTAGAAATAACCTGCTGCACTTGTGCTTCTACAAACTGCTGTAAAGGAAGGTCTATAGTGGTTAGGATTGGATGATATTCCCACTCCTGCTTGTCCTGACGCTCTGGAGTTGGGCGGCTCTGAGCAGATAACCAAAACAAAAAGTGAGGTGCAGCAATAATTCCCCGTTGACGAGATTGAAACACAATTTCTTCAGTGTATGCTTGTTTTGCTTGAGAGGGAGTGATATACCCGTCTTGTTCCATACGATGAAGGACATATTTCTGGCGCTGCTTCAAACGTGGATAATGCTGAAGTGGATCGAAGTAAGTGGGATTATTCGGAATAGCAGCAAGGAGGCTTGCTTGAGCAAGATTGATGTCACTCGCTGGTATGGAAAAATAGGTACGGGCAGCTGCTTCCACTCCATAAATATTCCCTCCCATTGGGAGACGATTGATATATGCAGAAAGAATTTCGTCTTTACTCATTCCTGCTGTTAAGCGCCAGGAAAGCCAAATTTCTTGAATTTTGCCTGAGAAAGTACGAGGGGCGGGATTTAGCATCCGTGCTAACTGCATGGTCACTGTAGAAGCACCGGAAACAATCTTTCTGGTGTATATTGCATCTTTAATTGCACGGGCTGCAGCTTTTAAATCCAACGCTCCATGATGATAAAAGTCTCCATCTTCTGCAGCTAAAATCGCTTGAATAAAAAGAGGAGAAACTTGATTCAATGGTACTACGGATGTATGTTCTTGGTCGCGAGTCAATAATGTTCCTAAAGGTAGCCCATTTCGATCGACAAATTCAAGTGCTAGTTGTTGTTGAGCAATATCAGTAGAGCGAACGGGTATCAAATATGGCATGAACCGTACTGTTACGGTTATCAGTAGCAACGCTAGGATAACTTTGCAAGTTCGGCGATTCCACTGATGCCACAGTTTCTTTTTAAAATAGATAAGCGATCGCGAAGCCAGTTTCATCTACATATCCCTTGCAAAGAAAGAAGTACCATTGATTGTTGCTCAACTTCTGACATTAACTGCGCGATCGTTTTCTCTAACTTTCTTCACTTTATTCCTCACAAATTCCTCAAATCATTTTTATAATTTAAAAGTAGATTGCTTCTGAAAAATTCATAAAGGAAAGCGCGGTTGTGGAAATCAAGTCGGTTACCTTAGAAATTCCGGAGGGCTGTAATATTGTCATCGGTCACAGCCATTTTATCAAGACTGTTGAAGACTTGCATGAGATTATGGTGGGAATCTCAGCACAAGTCAAATTTGGTCTTGCTTTTTGTGAGGCGTCGGGACCTTGCCTTATCCGAGTTTCGGGAAACGACGAACTTCTACAAGAAGTGGCGATGAAGAATGCTCAAGAGATCGCATCTGGACACAGTTTCGTCATTTTAATGAAACAAGCATATCCTATCAACTTTCTCAACGCTATCAAACAATGTCCAGAGGTTTGTACTATCCATTGCGCTACTGCCAATCCGGTGGAAGTCATTGTTGTGGAAACCCAACAAGGACGAGGGATTATTGGGGTTGTCGATGGGTTTTCTCCAAAGGGTGTGGAAAGCACCGAACAAGCTACAGATCGTCGGGCATTTTTGCGCCAGATTGGCTATAAGCTTTAGCTTGAAAATAGGGAGTCGGGAGTGGGGAGTAGGGGGAAGAAATACTTATGGTGTCGGACATAGTTAATAGTGACGACTCCACACATTCCCCTGATTACAGGGTGAATGTGGGCTTCTTAAGAAATATTGATGCAAGAGATGGCTCGACCAAATCTGGTTCAGAATTATCCTCTGGTAGGAGAACTCGCAACAAACAAAAAAATGGTGAAAACCTCAGAGCTTACCGTCAACGCAAAATCTCAAAAGGGCAACGGCGAATTAAAAAATCCCGTTACCGATACCAACCCAAGGACTTAGTTCAATTTGAAGGGAAAGTGTATGAAGTTGTTGGAATGCAAAACTTAGGCACTGGTGTTAAATTAAAAAACTATCCTGGTATTAAAAATAAGGTGGTTAACGTTAATAAAGTCTATTCAATTAAAAGGAGATCTGGTTTATGCCAAATCGTGCCGTAATTGGCAATTCCTCAATGCCTACGGCACGAGTAGCGCGAACGACTTCACTCCCGCGTTAATCTTTGATTAACATAAGTAGTTCGTCAATTCGTCATTGCCCCAAGATTCATCTCATCATTCCTCTGATTACAGAGTGAATGAGAGGCTTCTCTTGGATTAAGCTAATTGATTGTGTTAACGTGTGAATACTGGGTAACACAAAAGAAAAGGCAGTGGGATACTACGACTTTTACAAAAATTGCTGCATCGCAATCGCGATCGCGAGTCTGTCTGTACTTAGCAGTGGACTGACTCCACCTGTTTATGCACAACCTACTCGTATTTCCACTATAAAAAGCAACCCTAAAAGCTCAGTTGAGTTTGTGAATCGAGGACGCGATAGATTTCAACGTAAAGACTATAAGGGCGCAGTAGAGGACTTCGATCGGGCAATAATTCTCAATCCTAACGATGCCAACGCTTATTATCATCGGGGTCTTCTTCTACACGAGCTAGGAGACAATTTGAACGCCGTGTTGAACTTCGATCGCGCATTGCAACTCAATCCTCGCTATGCGGACGCTTACTTGCGCCGTGCTGGTGCTCGTTATAACATTGGAGATCGACCCGGAACAATTCAAGACTTACAGCTAGCAGCTAAGTTCTTTCAATCGCAAGGAAACACAAAGGGCTATCAACAAGCACAAAATCTCATGAAACGGCTTAGCACCTGGTAAATTGACTTGGGATACTCAAGAGCGCCAACAAGGACGAGGGATGATTGGGGTTGTCGATGGGTTTTCTCCAAAGGGTGTGGAAAGCACCGAAGAAGCTACAGATCGTCAGGCATTTTTGCGCCAGATTGGCTATAAGCTTTAGCTTGAAAATAGAGAGTGGGGAGTAGGGGAGCCAGCGTCGTGCGGGGGTTGGGTGCGATCTCTATTTGCTGAACGGCATTGTAGCAAATTTTGATAGTTATTAAAAATTCTTATAATTATTTCAATTTATTAAGATATTTCTTTTCTTTATTAGTTTTTCATTTTCTGTTTATAAATTGAAGCCGTTGATGGTTACGTCAATAGTGAACTTGTTTAGCTTGAAGTTTATTTTAAGAAAACAACAACTCTATAACCACCTGACCTTGCTGTGGGAATTTACAGAGTCTCTATATGCTTCAAAGCATCTCGTTTTTCACAGGAGCGTTGCTTTTACCCTGAGCTTTCTAGAAATATGAGGGCTGTCATCATATCTTTAATAACTCAGTACAACTCAGTATAGACAACAGTTATGAAAATTTTGCTTGTAGAAGATGACGCAGTGGCAGCACAAATGCTCAAAGAACATTTGGAAATGAAGCAATGCTTAGTGGATTATGCTACAGATGGTGAAGCTGCTTGGGAATTAGCAGAAGCATTTGCCTATAACTTAATTTTATTGAATGTGGTGCTACCCAAACTGAATGGCATTACGTTTTGTCAAAAACTACGAGCAAAGGGCGATCGCACTCCAATTGTATTATTAACAGCCCAAGATAGCACGGCTCTTCAAATTGCAGGTTTAGATGCAGGAGCAGATGATTACTTAGTGAAGCCCTATCAATTTGATGAATTATTTGCTCGGATACGGGCAGTGGTTCGGCGGGGAGATTCAACGCCTATGCCTGCCATAGAGTGGGGAAAGCTGTGCTTGGAGCCGAATGGCTGTAATGTTACATATGATGGACAACGATTGCACCTGACACCGAAAGAGTATGCTTTATTACAACTTTTTTTAACGAACAAGCAACGAGTGTTGAGCAAAAACGCCCTTCAAGACCATCTGTGGTCATTTGAAGATGCTCCTTCTACCAATGCTATCAGAGCGCACATTAGGAGTTTACGGCAAAAACTCAAGCAAGTGGGAGCTGTTGATTTGATTGAGACAGTATACGGTATGGGCTATCGTTTGACGAGCAATTTAAAAACACAGCAAGCGCAAGAGAGCCACAAAAAAGCAAACACTAGACTCAATGAAATCAGTTTAGCAGGTTCGTTCTTCAGTTGTTGTGTTCCAGAAGTGACGTGCATAGGCCGTCAGATTGAACAAACATTGAAAACTGTGGAAACACCAAAGCAGGCTGAAGAGAAGCATCTTTCTCAACTAGTTCAAAAGTTGCAGCAAGGATTAAGCCAATCACCAATTCATATCAAACCTAGGAATAATATATACTCTAGCCCAAAGCTTGCGATCGCAAACCAAGAAATACACCTTTTAATTATTGAAGGTGATGGGGAAATTGCCTCAGCTTTAACCTCAGAAGCCAAAATTCGGGGAATACAAGCACACACAGCAACGACTGTAGCTCATGCTCGGAAAATTTTAGCCTGCTTTCAACCAAATATTATTTTGTTAGATCTGAGTTTTTCTAATTCCCTAGAAAATGGGTTTGAATTGTTAGTCGAACTTTCTGCTGTCAAATCACCTGTACCCGTGCTCGTGTTAACAGCGAGTGAGAGTTTTAGTGAGCGCGTTCAAGCAACAAAACTAGGAGCCAGAGGTGTTCTGCAAAAACCCGTGTCAGCCTCAGAAGTGATGGATGCAGTAACGCAATTATTACAACAATCAAACACTCCAAGAGCAAAGCTGCTGATTGTAGACGACGATCCTCAAATTCTGGACTTTCTACAAACATTACTATCACCTTGGGGATTTCAATTAGCCTTGCTAGACGATCCCCGAGAATTTTGGGAGACATTAGAACAGTTTGCTCCCAATTTACTCATTTTAGATTGGGAAATGCCTTATTTTAGCGGCATAGATCTCTGCAAAGTTATACGTGCCGATCTTCGTTGGAATGAACTCCCAATAATGTTTTTGTCGGCACATAATGATGCTCAAACAGTGCAACGAGTTTTCACATCTGGTGCTGATGACTACGTAAGTAAACCAATTGTTGAATCAGAATTGATTGCCCGCATACTCAATCGACTCAAACGAAGCAAGATTTTACACAATTTAGCAGATATAGATACACTCACCAGTCTTAGCAATCGTCGGAAATTCATACAAGATTTTAATTATCTACTACGGTTGGCAAACCGCCAAAAACAATCTTTGTGTTTTATACTTCTAGACTTAGATCACTTTAAATCCATCAATGATTCTTATGGACACGATACAGGAGATAAAGTCCTCAAGCAGTTGGCTCAGTTGCTTAAGTACTACTTTCGTGATGAAGATGTTGTTGCTCGTTGGGGTGGGGAGGAGTTTGTTATTGGTTTGTATGGCATAAATCGACAACAGTGCATTCATCGAATGGCAAAATTCCTAAACACTTTTTGCCAGCATGAGTTTAGCGATACTAAAGAGCGAAAATTTCAGGTTTCTTTTAGTGCAGGTATTGCTGAATATCCTTATGATGGTAATAACTTGGAAGAACTTTATCACGTGGCTGATAGTTTGTTGTATAAGGCAAAGGTATCAGGACGAAATCAAGTGTTATCTTTACAATCTGTTTAGTATTATTAGGACGCCTAATGCTTTATACAACTACATATTAATTTATAAGGAGCAACTCAGTCAGTAGATTAGACATCTCCAAAAATTAGGTAATCTTCTGAAGGGAGTCATTTCTGGAGATACCTATATATTATATTGCCAAAAATTGTAACGATATATGTAAATTGCATAGCACCTAGACCGGGCAGATGATAATGCGAAATGATAACAAAAGTTTCTGCCATTAGCATCTTTTTTAAATCTTGAATGCAGTTCATGAAAATTTTATTAGTAGAAGATGACACAGCATTTAGTACAACACTGGCAAAGTTGCTTAGTGCAAATCATTACAGTGTTGACGTAGCAAACAATGGACTAACAGGGCTAGACTTAGCAATGTCGGCTAAATATGATTTAATTTTACTGGATTGGCTAATTCCAAAATTAGATGGTATTAGCCTGTGCAAGCAACTACGAGCGCAAGGTTACTACAAACCAATTCTGCTGTTGAGTGCAAAGAATCATCATGCAGATATTGTGGCAGGGTTAGATGCTGGAGCAGACGATTACGTTACCAAACCCTACAACTTGGAAGCATTACTAGCAAGAATTCGGTCTTTGTTACGGCGAAGTGGCGCACTCTCGCCATCCCCATTAAGCTGGGGAAATCTTTGTTTAAACCAAATCTCTGGCAAAGTTACTTATAAAGAGCAAAACATCTCACTGACAGCAACAGAATACAAATTGCTGGAATTGTTTTTGCAGAACCCCCAACGCATCTTTAGTCGTAGGATGATTCTCGATCAACTTTGGGGATTTGAGGACGCACCGATTGAAAATGCAGTGACAACTCATATCAAAGACTTACGCAGAAAACTGAAAGCGGGTGGTTTGACAGAAGATATTCTTGAAACAGTTTATGGTATGGGGTATCGGTTAAACCCTGTTCCAGAGATGTGTGTTGCAGATCGTTCCGTAAATTCAGACTATCAGGATACCAAAAAATTACCCAACACCAAAGATACAGCCTCCATTCGTAAAGTCTTAGAAGATTTTCGCAATTCCTTTGGTCTACAAGTTGCGGTGTTGGAGCAAGCAAAAACTGCTCTGTTAGCTGGAAATTTCAGCAAGGAGTTACAGCAGCTGGCATTGCATGAAGCCCACAAAATGGCAGGCTCAATGGGGTCGTTCGGGTATTCAGAGGGTTCTAGATTGGCACGGAGAGTAGAGCATTTATTGATACAGGATAGTACCCTAACAGATGAAGAAGTTTGTCAATTCTCTCAATTGGTAACGGCATTGCAACACGAGTTAACAAAGCCACCCGTGACGATCGCTACCCGAGCAGAGCCTCTATGTCAGATTCATCACGTGCTGGTGATTGATGATGATGCTATGCTGAGGGGGCAGCTGCTTGCAGAAGCAGATTCTTGGGGAATAAGCATGAAAATAGCTCCTGATTTGACAACTGCTCGCTCCTGCCTTTCTTTGGCAACGCCTGAAGCAGTTCTACTGGATTTGAGCTTTCCCGATGCAGAAGAAGATGGATTAACCCTGCTGCGGGAACTGGTAGAACGATGGCCAAATCTACCTGTTATAGTTTTCACTGCGCGAGACTCTCTTACCGATCGATTAACCGTATCGCGTTTGGGTGTGCGGCAATTTCTGCATAAGCCGGCAACAACTCAACAGATTTTTCAAGCGCTGGCTCGTGTGCTACCTCAACCACAAGCTTTAGAAGCTAGGGTTCTCATTGTAGATGATGACCCTACCATGCTGGCTCTCTTATCGGCATTACTCACTCCTTGGGGGCTGGATGTAACAACTTTAGCCGAACCACAGCAATTTTGGGAAGTGCTGATAGCGATCTCTCCAGATTTAGTGGTGTTAGATTTAGAGATGCCAGTAGTGAATGGGTTAGAATTATGCCAAGTCGTGCGGCAGGATGCCCTGTGGGGCGATCTACCTATTTTGGTAGTTACTGCCCATACTGATGCTCAATCCCTTCAGGAAGCTTTTGCGGCGGGAGCCGATGATTTTATCACTAAGCCAGTGCTAGGTCCAGAACTCGTTACACGGGTACTTAGCCGAATTGAGAGAGTACGAGGGTGCTTGCAAGCAGGCGAAATCAAAAAGAGGTAAAAATTATGGGATGTTATCCGCAATTATTACCCTACGCTGTTGCCATTGGTTCAACAGCGATCGCCCTGTTGCTGAAACTTTGGTTAGAACCACTTTTGACTCAAAGTTTAGGTGCGTTTTTTTACATTACAGTCTTAATCAGTAGCTGGTATGGTGGCTTTCGAGCGGGGATCGTTGCAGTCGTCCTTTCAACACTAGCAATCAATTATTTCTTTTTTCAACCCCGGTATCAAACTTGGCTCTTTCAACCCAAAAATGTCTTCCAGTTAGGTATTTTTCTGCTGATTGCTTTCACGATCGCCCTGCTCACAAGTAATTTTGTCAACAGCAAACAGAAGGTTGAACAACTCAGTCAACAGCTGGCTCGGGAAAATGCTACGCAACTGCACATGGCTCTGTCAGCAGCGTACATGGGGATATGGGATTGGGACATTGTAACAGGTCTCATCAAGTTGTCACCAGAACTCGAACAGTTATTAGGCTTGGCTGTCGGTACCTTTGATGGTCAATACGAAACCTTTAATGGCTGCGTGCATCCTGACGATCGCCAAGCACTCAACCAAGTAGTACAAAAGGCGCTACAAACTCACAGCCCCTACCAGCATGAATTTCGCGTTATTTGGGCAGATGGTAGTACTCACTGGATTGAAGGAAGGGGGGAGCCATTCTATAATTCAACTAGTCAGCCTGTTCGCATTATGGGAACAGCTATGGCAATTGACAAGCGTAAGCAAGCTGAAAATGCATTGCGGCAAAGCGAACAGCGATATCGTGCATTAGTCAATGCTTCGTCTCAGATTGTCTGGCGCACCGATCCCGATGGCAACACAATAGCGGCTCCAGAAGGTTGGGAAGAACTGACCGGACAATCTGTAGCCCAATGCTTGGGATGGGGTTGGCTTAATGTTGTTCACCCAGAAGATCGGGAAAGCAGTGCTCAATGCTGGCGAGAAGCTTACAGAAATCGCACCTTATATGTAACGGAGTATCGTCTTCGGATGAAAAATGGCGATTATCGTGATTTTGCGGTTCGAGGTGTACCAATTCTGGATGTTGATGGCAAAATTAGCGAGTGGATCGGTACCTGTATAGATATTACAGAGCGCAAACAAGCAGAAATTGCCTTACAGAAAAGTCAAATTCAGCTTCAGCAACAGTTAGCTGAAATTGAGACTATCTACCAGTCAGCCCCAATAGGGTTGAACGTCTTGGACACCGATCTCCGCTTTGTCCGCATTAACGAGCGCCTAGCAGAAATCAATGGGTTTTCCGTTAAAGCGCATATCGGTCGTACAGTGCGTGAGTTATTACCCGAACTGGCTGACACCTCCGAACAACTGTTGCGCTCCATTTTGGTAACAGGCAAACCGCTTCTAAACGTGGAAATTAGTGGAGAAACCCCGGCTCAACCGGGCGTGCAACGAACCTGGCTGGAAAGCTTTCTACCGTTAAAGGATGGATCGCGCATCATTGGTATCAGTACTGTTTGCGAGGAAATTACCGAACGCAAACGAGCAGAACAAAGTTTGCAGGAGCGGGAAGCAACTTTACGCTTATTTATCCAGTATGCACCTGCTGGTATTGCTATGTTCGATCGGGATATGCGCTATTTGATGGCAAGTCAAAGATGGGTGGACGATTATAATCTTGATTCGGTTGAATCGCTCAGAGGGCGATCGCACTACGAACTTTTTCCGGAAATCTCAGAGCAATGGCGACAAATTCATCAACGGTGTTTAGCTGGAGCAAGAGAAAAATGTGATGAAGATTTGTTTGTGCGTTTGGATGGGAGCCAGCAGTGGGTACGTTGGGAAGTTCACCCCTGGCATACTACTACAGGTGAGATTGGTGGCATCATTATTTTTGCTGAGGATATTACACAACGCAAACAGGCGCAAATAGCCCTGCAACAATTGAATGCCGAACTTGAGCAACGGGTAGCCGAGCGTACAGCACAACTGAGTCAAGCAAATGAGCGCCTGCTAGAAAGGGTTATAGAGCAACAGCAAATCCAACTCATTCTTTTAGAACAGACGCAATTACTGGATTTAGCACATGACACCATCATGACCTGCGACTTAAACGGTGCGATCGCTTTCTGGAACGAGGGAGCAGAGTCTATGTACGGATGGACGAAAGCCGAGGCTTTGGGGCAAATCTCGTATACTCTCCTGAAAACTCAATTTCCTCGGCCATTAACAGAGATTGAAGCCGAACTTGTTGAAAAAGGCTATTGGGAAGGAGAACTTGTCCATTTTAGCCGAGACGCTCAACCTATCAATGTAGCCAGCCGTTGGGTTTTACAAAAAGACAATGCTGGTAAACCAATTAAAATCCTACAAATCAACAATGACATTACTGAGCGTAAACAAGCACAATTAGCCTTAAGGGAGAGTGAAGAACGTCGCCGACTGGCTCTCGATTTGACTCATATTGGCTGTTGGGATTTACACTTGCCAAGCAGAAATTTAACCTGGAACGACAATCACTTTACTTTATTGGGTTTAGCTCCCTACGCAATAGAGCCAAGCTATGATATCTGGTGCAATCAAATTCATCCTGAAGATATTAGTTGGGTTGAACAACGGTTTTTGGAATCTATCAAAAACCGTACCGATTACACAGCTGAGTATCGAGTTGTTCACCCGGATGGTTCAGTGCATTGGTTAATGGCACGGGGACGGGCAATTTACGATGAATCGGGGCAACCCGTGCGATCGCTAGGTGTAGTGTTAGATATCACGGAACACAAACACACCGAAGCCGTTCTCCGTCAATACGAACGCATCGTATCCACTGCCAAAGATGGCATTGCACTGCTCGATCAAAATCATATTTATAAAATCGTTAACCAAGCATACTTGGACTGGTATAATAAATCTAAGACTGAAGTTGTAGGACATTCCGTAAGGGATGTTTTGGGTAAAAATTTATTTGATGATTTTATTAAATCTCAGTTAGATAAATGTTTAACAGGAGAGACAATTCAGTATGAAAGATGGTTTGACTCCTCCAATTTAATCCGGCAGTTTATTAGCTTTACTTATACGCCTTACTATGAAACAGATGGAAGCATTTCAGGCGTTATCATTAACCAGCGCGACCTAACTCGACTTAAACAAGCAGAACAAATGCTGGAACTTCAGGCTGTCATCACCCGAAACATGGCGGAAGGCATTTGCTTAGTGAGAGCTGATAATGCATTCATTGTCTATGCCAATCCTAAATTTGAGCAGATGTTTGGCTATGACTCTGGCGAACTCAACGGTCAGCACGTATCAATTGTCAATTATGAAAGTGAACACATGACCGCCCAAGAGGTTAACCAAGCAATTCGTACTGCCGTTCTGCAAAATGGGGAAGCTACCTATGAAGTTCACAATGTTAAAAAAGACGGTACTCCATTTTGGTGTCGTGCGACTTGTTCTGTATTCAAGCATCCCGAGTATGGCGATGTTTTGGTTGCGGTTCACCAAGATATCACCGATCGCAAACGCATGGAAGAAGCTTTACGCGAGAGTGAAGAAAAGTTTCGCCAACTTGCGGAAAACATCCAGACAGTATTTTGGATGACAGATATTCATTATAAGCAATTTTTATATGTAAGCCCTGCCTACGAAACCATCTGGGGCATGAGTTGTGAAAGCCTTTACCAAAACTTTTCTTTTTGGTTAGATGCAATTCATCCAGACGATCGCCAGTCGGTCGAAATTGTATTTATGGAACAAAGAACAGAACAATACGATGTCAAGTATCGCATCATTCGCCCCGACGGTTCAATCCGTTGGGTTCGCGATCGTGCATTCCCTATAAAAAATAAATTAGGGGATATGGTTCGGATTGCGGGTATTGCAGAAGACATTACGGAGCAGGAGAAAATTGAGCAAATGAAAAGTGAGTTTATCGGCATTGTCAGTCACGAACTCCGTACTCCTTTAACTGCAATTCGAGCAGCATTGGGTTTATTGAAAACTGGTATTTACGACAAAAAACCAGACAAGTTCAAGCGCATGATTGAGATTGCATCTATCGACAGCGAGCGTCTGGTGCGGCTAGTCAATGATATTCTAGATTTGGAACGCTTAGATTCGGGTCGAGCTGTTCTGGAGAAAACAACCTGTGATGCGGCTGATTTAATTCACATTGCAGTAGAAGGGGTGCAAGCGATCGCACAGAAGCAACATATTAGCTTTGATATCCATTCCACCGATGCTAAAGTTTGGGCATCAGCTGATGCTATTATTCAAACACTCACCAATCTGTTAAGTAATGCCCTGAAATTTTCACCTCCCAATTCCACTATTACCTTGAGTGTTCAACAGCAAACAAATAGCGTATTATTCCAAATAACGGATCGAGGACGGGGTATTCCACCAGAGAAGTTAGAAGCTATTTTTGGACGATTTCAGCAAGTCGATGCTTCTGATGCTCGTGATAAAGGCGGAACAGGCTTGGGACTGGCAATCTGCCGTAGTATTATCGAACAGCACGGTGGAGAAATCTGGGTTGAAAGTACTATTGGTATAGGAAGTACATTTTTCTTCACTCTGCCATTGCCACCGAAGGAGAAAAAATGACGACTAAACAAGTATTAATTGTAGATGACGAAGAACGAATTCGGGAACTTGTACAAGTTTGTTTGTCAGAGTTGGGAGGATGGTCTGCGCTAACAGCTGCATCAGGACCCATTCGGGACAGGTTAAGGCAAAATCAGTTTTGTCAATAGTAATTACGCTATAAATCAGCCGCTTGATGGAGTATTAAATTAAGCCTTGTACTGAGTTTTGAGGGGAAGAATGAATGATGCTTTTAAAATTAACGCGTTCGCGCAGCGGCGGCTTCCGCATCGCAGGCTTAAAAATTATGTTTTTTCCCCAATTTTTGGTAAATTTTTGAGCACTATTGCTTATTGACAAATTGTTCATAACCTTAGGAGATAAGATGACAAAACAAGTGTTAATTGTAGATGACGAAGAACGAATTCGGGAACTTGTACAAGTTTGTTTGTCAGAGTTGGGAGGATGGTCTACGCTAACAGCGGCATCAGGACCCGAAGCATTAAAAATTGCCCAGACACAACCCATTGATGCTATTTTACTTGACGTGTCTATGCCTGAGATGGACGGCTATGCAGTTTACGAACAACTTCAGGCAAATCCAGCAACCCAATCAATACCAGTCATTTTGCTAACAGCGAAAGTTCAAAGGAGCGATCGGGTTCGGTTTGCCCAGATAGGAGTCCAAGGAACGATTGTTAAACCCTTTGAACCTACTACCATTTCCGAGGAAGTTGCTGAGATTCTTGGTTGGAATGATGAAGTAGGTATAGGTAAGTAAACTGAAAATTACTTAATACTTCCCATGGGTATAGATTGCCCTTTCTCCTTGAGTTGTTTCTTTTTTTCCGAAAAATCTAATTTCTCTGATGCAACTGGAAAATTGTATTTTTTGGCTTTAAGTTGTTCATTTGAATACTCAACGTATAGCCGTGCAAAGTATAATTCATAAATTTTGTAACAAAATCCAGTTCTTTATTAGTTTTTCATTTTTTAAATTTATCTTTCAACTATAGAGTTGAACGGGGCAGTCACGGTCAGCACCCTACACGCTTCGTGACAGGGCTTCATGCCGAGCGCATTTTAGTTAGTTGACCTGCTTATGTTCTTAACTGAACTACGTTGTGATGAATGTTTAATATATTAAAGGATTGGTCGAATTTGTTCTATTTTCCTTGTTTGCGCTGTGGAGTCTAGTGAAATGAATCTTGTGAAGGAGGTAGATATAGGCACCAAAACAATATTGCTGATTGATGAAGAAATCAACGTGCGAGAGGTTGTGGAACTCAGCCTCAAAGATTTAGCGCATTGGGATGTAGTCACTGCCGATTCTCCGTTAAAAGGATTGCAAAAAGCAGCACTTATTCAGCCTGATGCGATCGTACTGGATTGGTCAATAGGCGGCATGGATAGTTTTATGTTTTTGACAATATTAAGAAATAATTTAGAAACTCAAGCTATTCCTGTAGTGCTGCTGAGTGCTAAGGCTCGATGGCTTGATTCACAAATTCTTCGACAGTATCAAATCGTGGGTGTAATTCTCAAACCCTTCGATCCAGTTGCCCTCCCCGGACAGGTTGCTAAACTACTTGGTTGGAATTTGACTCTACCGCTCCCTAAGTTTGATAACAGCCTCTAACGGAGGAAGACTTCTTGTCATCTTCTTCAGGAAATTTCATATTTATTAATCTAATTTAAATAATTTAAAATTTATTAACTTCTTTTTTTCTTTATTAGTTTTTCATTTTTTGTTTATAAATTGAAGCTGTTGGTATTTATATACCTATTCTCTTTATGAAAGCAAGACATCGAGATTTCCCTAAGTTCCCTATCAATTGGGGTAATTTGAGAATTTCCTTTCTTTTCAAGGGGCGTCACTTTATTGGGGAGACGCCACCGTAAGTAGGTTCTCTAACCTTCAGCAAATACGGTTTCTTAGAAGAGGGATTAAGCGAATAGCGTAAGTAGGTGGGTGTAAGTCATTATCAAGTTTGAAAATGCAAGCATTAAACACAACGAATTTTACAGAATCTGTTACTCCAGAACCCTGCAATCTCAGCAACTGCGATCGCGAACCGATCCACATTCCCGGTCTAATTCAACCACATGGGTTATTGCTGACATTGTGCGAGCCGCAACTGGAGATTTTGCAAGTTAGTGAAAATGTCGAGCAAGTCTTGGGTATAGCTGCTCAAGAGCTGCTCGGACAACCACTTACTCGGCTATGCTCGAAAACGAAAGTTAAGGAAATTTCTCAATGTCTCAAACAAGACAACTGGGAAGTATTTAGCCCGTTGGAATTGAGATTTCGCAGTGTCCCGACATCATCCGCTAACCAAAAAGCGGAATTTCAAAGTTTCCGAAGTCTTTTGCACCGCACCGACGGGGTGTTAGTCATGGAGCTAGAACCTGGTGAAGTCACCAGAAGCCAGCAGGTTCTCAAGTTTTACCACCTTTTGAGAGAAGGCATTGCTAAAATTCGACAAACTAAAACCTTCAAAGATTTGGTCGAAACTTTGGTCAAACAAGTCAGACAAATAACCGGGTTCGATCGCGTTATGATCTACCAATTTGCGGTTGACAACAGTGGGGTTGTGGTTGCGGAAGATAAAGCCGAACACTTGGAGAGTTATTTAAACTTGCATTATCCCGCTTCCGATATTCCCCAGCAAGCCCGTCAACTCTATTATGAAAATTGGCTGCGATTGATTCCCAATGTCAACTATCAACCAGTCCAACTCATTCCTACAAATAGTCCCATAAATGGAATGCCACTCAATCTCAGTCGTGCCAATTTACGGAGTGTATCACCTCTCCATGTGGAATATTTGCAAAATATGAGTGTTGCGGCTTCCATGTCGATTTCCTTGATTAACGAGAAAAGACTTTGGGGATTGATTGCTTGCCATCATAGCACTCCCAAGTATGTTGATTATGAAACGCGCAAAGCCTGTGAATTTTTAGGTCAGTTTGCCTCAGTTGAGTTAGTTTATCAACAAGAACAGGAGATGAATCGCTATCGCCTACAGGTTAAATCAATTCAGGAACAATTGCGACAGACTTTTGCCAACGACGCCAGCTTTATAGAATTAGTGCTGCGGCACAACGAAGTTGAGTTATTGAGTTTGGTTCATGCACGGGGAGCCGCCCTCATTTTAGATAAAGAAGTTTCGCTACTTGGTCAAACACCTTCCTACTCTGAAGTTCAGGCATTCATGACTTGGCTGTTACAGCAAGAAACAAGAGCGATGTTTGTTACTGATTCTATCTCTCAACTTTACCCCCAAGCACAGCAATTCACATCAGTTGCAAGTGGGATTTTAGCAATTTCTATTGTTCTACCTCAAAAGTCGTATCACATTGTTTGGTTTAGACCGGAGCAAATTCAGACGGTTCACTGGGCGGGCGACCCTAATAAACCCATGTCTACTTCCACCAGCAATGGGGAAATACGCCTAACACCGCGTAAATCATTTGAACTTTGGAAAGAAACGGTTCAAGCAAAATCGCTACCTTGGCAACCAGCCGAGATTGAAGCAGCCTGGGAAATGCGAAACACCTTCATGCTAGCAGTACTGGAGTTTTCACAGGCAGCTCTGGAACAAGCTGCAGAAAGAGCTGCGATTGCTAATCGCGCCAAAAGCCAGTTCCTTGCTAAAATGAGCCATGAATTGCGGACTCCGCTTAACGCCATCTTGGGATTTACCCAATTAATGACACGTGCTCATAATACTCCAGATGAATTTCGTGAAAATTTAAGCATCATTAACCGCAGTGGAAAACACTTGCTCGCACTTATTAATGACGTTTTAGAGATGTCCAGGATTGAAGCAGGGCAATTGCGACTCACCGAAAACTCCTTCGATTTGCATTGCCTGCTGAATTGTGTCATGGATATGTTTGCCCTGAAAGTATCTGAGAAAGGATTAAATCTTAGAAGTAACTGGGATGCTACTGTCCCCCGTTATGTGTACGGTGATGAAGCAAAACTGCGCCAAATCTCCATCAATTTGCTAAGCAATGCTATTAAATTTACAACAAGAGGAAGTATCACGCTTAGGTGTAAAGCTGTTTTGCCAAGCAATGTCACCATTAACCAAACGAGTTCAACCAATCTTAAACAAACAATTATCCTGTATCTTGAAGTTAAAGATACGGGCTGTGGCATTGCTCCGTCAGATTTGGAATCCATTTTTGAAGCCTTTATGCAAACAGAACGGGGTCGCCATGTTCAAGGTACAGGTTTGGGTTTATCCATCAGCCGTCAATTTGCCCGATTGATGGGTGGTGATATTACAGTCCACAGTACTTTGAACCAAGGATCTACTTTCATCTGCCAGATACCGTTGCGTTTAGCAGACTCAGTAGATTTGGGAGAGCCTCAAGTAACTCGCCATGTCATTGGTCTGGAACCAGGACAACCGACTTACCGTATTCTTGTGGTAGAAGACGTTCTTGAAAATCGTCAACTGCTAGTTACGTTACTGGAGTCAGTTGGGTTTGAAGTTTGTGCAGTGGAAAATGGCGCAGAAGCTTGCACCCAGTGGATGGAATGGCAACCTCACTTGATTTGGATGGATATTCAAATGCCTGTCATGGATGGTTACACAGCCACTCAAAAAATCCGAACAACTCAGGGGGGCGAAAATGTAATCATTATTGCTTTAACTGCTTCTGCTTTTGAAGAAGACCGCATTGCTAGTCTTCAAGCGGGTTGTAACGACTACCTTGCCAAACCTTTTGTGCTAACAGCGGTGTTCGATAAGATAGCACGCTACTTGGGAGTACGCTACCTCTATACTGAAGAGATCGCACCAGATATTAACACAGCCACTTCGCTCCAACAACCCCTGACGCCCCAAGACTTGCAAGTCATGCCACCAGAGTGGATTGCTCAAGTACATGAAGCAGCACTCGATCTCAATGATACCAAGGTCTACGAACTGATTGCTCAAATTCCCATCCAAGAACAACCCCTAGCAAATGCCCTAAAATATTTGGTTGATAATTTTCAGCTAGAAGTGCTCGCTACCCTGACTCAAGCCTAATTGAAACTCCTATGGCTACGCTATTTAAACCTGCATCTCAAACCAAGATTTTGCTCATAGATGACACTCCTGATAATCTACGCTTGTTAGCCAATATGCTAGAGTTGCGGGGTTATGTCGTTCGTAAATCGCTCAATGGCAGAATGGCACTACAAGCTGTCCAGAGAGATCAACCCGATCTAATTCTGCTCGACATCAATATGCCAGACATGAATGGCTATGAAGTTTGTCAGCAATTGAAAACTTTAGAAAAAACACGTCAAATTCCGATTATTTTTATTAGTGCGGTCGATCAAATCAAAGATAAAATACGAGCTTTTGAGTTAGGGGGACAAGATTACATTACTAAACCATTTGAAGAACTAGAAGTCCTGGCAAGAATTAAAAATCAATTACTCCTTCAACAACAGCAGCAACTCCTCATTCAGCAAAATCAAAGATTAGAACAGGAAATTGAAGAACGTCAGCGTGCCGAAGCCCTAATCAAGCGACTGAATGTTAATTTAGAGCAACAAATACAACTTCGCACCCTGGAATTACAGCAATCCTTAAACTTTGAAGCAACACTCAAACGGATTTCTGATAAAGTTCGAGATTCTCTCGATCGAAACCAAATCTTGCAAAGTGCTGTAAAAGAACTGGCAATAGCCTTGGGAGCGAAATGCTGTGATGCAGCGTTTTATACTCCTAAGCATCAATCCTCTATCATTCGTTACCAGTATGTTGCGCCAGGAGAACCTGTTAGTCAAGGACAACTACTCTATATGGCAGACGCACCGGAAATTTACCATCAGTTGCAACAGCAGAAATGTTATTTAGGCTTCTGCCAAATTCAGCCGATACCAACTCGCAGCCACTCTGCAATTTTAGCGTGTCCCATTTTTGACGATCGGGTGGAAGAAACAGGCATTTTGGGCGATTTGTGGTTATTTAAAGAAACTAATTCCTGTTTCAGTGAGATGGAAATTCATTTAGTGCAACAAGTCGCCAACCAATGTGCAGTTGCCTTGCGCCAAGCTTATCTCTATGAAGCCTCTCAAGCCCAGGTCAAAGAACTTCAACGGCTCAATCAACTGAAAGACAATTTTCTCAACACCATCACCCATGAATTACGCTCTCCCCTTGCTAATATGACAATGATAATACAGTTATTGACAAATTTAAATGAGCAAAGACATGACCAGATTCCAGAAATTTCTTCAACACCTGTTGGGAGGAATCCAACTGTTAAATATCTTGCACTCTTACAAAAAGAGTGTGAGTGCGAATTGAAGTTGATTGATGACATATTAAATTTGCAACACTTAGAAGCAGGAACATACCCCGAACAACTGACACAAATTAACCTTCAGAATTTGATTGAGCACATTATTGAACCATTTGAAACTCAATTTCAAAACCAGCAACAAAACTTTGAGTCTACTCTTGCACTAGACTTAACGATCGTCGAAATTGATTCGGTCAGCTTTAGCCATATTATCAAAGAATTGCTTACCAATGCTGGTAAATATACTCCTCCCGGCGAGAAGATTTCAATAGCGATCGCTGTTCAAAAAGATGAAACAACTGCAGAAAAAGTTTCCAATCTCCTAGAGTACCGCCAGTTATCCCTCCTGCAATTGGTTATTACAAATACAGGAGTAGAGATTGTTCCTGAAGAAATTAAGCGAATCTTTGACAAGTTCTATCGCCTTCCCTGTTTCGATCGCTCGAAACAGGGCGGTACTGGCTTAGGGCTAACATTAGTTAAAAAACTAGTTGAGCAAATGAACGGAACAATCCGGGTTGAGAGTGCTAACAACCAGACTTGTTTTATTGTAGAGATTCCAGTTGCTCCAACTAGCCCTGCTCGGGAAACAGAATTAACAAACAAGCGAAACACCTGACATTCCTATAAACAGACGCTCCAAGCAGTATTGAGTAGGAGGCATAGATATTTCACAATTCAAAAATCTTTCCATAACACATGAACAACAAAAATTTAAAGGAATTAGCAATTATGAAGATTCTTATTGTAGAAGACAACGAATGGATAATCAAAGCACTTACGGCACTTCTTCAAAATCAAAATTATGCGGTTGAACTAGCCACAGATGGTCAAGCTGCTTGGAGCTTAATTCAAGCTTTTCACTACGACTTGATATTGCTTGATATCAAGTTGCCTAAACTGGATGGTATTAGCCTTTGCCGACAGTTACGAACACACGGTTTTAAAGTACCTATCCTTTTGCTAACAGGTCAAAATAGCAGTAAAGATAAAGCTATGGGGTTAGACGCAGGGGCAGATGATTATGTTGTGAAGCCCTTTGACTCTAAGGAATTAGTTGCTCGCATTCGTGCTTTATTGCGTCGAAGTAGTTCCATACTATCACCAGTATTAAAATGGAGAGAGTTGCACCTCGATCCTAGCAAACTTGAAGTAGAGTATAAATCACGGCCTATACAATTAACCCCTAAAGAGTATGCTCTGCTAGAGTTGTTCCTGCGGTATCCTTCCCAAGTGTTTAGTTGTGAGAAAATTATTGAGCACGTTTGGTCATATGAAAACGTACCTACAGAAGACGCAGTAAGAACTCAAATCAAGGGTTTGCGGCAGAAATTAAAATCAGTGGGTGCAGCCTCTGATTTTATCGAAACTGTTTATGGTATGGGTTATCGTTTGAAAGTATCACAAGCAAAACCTTCGGATAGCACCTCCGATCGGAGAGACAAAAATTGTCAGCAGCAAACACGATCAACATTGCCTGAGATGGGGAATACATTTCAAGAAAGAGTTAACTATCAGATGTGTGTGCTTGAACAAGCAGCCAAAGCTTATTTAGAAGGCACTCTTACTCAGGAACAACGCACAATAGCACAGCAGGAAGCTCATACACTAGCAGCTTCATTGTGTCATTATGGTTTAAATAAAAGCTCACAGCTGGTTCGTACAATTGAACATTATCTGCAAGCTGGGTTGCCTTATGGAGTGCAAAAAGCGAAACACTTGCATACATTGGTGCTTGCTTTACGCAAAGAAATTGAGTGTTCGCCCCAAAAATTGGGTTTAAAAGTTATAAGTCATAAAAATGAGCGTCCCAAGTTATTAATAGTTGACAGCGATCGCAAACTAGTTGGAGAGTTACTGCTTGAGGCTGAAGCTCGGGGAATTGTTGCAGAAATAGCAACAAACCTGTCTGAGGCTAGGGATAAAATTTACTCTGTCCGTCCGGATGTGGTATTACTCGATCCCGTTACCGGGAACAAAATTCAAGAGAGCTTGGCGCTGTTAGCAGAACTTTTGCTCCAAAAGCCACCAATACCTGTTTTAGTCTTTACAGAAGATAACAATTTAAGAACCCGTTTAGAAGTAGCTCGATTGGGCGGACGCGGGTTTTTACAAAAACCATTAGCTATAGATGAAGTGGTACAGGCAGTCATGCAAGTACTGCAACCAACTGGCATGGAGATAGAAGCAGCGATCGTGGTTGCAGACAATAACCCTCAAGTAACAACCACTTTACAAGCTCTATTAGAGCCTTGGGGGCTGAAAGTCACTATTGTTGACAATCCTCAAAAGTTTTGGGAAACCCTCGAAGGTGCTGTACCAGATTTACTAATAATGAACCTTGATATGCCCAATTTAAATGGAATTGAACTGTGTCAGGCAGTACGAAACGATAAACGTTGGAGTGGATTGCCGATTTTATTGCTCACCGAGCACGTGGATGCCAATACTATCCATCAAGTTTTTGCTATTGGTGTAGAGGACTTTGTCAGCTTGCCTATTGTTGAACCAGAACTCTTGGCTCGCATTCTCTGCTGCTTAGAGCGTATAAAGTTACAGAAAAAGTTAGTAGAAATGGACTTGTTAACTGGAGTGTGTAGTTACTATCGAGCAACTCAAGACCTAAATAAGTTATTGCGGTTGAGCTTGCGCCACAATCAACCCTTGTGCTTGGCTATCTTGAATGTAGACAACTTTAAGCAAATTAACCAAAAGTTTGGTTATGCAGCAGGCAATACTGTTTTGCGCCAACTTGGACAACTGTTAAAGCAATCCTTTCGCGGAGAAGATGTTGTCTCTCGTTGGGATAGAGAAGAATTTGTCATAGGTATGTATGGTATGAGTCGAAGTCATGGGTACCCAAGACTCGTTCAAGTGCTAGAAATTCTACACAACCAAGAGTTCACTACCGCTGATAACAAAAAATTTCGCGTGACAGTTAGCGTTGGCGTAGCGCAATATCCTGAAGATGGAGCTGATGTACAGTCATTGTATCAATCTGGGAGCGTGGCGCTCGAACAAACCAAGGCTACTATTAGAACTTATATCAAGGATGATTGAACGCCTATAAGTAGTTGGACGAAATTAATTACACAAAATTCGATCCGAATCCTTGTGCTGTCCGAAATTTAATGTGTAATTATTTCTGTCCAATTCCCTAAATAGTATTCTTTGGCTGGAGCCATGTATTTATCTCGTAATTTTGATAAATCACTCAGAATTTTCTGAAGAATTGTGTTGCAGCATATTGTTTAGCTTACTTTCCAACCACTGAGTCATAATCTGATTTAATATATGTTGACGTATTGTAGTTGTCAATTCAGAGCGAATAAATTCCTCAATCATCAATAAATGGCTTCCTTGATGCGTCTTAACTGGACCAATTAATTCTCCAAGATTAGCATTGAAAACAAGATTTGCAAGTTCTGGTATTAAGTTATAGCGATAAATTTTACCTTCATAACCACAGCAATTACGACGTTTCTCATCAATATCATATAAATGAGCCGCTTCATACAAACTTATTTCTTGCTCTGAGATTTGATAAAAGAGTTCGTGCGCTAGCTGTTCGTAAGGAACAATGAGTTGATAAAGTAATATTTGATCGAAATCAGCTTGATGTTGACTAAAAAAAAATTCTATTTCTTGGGAAAATAAAATTTCAGCTAATTTCTGCTCTATCAGATCTTCTTGAATCGCTGATTCCCAATCTTTGACTGTTAGCATATTTTCGGCTAGCCAATCTACTACATTAGTGCTGCTCTCCAAATGTTTCTCTCTTAAAAGACGATTTAACTCTACCTGAATTTCTACAGGAGTTACTATTATACCTTGTTCTCGACTGGTTTGTTGAATAATTTTATGATATATAATGTTTTGGCAAGCTTCTTTCAAATTAAAATTTTTACGCAAATAAGCTACTATTTCTCTTTGCTCTATAGACAAACCAAAAAAATTTATTACAGAGGAATCATTAGAATATGACATAAAAATTTTTCCATCTAAATAAAATTTGGATCTAAATACAGTGATAAAAAACTTGCAACGTAGTTATTAGATGAGAACAAGTCACGTTATCTTAGTT
>NZ_WJFC01000069.1 GCF_009725235.1 Scytonema sp. UIC 10036
ACACCATAGTTAGAGGATGTTTGAAAAGTCATGATTGATGTATTAAATATTTTTTACCCCACCCTAACCCTCCCCTTGTAAAGGGGAGGGAACCGAATTTTTCTTGTTTCCCCCCAATACATCGGGGGGATTAAGGGGGGTAATAATGTGATTAAAAGCACAACAAACAACTTTTCAAACATCCTCTTAAACAGACGTACTAATGACGGAGTATTTAGTGCCGACATGAGGGCGTTTAAGCCCCGTAACATTATTTTTTGTTAGGGATGCTTCAGCATATTCCTATTGCAGCTAAGTTTGCCCTTAAGTTATCATTCTTAAAAAGAATACGGTTGGTGTTAAGGATTTTTGGTGAGTTTTGGTAGTGTGTAGAGACACTGTTATTTAGCCTATAACTTAGATTTCCCCAGCAGTACTAAGTTTAGCTTTAATATGTGTATCTTAACTGGTGAAAACAGGTTTGAAGATGAACAATATTCATTAGACTTCTCTCTTCTTTAATGCCACTATCAGAATCAAGAGCAAAGGTGAAAATTTATATTTTTTTCTCTTTTTACCTTTCACCTTTCTCTTATTCCTTAATTCCCTCTCCTCTCTTCTTTGCTCTTTTAGGAGCATATTTCTGCTGAAAAAATGCTGTTTATTATATACTATACGTTTGGCGGATACGCTGAGCAACACAGACTGGGGATGAGATTGGTAAATATACAATCCTTGTCCCTTGGCTACTAAACACTGTCGATTCAATACTTTTCAAGTTTTTTGTATCACAAGGTAATGATATGGAAAAATATATATGTATTGGCATTTTTTCCACTCAAACTGAGGCAGAAAATGCTGTACTGGAATTACATGAAGTAGGTTTAGATGTAAACAACTTATCGATTTTTAGTAAGGTTTTCCAAACACGTGATTTTTTTAACTGGAAAAATATTGCCAAGAAAGGAGCAACAGAAATTGGGTGCTGGGGAACCGTTTTAGGTACAGTGTTAGGTACGATCGCCGGGGCTGAATTCCTATTAATTCCTGCAATTGCTCCGATTATTGTTGCCGGACCAATTTTTGGTTTGCTTTTGGGAGCTGTAGAAGGTTTGGCTTTGGGAGTGGCTGTTGGTGCATCAGTAGGATGTTTAACAGGCGCACTGTTTGGGGAACTGGAAATTCCCATGTACGAAAACGAAATCATAGCAGGAAAATTTGCTTTGATGACGAAAGGAACGTTAAAAGAGCGAGAAAAGGCGTTACAAGTCCTTAAGGACGCTGGGCATAACATTTATGAAGTAGTGACTGTTTAAGGCTACTTATAATTTATGGAATAGGAAGGGATTGCCAATGCATTGGGTAGCAACCACTTGGAGCGAGTCGTCGATTAAAGCTCGGAGCAGTCAGCCGTCAGAGGTTAGCTTTAAACTAGCTGTTCAGGTGAAAAATTGTCCCTGCTGTTCCCATCGACTGTTGCAGCATATTCGTAATAACCGTGTGTACTGGTTCTGCCGAAGTTGCTGGCAAGAAATGCCCTTGCCTTATCATCGCTCATATAATGAGGGGGCAGAAGATCGACAAACCTTTCCTTCGGGACACTCTGTGAACCCGTAGCGTCTCCCGCCTTGATTGTTCAAGCTACCAAATATCGCACGACTCGACTTTGAGCTAAACTCGAGGGTGCTAACTGACACAAGATTAAGCCGGATAGTACTCTTATTGTTACTGCCAAACACTCTGTTGTGCAACTAGATGCCAAGGACAAGAAGGTGGGAGTATGTCAATGCAGTTAAGTTTGTCCTTAAGTTATCCATCTTCAATAGACATAACTTTACATAAATGACAAACTTAGTAATAACAAACTTCAGTTCGTTAGGACAATTATGAAGACTATCACCTATAGTACACCTAAGTTTTACTTTTCAAAAAGACTACCGGATTGTTGTATTGACTTTATATAATACGAACTCTTCGAGTATGGTTTTAGATTCTTATACCTCTATGTGAAAACTGCTATAACTAAGTAAGTGGAATTACCTACAGTGTCTTCCGTGTTAGCCACCTCCCTGTAACCATTACTCCGCTCCAACTAAATTAAAAAATAAAAATCATTTTTAATTCATGATTTTTATTTTGCTTGAAGGGAGCGATGTTGGTTTGGCAAGATCAATAAGGGGTTGAACAAACCTGTAATAAAGTTGTAGATTATAGCTGAGAATATTTGCCACAGCCAAAGGTCGTTTAGAGAAAAAATTTTCACTATGTGCTATAGACTTGTTTTGCTTTAGATATGGAAAAAAATGTGAATATATGTATAGTTGAGAGTAAAAAGTTGTAAAGTTATAGTAGTATTAATTTCAGGCAGAAGAATAGATATACAATACTTAACCTAAAGGATTTATTGATGTTTCAAAAGCTACATTATTCTGCTTAATTTCTAAAATGTCTTTTGTAGTTACATTAAATTAGTTGTAGACCAAGATATTCTGGAAAACAGTTTAACGAATCATAGAACAGGAAGTTATCCAAGTCCCTCTCATTTAGGCAGATTCATTAAATCATCTCTCAAAGGCTTGAAAACCGTGATAGAGCGAGCTATTAATTGACTACCCGCTGTAATACTGTATTACACTCTTAGGACTACTTTAATAGAAAGGACATATGAAGGTAGGGTGCATTATGTCTAGTTCTTCTACTTTGCCTGTCTATTCTCTCTTGCCATTGCAGATTGAGTCCGTTGTCCGACAGTTACTTCAAGAGAGTATGGCCGATCCCTGGGGGCATATCTCATTCGGTATTTACGACACAACCTGTGCCTTGCTTCTGCCGCCTGCCTTGCAACCAAAGGGTAATCTGGAATTTGTATTACACAATCAGAATGGTGATGGTAGTTGCGGCGATCCCAGTGTATATTGTATTGGAGAGCATTCCATTTTTGCAAAAATACTCTACGGGCTAGAAGCCTGGGGCTACGCAAGCAAAGCCTACCTCTGTAGGCTTTTAGCTTATGTAGGTAGGCTAAGTTCGTGTAACCGCACCCTTCCAAGGTGTGAGTTGCGAAATTAGAATACTTCATTGTATTGTGCCGAATCTAGCTGCAACAGCAAGTCTCCTTTAGAAGACCAATTTTGTTCTCGCGCCAAGGATTTAACGCAACGTCTAACTTTTAGGATATTGGTTGAACTTTAAAGATTTGTTGGAGAATACCTATGGGTTAACACTCCTGAGTAGTAATAAACGATCCGTATTAAGTACTTTCATGCTCTAGGACTAATGTCCCTTAAAAAAGTACTTTTGTGCTTTAGGACTAATGTCCCTTAAAAAAGTACTTTTGTGCTTTAGGACTTTAGAAATTATTTACCAAGAGTGCTTCTCTTGCGAGTTAAGTGCCTACTACAGATAAGTTTCACATTGCCTTTCAACGCAAAACATCATCCAGAGTAGTTTTACTTTGCATCTTGCTATGAACACATACCATACAGTTAACAAAACACGTTTCTTTTGGCTTAGCATACAGAAATCTTTGAGAATAACGCAGCCGCCTCCAGATATAAGGCGTTTGACGCGATTCAGCACAGCAGCTCATCTGCATATGCCATCAGTAGTGACATCTATATATAATGCGTGTGATGTCAAGGGGGTTGATGGTAGGTTTCCTACTGCGATCGCTGCTATGTTGAACCACTCGCGAACGCCACTACAGTGTTCAATTGCCTTTCTAGCTGATACCCCATAACTAACACACAAGTAGGGCTGATTGTCAATCTACGTGCATTTACCTTTACCAATTATGAGTTCTACAGATTATCCTATCAAGACGAGTGCGACTAAAAAATTGGAACAAGACACCGTTGTTTCATTCGCACCAGATCGTGCTAAGCACCGAAAGTATTCATCTCACTCTTCCATTCCTCGTGCGGATGTCCATTTAAATCCCTCGTTGGATATCTTGCCTTCCCCTAGCAGCCAGCAATCTACCGCTATCTCGGTAGCTTCTGTAGTAGTCAAGATGCTGGAAGAGATGGGAGTGCAATACGCGTTTGGTGTTTCGGGAGGTGCGATCGCACCCCTCTGGCACGCACTACAACACAGTTCCATACGCGTACTGCACTTTCGTCATGAAGCGGGTGCAGCTTTTGCAGCTACCGAGGCTTATTTTGCGAGCGATCGTCCAGTCGTCGTATTCACCACAGCAGGTCCGGGGATCACGAACGCGTTAACCGGTTTATTTGCTGCACGCTGGGAGGGCGCTAAGGTGATTTTTCTGTCGCCTTCCACCTCAGCACCGCAACGCGGACGGTGGGCTTTCCAAGAAACCAGCGCTTACACTATGCCCAGTGCCGGAATTTTTACCTCGGGAGATCTGTTTCATTACGCAACTACTCTTGAATGTAGTGATGAACTCCCAGAGGTCAAAAGACGGCTGGCGAAAGGCTTAGCCCAACTGGGTGGCTTTGTCGCATACTTGAATATCCCTACCAACATCCAAACAAGTTCAGTCGCGAAATCGTTGCCACGAGTGACTCTCTCTGTTGCTCCCCCAGCCGCCAGTGAAGAAACTATTTCAGAATGTGCGCGGTTGTTATCGGAAGGATCATTTGCTATTTGGGTTGGCTTTGGTGCGCGGAATGCAGCGGTGGAGATTCGCCAGCTTGCAGAGAAGACGGGGGCAGCAGTGATGTGTTCGCCGCGCGGCAAGGGCATTTTTCCCGAAGACCATCCTCAATTTGTGGGGATCACAGGCTTTGCCGGACATAAGTCGGTTCTAAAGTATATGCAGGAACACCGTCCTTTACGCGTGCTGGTGTTGGGAACGCGCCTTGGTGAGTGGACTTCTTTCTGGAGTCCTACGATGGTTCCCTCACGAGGGTTCGTGCATATCGATATAGATCCAGAAGTTCCAGGAACTGCGTATCCATCTACCAAGACGTTTGCTATTCAGTCCGACGCAGGAATGTTTGTGAAAGAGTTACTGAAGTATTTCCCGAAGCGTCAAAGACGGTCAAAAATCCAGTTTTTGCCGAGACCCTACCGTGTAGCAATCAATCCACGTGCGGATGGTTTGGTACGACCCGAGGTACTGATGAATGTAATGCAACGGCTAATAGTCGAGGGGAGTGATGCGGTAGTGATGGCTGAGGGGGGGAACTCGATGGCTTGGGGAATTCACCTATTGCGATTTGCTAAACCAAGCCGTTTTCGAGTCACAACCAGGTTCGCGTCTATGGGTCATTTCGTCACGGGTGTTGTAGGTGCCGCACTGGCACACAATGGTAAGGTAGTTGCTATCGTCGGAGATGGTGCCATGCTTATGAACAATGAGGTAAGCACGGCTGTGAAATACCAGATTCCTGCCGTTTGGATTGTGCTCAATGACGGGCGCTATAATATGTGCGACCAGGGAACAAAGATGCAGGGGTTCAAGGACATGGATGTAGAGATTCCGCAGGCGGATTTCGTCAAGATTGCTTGTGGTATGGGAGCCGAAGGCATCCGTGTTGAAAGGGAGTCTGACATTCTAGCAGCGCTGGAGAAAGCAATGACCGCGACTGGTCCGTTCGTTGTTGACGTGGTCATTGACCCGACACGACCTGCACTGATTGGAGGTCGTATTGAAAGTCTGATTTCGCAAGGCGCTACAAATTCCTGAGAGGAGGTTTTTTATGGTGCATGACCCAGTCGGTATTCGCTCGCTCGCCGTGAGTTTTCCAAGCATCAAACGTACAAACGACTACTACAGAGAAAAATACCCGGAACTAGTTGCTCAAGCGGAGCAAAAAAGTTTGGCAAGGCTGTTTTCGCTCGCTGGCTCCGCCCCCATCAACGAGTTTGACCAAGAGATGGTACCCTATCTATCAGACCCATTTCGCGGCACCGTTGAACGATGTGTGCTCAGTCCGGACGAGTCATCGCTGATGCTGGAAGAGCGTGCGGCTCGTGATGCCCTCGACGCGGCAAAGCTTACTCCCGAAGAACTCGATCTCTTGCTCGTCGCCTCGATCTGGCCTGAACAAATTGGATTTGGCGATGCTGCCTTCCTGGCTCGTCAATTGGGTTTGCAGGGTGCTGCCTGGAATCTCGATGCAGCATGCGGGGTTACTCCGGTTGCGCTTCAAACTGCTTGTGCCCTAGTACGCACGGGAGAGTACCGCAATGTGCTGGTGGTTATTTCGTGTAGTTACTCTCGCTTTTTCGATGAAGACGATACCCTCTCATGGTTTATGAGTGACGGTGCCGGAGCTTTTGTGGTCGGTTCACTCAAACCGAACCAGGGCATCCTCGGTACAAAGACCATTCATACTGCTACTCTATGTGACATTTTTTTTGCTAAACTCACTCCAGATAAGCACGGCAATCCGCGAGTGCATATGCAGATGGGCAAAGGCGCAAACAAGGCGATTCGCGAAACGGCCGTGGAGCAACTGCGTACGTGCTGTGAGGGCGCTGTTGCCGCGGCCAATATAACTATTGAGCAAATCGACTTTTTTATTTTCAATACATCCACTGCTTGGGGGGCAAGCTTCTGCACGCACGTACTAGGCATTAACCAAGAACGTACAATCAACCTCTACCCTCAGTTTGCAAACATTGGACCAGTAATCACGGTAGGCAATCTATACTTTGCTGCTCAGTTAGGCAAAATTCACGAAAATGACCTGGTTCTCGTCTATGGCTTAGGTGCAGCTGGTGCTTCCTCTGCAAGTGTGATGCGTTGGGGTGATGTGGCGCTAGGTCCTGTTTTACATCTCAACGAACCTGAGGAGGCAGTGAAAAGTTCCTTAGACATCAGTTTCGCTCTTTGTTAAGTAGATTTACCAAGATTTAAAACATATCTAGAGCGCCGGTCCAGTAGAAGTGCTTGACGTAAAACGCAAAATATGGGGGTTATTAAAATCGGCGATTTTGGCGTTATGTTTTAATGTGATCGCTAAAAACCGAACCCAAATACTTAGTCCAAAATCAGCGTTTTTACACAATACACATAATACCGTTTTTGTCAATATATATTAGTGGACCGGCGCTCTAGTAGTTGACTAAGACATTCCTACACACTCAGTTGTATGTACCCCAGACAAGTTTTTGTTCTAAGACGAAGTCCATTCGACAACTGCTACTCATAAGCTAATCAGAGAATTAGCATTTTCAGTGCTCTTGCCAGTGCCTGTCCCCGAATCTTCCATTGTTTTAGGAGTGTTGGCGTTTGGTGCTTTAGGTGCAGTATCGCGAAGGAAACGCAAATAGCTATCAGTTAGTGCAAAACAGAGAAATCAAAAGGAGCACACGCATGATAAGTCAATTGTATGGGAAAGTCGCGCTGGTCACTGGGGCTTCATCAGGCATTGGTCGGGCGACAGCACTGGCGTTTGCACGCGCTGGAGCGAAGGTTGTGGCTGCTAGCCGTCGAAGCATCGAGGGGGAGGAAACTGTACGCCGCATACTAGAGGTAGGAGGTGAGGCTATTTTCGTCAAGACCGATATATCAAATACTGCTGAAGTCGAGACGCTGGTCAACAAAACCGTAGATATTTATGGTCGTCTGGACTGCGCTTGTAACAACGCCGGGATCGGGGGGGTGTCTAGCTTAATCATCGATATGTCGGAAGAGGACTGGGACTGTCTAGTTGACGTAAATCTCAAAGGAACATGGCTTTGCCTCAAGTACGAACTCAGGGCGATGCTCAAACAGGGCTGCGGCGCGATCGTGAACATAGCTTCCGTCGCTGGTATTGTTGGTTTTGCGGGCTATGCTAGCTACTGTGCTACCAAAGGCGGAGTCATTGCCTTAACCCGAGCAGCAGCGATAGAGTATGCCAAGGAAGGCATCCGGATCAATGTTGTAAGTCCTGGTGCTATCGAGACCGATATGCTGGCTACTCACTCCGCAGATGTGCTAACTCAACTTACGGCAAAGCATCCCATAGGACGCACCGGCAAGCCAGAGGAGGTGGCAAAAACTGTGGTGTGGTTGTGCTCGGATGCGGCTTCCTTCATCACGGGGCACAACATGATGATTGATGGAGGATATACCGCACACTAAGACAGGTGAGATGGAAGTGCGAGTGACGAGTTTTGTATAATCTCACTTGCTTTAAAAATATCTGTTTTGCCAAAAATTAAGTTGCGGCATAAATTATATCACATTCTAAGCTTATTGCAAATTTTGGAACATGGACAAACAACATGGATTGTGTTGAATGATTGCTGGCAATTTGATATGGGAGGTCTTATGCAAAAACTCAAACTTAGCATATTTCACTAAACGAATTGCAGCCAAATGGTTACAGTAACCCTGATAAGGAGAAGTTGGATGAACCAAAACGCTTTTGTTACCATTCAGAAACCAAGGACGGATGAAAAGCTATTGTGGAATATTATTAACTCTGGAAATGTTGGATATAAAACCTTCCTCGTTGCCTATGATCTCAAAATCTTTCCTCTTCTCGCTGAAAAACCACGGACGCTAGCAGAAGTCTGTGAGGCGTTACAAATTAACTGCCGTCCGGCTGAAGCGCTCTTAACGATGAGTGTATGTATGGGGCTTTTGCAAGTCAAAAATGATTGCTATTCGCTCACCTTGTTTGCGGAAGATTATCTCCTCGAAAGCAGTCCAACGTATTTAGGCGATTTCTTAGACTTTGCGATAACCAACGACTATGTGTTCTCGTTTGAGAACATAAAGAAAGCTGTACTTACCAATTCCTCACAGGTTTACTCTGGTGATAAACTCTTCCAGACTCATCAAGAGCAGGCTGCCCTAGCACGTGCTTTTACCTATGCAACACATAGTCGTAGTATGGGAGCGGCGCTAGCTTGGCCGGAAGTTATTGATTTGTCAGGACACAGGTTTTTGCTGGACATTGGTGGAGGCTCAGGTGTTCATAGTATTAGCGCGACGTTGAAATGGTCAAACTTGCAAGCTCTGATTATTGACCTCGCTACTGTATGTGAAGTAGCACAAGAGTTTGTGACGCACTACGGTTTACAGAGTCGCATCAAAACACAGGTGAGCAATATGTGGAGTCAGCCCTTCCCAGCAGCCGATATCCACTTCTATGCTGATATATATCATGATTGGTCACTAGAGCAAGGCCGTTTTCTCACTCAGAAAAGCTTCGAAAGCTTAGAGCCAGGAGGTCGCATTATCATACACGAAATGCTTTATGATGACCAAAAAGCAGGTCCTTCCGCCGTTGCTGCGTATAACATTGCTATGCTATTGTGGACAGAGGGTCAGCAATATTCAGCTCGTGAGTTGTCAGCAATGCTGATAGAGACGGGTTTCACTGATATTGAGGTTAAGCCGACCTTTGGCTACTGGAGTATTGTCACTGGCTACAAACCTTGATAGCTGCAAATCTTGATATTTAAACCTCTCCGGAAAAAAGTACTAGTACAGGTCGGCGTAAGTTAACCAAGTATTATTGTGGGAGAATAAGTAAGTAGGTAGGCAAAATAAAACCAAACTATGTAAAGATATATAAATACGGTAAATGCATCTACCGAGGTAACAAAAAGTATGGGCACCCGTCTAAGAGTATTTTTGACTTCTGAGCAAAACCAAACCCTGTTAAATCTAAGAACAGCAGATGTACCACACAAAGTCAAAGACCGAGCAGAAGTAATCAGGCTGAATGCTCATGGTTGGTACGTGGAGAATATAGCTGCTCACTTTGGTTTGACAGTTCAAACTGTAAGAGAGGTTTTGCACAAATGGGAGAAGCACGGTTTGTCAGGGCTTTGGGAGAAGCCTGGTAGAGGCAGGAAACGAAAATAGACGGAAGCTAACATCGTGTTTTTAGAAAAATGCTTAAGAGAAGAACCACGTACATACAATAGTTTTCAACTTGCTCAGAAATTAGAACACGAACACTCAATAAAGCTGAGTCCCGACAGAATAAGGCGGGTACTCAAAAAAAGGGGGTCAATTGGAAGCGAACAAGGAAAAGTCATAAGGGAAAACAAGACCCGGTAGTACGAGAGAATAAACAAGCGGACTTAGATATGCTAGAACTCTCAGCAGGTGCCGGAGAGATAGACTTAAAGTATTTAGATGAATCAGGTTTTTGTGCATGGAGTGAACCTGGTTACACATACTACTTTAAAGGCGAGCAAAAACGTGTGGAACAAACAGCACGTCGTGGTCGCAGGTTAAGCATTATTGGATTTTTACAACCATTGATAAGTTTTGTTTATGGACTTGTGATTGGAGGTATTGACCGTTGGTCATATATAAATATGATGGAACGAGAAGCGAGCGAAGCACAAGAGTTAGGGCGCATGAGGGTAATCGTGCAAGATAATGGGCCAGTACATCGCTGCAAAGAAGTCAAACAATTGTGGTCGAAGTGGGAGCAAATGGGGTTATACATGTTTTTCTTGCCTAAATATTGCTCCGAGATGAATCCGATAGAGTTGGAGTGGCAACACTTTAAAAAAGACGAATTACGTGGACAAAGTTTTGATGATGAATTAGACCTTGCTTATGCCGTGATTGATGGTATTGAAACTAGAGGAGAAAAAGGAAACTACAGTACACAACGTGTAAAATTTAACAAAAATAGTTCGGGTTAAGTTTTTGTTACATAACTATAAATTTTTCTGCCCACCTACTTATTTTCTCAAAAAAATAGCTCGTTGGTGAAGAAAATATACATTTTCAAAATATAATTATGTGACCGCTCGATAATAACGCTGGCATTCTTCAGGCAATAGATTTAGAATAAAATTTCTCTCTTGATTCCAATTAGAAATTTGTTTTTCTTCATGAAAAGTGACAAGATGAATTGATTGAAAACATTGAAAGATCCACTTCAAGGTAGGATTATCTATAGATTTCCCTAACTGATTTTTAACAGTTAATCCTGACTCATATAAAGCCAGACGTATTTGTCGCTGCACTAATTTATAGACTAACAAACATAAACCCATTATCATTGCCAATGCTTCGATTCTTTCCGGTCTTTTAAGATAAACGCTATTTGCAAAAAATGATGGGTCTTTGAGAAAAGCAAATCCTCTTTCGCATGACTGCTGTGCTTTATAAGGGGAACATATATAAAGGTTGAGAAACGAATCCTAATCCATTTAAAATCATGGCTTTCACAACGTGACCCGCACTTACTTTTTCATCTTCTTCTTTTCCCAATAAATCATTAATAATTTCTACTAATCCAATGGTATCTACTATACCTGCAACTATCCCTAAATGGTCTATGTTCTGTATAGACATCTCTTCGATATTCAACATAACAACAGAATTCTCCTAAGTAATTCTGTCTCCGTTTTTCTATATTTCTTTTGAGAAAACTTAAAATTTTCTATTTCTTTTATTTTCGTGGCTCAAGCTTGAGACGCATTGAGCGATCGCTCTTGGCACGGGAATGTGCCTCTAAATTCTCTTTTCAGGTTATTACTATAAATTCTTAATTGAGCGATTATTTTCTACTCTTTTTATAGTTTTTCTGTACTACTTTTCCTTCATCTTATTCATGTGTGACACTTAGGGTGCGGAATGAGGGATTGAAAGCGACCCAACTGCAATCAAATGGCATTTGATTATGGATTGTCTAAATACTCACCAGTCTGAATCATTAGTTCGCTTTGTTGCAGAAAAAGAAGGTTTAGATATCGACCTCGGTATCAAAGATAAAAGTGGTATCCTCAAATCAATGAAATCTCGTGCTGCCTTTTTAAGTGACCCAGCACAACGAAAGAGTTTTCCATTATACACCCAAACATTCTTCTTGGTAAGCCAGGGCGTTGCGGGGGTTCCCCCCGTTGTAGCGACTGGCGAACCCGAAGGGCTCAACCAAATTGAAATTTGGTTCAGCATTTTAGTTCGCAAGTTATTGAAGCGTGCTAGTTTCAAAAGTTTGGACGACCTCAAAAACAGAATTTTAGAATTTATTGATTATTTTAATAAAACAATGGCTAAACCTTTTAAGTGGACTTATAAGGGTAAAGTGTTGGCTATCTAATACTTGGCTTATTTACGCCGTGCTGTACTAGTTTTCTATATACTCAACCGCTCCTAAAGTTTTCAAAGTGGCAATAGTCGCCGAAGTTACACCTTTAACACCAGTGATGTTCATGCACTCGTACAATCTGGAGCTTCTCAGAGTTTTCACACACTCACCGATCTTTACATCCCAAAACTTAATCGTCGCATCCTCACTAGCACTGGCCAGGATTTGACCATCAGGACTAAAGGCAACTGACCAGATCCACTTAGTATGTCCCGACAAAGTTTTTACGCAGCTGCTTGTGCTGACATCCCAAACCTTCACCGTTTGGTCACCGCTACCGCTAGCCAGCATGCAACCATCAGGACTGAAAGTGACTGAGTATACACAATTGGTATGCCCCTGTAAAGTTTTAAGACACTGACCAGTGCTGACATCCCACAGCTTCACCGTTTGGTCACCGCTGCTACTTACCAGCGTCATACCATCAGGACTAAAGGCGACTGACCAGATCCAGTCAGTATGACCTTGCAGAGTATGAAGGCAACTTCCAGTGCCGACATCCCACAGCTTTACTTTTTGGTCATGACAACCACTGGCTAGCGTATGACCGTCCGGGCTGAAGGCAACGAACCAGATCCGTTGGGTGTGCTCCTGCAAGGTCTTGAGACATTTGCCTATGCTGGCATCCCACAACCGAACCGTTTGGTCATCACTGCCAGTTGCTAGCATAGTACCATGGGGACTAAAAGCGACTGATAAGATCCGATTACTATGTCCTTGTAGAGTTTTGAGGCATTGACCAGTGCTGACATCCCACAGCTTCACCGTTTGATCCTCACTGGCACTCGCAAGGATGCTACCATCCGGGCTAAGGGAAACTGATGTGACCCGATTACTATGTCCACGCCAAGTTTTCAGGTATTGACCCGTGCTGGCATTCCACAGGCTTATCGTTTGATCGTTACTGCCACTAGCAATCATATAGCTATTGGGACTGAAGCTGAGAGACCATATTCCATGACTATAACCTAGCAATGTCTTGAGGCATTTGCCTGTTCTAACATCCCACAACCTTACCGTTTGGTCATCACTGCCACTTGCTAGCGTCGTACCATTAGGACTAAAGGCGACTGACCACACCCGAGTGCTATGTCCCTTTAGAGTTTTGAGGCATTTGCCTGTTCTAACATCCCACAACCTTACCGTTTGGTCATCACTGCCACTTGCCAGCTGACGACCATCCAAACTGAAGGCAACTGAATTTATCAAGTCAGTATGACCCTGCAAAGTATGAAGGCATTGACCTGTGCCGACATCCCACAACCTTACCGTTTGGTCATGACAACCACTAACTAGTATATAACCGTCCGGACTGAAGGCAACGGACTGAATCCTATGGGTATGTTCCTGCAAGATCTTGATACACTTACCATCACGGATATCCCATAGCCTTACTGTATAGTCGTCATTCCCAGTCGCCAGCGTCGTACCATCAGGACTAAAGGCGACTGACCACACCCGACTACCGTGTCCCTGTAAAGTCTTAATGCACTTACCATCACGAATATCCCACAACTTTACCGTTGTGTCCTCACTGCTACTTGCCAGCATATGACCATTAGGGCTGAAGGCGGCTGACCAAGTCCCACCGCTATGCCCCTGTAAGGTAGCGAGGCAATGCCCGGTGCTAGTATCCCACAACTTCAGTGTTTGGTCATCACTGCCACTGGCAAGAACGTGACCATCGGGACTAAAGGTGACCGGCCAGACCCAGCCTGTGTGTCCCTTGCAGGTGAGCAGTTGTTTTCCATCCGCAACCTGGTACAGGCGAATCTCATTGTTAGTATCTCCCGTAGCCAGGAGTTTTCCATCAGGGCTAAATGCTACAGAATGAATACCGCCGAGAGTTTCAGCAAAAACACACTTAGCTAGATTGGCCTTTTGGAAATTTACATTGTGCAAATTCATATTCCGCAGGTCTGCTTGCCAAACAGTAAGATTTGAAAAATCATAGCCAGTTAAATCTGTTTCCAGATGACAAAGCAGATTAAGGACATTTCCTGCCGTATAACTCTGCTCCAGCGGCGATGTCTCTCGTAGCGTTGCTAAAATTTGAGTTAGCCGATTTTCAATAAGTTTTTTGCTTTTAAAAATAGCCAACAGCCCATCTATAACTGGTTTAAGAATGAGGCGAATTTGAGTCTCCCTAACATAATCTTTTGCTGTCGCCTTCATCAAGGCATGACATTTGAATAAATCAAGATTTTGAGTAGCAATCTCCTCGTAAACTTGCTCTATCAATCGATTAGTCACATACTCCATAACTACAGGTTGTAGCGTAAAGAGTGCTGCGCTTTTCTCAACTAGCGATCGCCTTACCAGAGACTCCAGTGCCTCCAGTAATTTTTGTGGTGGTACTGGTGATACAATGTCTTCTTCCAACTCTAATAGAGAAACTTGCTCGCGATTAATTGCCAACCAGTACATTATATCCTTTTCTAAACATGACAAGCGCTCAAACTGCTGGTCTAGTAGCTCACAGATATCGCCAAAAACAGTTGTTTCTTGTTGCAAAAATTTAGTAACATTACCACAAAATACATCTTGAATCGTCGTAGCAACCACCTTCAAAGCTAAGGCATTACCAGTATAGCGATCGATAAGTGTTTCGATCTCGGACTCTGAAGCAGCGATCCCCTTGAGTTTCAAAATTTCCTGCCCATCCACTGACTTCAAACCACCTACTAAGAATGAGCGCACAGGGAATGCTTCTCCTTCTAGTGATGCCACTTCTTTAGGTTTTTCCCTACTTGTCAGTACTAAGCAGCTTTGGTGACTAGCTTCTCCCACCCGTCTAAGCAGTTCCCCATACTCCTCGTATCCCTCTCGATAAAGTCCCGCTCGACTACCACTACGCAAAATCGACTCCATATTATCTAGTACCAGCAGACAACGTGAGGCTCGCAGACAATCAATCAGTCGCGACACTCTATCGCCTACGCTTTCTGGTAAAGAAGCTTCTGTTTCCTGCTCATTGGACAAAAACTGAATTAGGTTCCCCAGGATAGCTTTAATAGGGGGAGCTTCTCTTAGCGATCGCCATATAATATACTCAAAACTATATTTAATCTGTTCTGCCAGCTTTACAGACAGAGCTGATTTACCAATTCCCCCCATTCCCAACAGTGCAACTAGTTTACAGCGATCCTCAAGAATCAATTGCTCTAATTTATTGAGTTCCTCTATACGTCCATAAAAAACTGACAAACAGATTGCTTCTCCCCAATCTTGACGCTGACATTGATCGGAATGTGTATAGCTATCTTTATCCAGTTCTATATTAAAAGCTTTGAAGAAATACTCAAGTGTTTTTTTGTCAACTGCGTCGTCGCGAGACAACACTTTAGATATTGTAGCAGTATTTATTCCAATGCGTTCAGCTAAATCTTCAAGTGTATACCTGTTTCCATAATTTTCATCGACTTCAGACGCCAGTTTAGCCGCCTGAAGTTTTTGCAATCCTTGTGGCGTAAGGATAAGACCTCGTTTACGTTTCTGCTTTGGAAGATTCATTGCAAAGTCCTTCTTTATAGTTGTAACATCGCTTGCTCCCCTACGCCATTACCGTAGTTGCCATGAAGCGAAATTCAGTAACTAAAAGCACGATTTGTGGCCTAGTCTTTCGGTACAGGCGCAAATAAGTTGCTACATCCACAAGTAAGAGGGTATCACAAAAGTTCTTACAGCCGTAAGGACTTAAGCTCTACTTCGTAAAATATCTTATTTTTGTTTCCCTAGCTTCTGTCAAAAGTATTAATTTATGCTAAGCTACTATATATTCAATAATATTTTATTTTTTAGCGCAATAGGTAGTTAGGACGAACAGCCGTTCGCTCCTACTCGTCTGAAATAAGCATTATCCGTTAATATACATGATGTTTAATTTTTACAGTACATAAGTCGTAAAAGTAACAAAAAAGCTATGGTTCTCATTAGATTTTTTTATAGGAATTTGATTAAAGCGGCGAAGATTCAGAACTAGAACCACTCATTTCCACCCATTGCTTAATGAGTGCATATAAAATATAACGTATTGTAACTTGTTTCTGAGCGCAGAGCAATTTGAACTGAAGCTTTAAAGATTTTGGGACATATGCTTTAACATCCTCAGAGTCTTGGTTAAACAAATCAATGAAGGATTTAGCAACAGGCGCATCTGCTTGTATCCATCGCCCAATCAAATCCTCCAATACCTCACTCATCTCCAATTCTTTCTGTACACAGAGAACCTTGAACTGAAGTTTTAAAGTTTTTGGTATAGCTCCCTTGACAACTACAGTTTCTTCACTATTTTTTTTTAGCCACAAACTCATAAATTATGGTACACTTTTTAGTTAAGACATTTGCTTTGGTATTTTAGTACTCCTAGATAATTCATGAGCGAAAAAATCCGGTAACTTCTAAGAAACTGGGTTTCTGAGAGCGAGATTTTTTACAACTCAAGTAGGATTGCTATAGCTCTTTGCTTTTTAATACCAAAGCTAAATACCAAATGCATTCGATAAATACTTTGCAGTAAATACGTATTTAAGGCAGAAACAACTTCAATTTTGGGATTGTTAACCTGCTAAAAGTGGTTTTTGTCCATGTCTTGTTTTGCCTAACACTCCTATTTATTGAATAATTCAATCTAATATTATGGAGTTTGAAAATTTTGAACAGTTAAGAACGGTAAATTAAGGCGAAACTTAATGTGTATTTTAAAAAAATGCCAGTATACAAACGTAATATAAAGATAAATTAATATAATTCAACCTACTGAATGAGTTCGTGTTGCATATTAGATGGTTAATAACTTCACACAAAGACGTAAAGAATCAGGTTAGCGTCTTTGTATGAGATTTAAAGAAAAAGCATTACACAAGCGTGCAAAACTTGAACGGTTTATCAACGGTGGTTGTCAAACTAACGAGCCTACAGTAGAAGGCGTAGCGTTAGCCTTCACAACTTTTGCCAAAGTATCGTCAGTTTTTGCAACAAAACCATGGCTGCTACCAGTTACCAAAGCTATTTTACCTTCAAGCTTCATCTGTCTCTAAGTTGTGAAACTATTCATGATTTTCTTCCTGCTCAAGCCGCAAAAAACGTGCTGCGGCCCGGTCTACTAGCCATAGCAGCGACCCTTGTTTTGGACGGATAATCTGAGCGGGGAAGCGATCGGGCTCCGGGTTATCCTCCAAGACAGCTCGCAGGGTTTCGGCCTTTTCCGACCCACTGACGAGAAAGATCGTGCATAAGGCATTGTTCAGCGCTGGTGGTGTCAGGGTAACCCGGTAGGTATTCTGCTTTTCTACCCAGGAAGCAGCGACGAGATGTGTTTGTTCGTGAATGACATTGGTTCCTGGGAAGAGGGAGGCGGTGTGTCCATCTGGTCCCATTCCTAAAAGCACCAAGTCAAAGCGCGGCCACTTCCCCTCACACAATTTAAAGAAATGCCGTACTTAGCGCCTTTGCGACGGCAGGCGCTTCAACTGGTGGTAACCAGAGCAACGCGCTGCCTCGTCTTTGCGTGAGTTTTATTTAGGGTATATAAGCGGACGTGATATCACTTCCTGTCATGATGTAAGAAATTTTTTGATAGACTAAATAACTTCTCCGTAAATATCCATGATGGAGCTGAACAACCGCAGTGCATCAGATTTGGGACGCTGGAATGAATTGCGTCCGATAATCGAGCCAAACCCACCGCCATTATGAATAGAGCGGATCTCATTGAGTATTGTTTCATCGCTTTCGGTTGGACCACCAGAGAAAATGACAATGCGCCGTCCATTAAAAGTACACTGTACTACGTGACGTACCCGCTCAGTGAGCGTCCCAATTGGAATTTGCTCTTTTTCGTAAACTTTACGTGCCGCCTCTTGCTCAATGTGTGCGCTTGGCAGCTTGACCTTGATGATATGTGCGCCAAGTTGAGCAGCAATCTGTGCGGAATAACCAGTAACGTCAATCGCGGTTTCACCCTTTTTGCTCAAACCTGCCCCACGGGCATAAGCCCAAATGACTACCACCAAGCCACAGCGCTTTGCTTCCTCAGCGTAGGCGCGGATCTGCTGATACATCTCCATCCGATGTGCCGAACCAGGGTAGATAGTAAAGCCGATGCCCACACACCCCAAGCGTAGCGCATCTTCCACACTGCCAGTCAAAGCCTGGTTCGGGTCTTGTTCATCGTGGAGGACATCGTGGTCGTTAACTTTGAGAAGCAGGGGGATCTCGCCAGCAAACTCCCGTGCCCCTGCCTCCAAAAAACCTAAGGGGGCAGCATAGGCGTTACAGCCAGCCTCGATTGCCAGTTCAAAGTGATAGCGGGGGTCGTAAGCAGGTGGGTTAGAAGCAAAACTACGCGCAGGCCCATGTTCAAAGCCTTGATCCACTGGTAGGATTACTAGCTTACCAGTACCTGCAAGTTTGCCGTGGTTGAGCAGTCGGGACAAGTTGGTCAGTGTCCCCGGATTGTCGCTGCCATACCAACTGAGGATTTCTTGCACATGTTTGCTCATCTTGTTTCTCCCATCTGATAAAGTTCGCCTGAGGTATGAGCCGAGATTTGGCTGCCCAAAATGTAGCGTTCTACTGCGTTGGCAAAGCCTTCGTCTTCGTTGGAGGTCGTCACATATTTGGCGGCGTGTTGCACATCCAGACTGGCATTGCCCATCGCGATGCTCAGGCCGCTTTTGGAGAACATTGGCACATCGTTGGGCATATCCCCGATAGTTGCAATCTCTTGAGTGGGAATTGCCAGCATTTGTGAGAGCCGCTCGACCACAAACCCTTTGTTAGCACGTGGGTGGGTTACATCGAGGTAATAAGGTTGGCTGCGAGCAGCAGAGACCTGGTCAGAGCCACCTGAACTTGCACCAGCTTCGCAGCACACCCGATCTCTAAACTCCCTCTGGGTGTCAGCTTCGCACCGCGCCACTGCCTCTAGGTCGTCGCTGACGCCAACAATCTTTGCCACATTATCAAGTAAGTTATTAAATGTTGGCACGACTATTGGTGGGAACTTGATTGTCCATTCTTCGCGGTCAACGTGGGGGGCGTGGCGATCGCGCACAAACCAGTCGCGATCGCTATAGAGCCAAACGTCTAGACCATGGGAATCAATAATCTCAACAACACGCTTGGCGATCGACGCGTTCAGGAGATTCTGCTCAACGATCGATAAATCTGGACGCAGGAACACCGCACCGTTGAAAGCAGCAATGGGTGCTGTCAAGGCGAGATCGTCGATGAGTGTTTTCATGCCTCGGGGTGGACGCCCGCTTGTAATTGTGAATGCGATGTCCGCCGCGTACAACTTACGCACCGCATTTCGCGCCCGCTCAGTCAGCACCTTCTGTTTCGTGACAAGGGTACCATCCACATCAGCAACCAGCAGTGAGACTTTCGGTGGTATTGACGAGGTATTTTTGTTACTTATTATAGTCATAATCTATGTCCTACAAGGGACAAATTGGTCTGTGTCGGTTTAACCTGGGTGTAGGCAGCCCGAAGCGCAGCGCCTAGCAGTGCCGCCTTATCATTCAATGTCGCCTGCTAGAATCATGGGTCAATCCTCCGCCACTGCCGACCATCGCGCTCTAGCAAGTCGAAAGCTTCTTTCGGACCCCAAGTACCTGCTGCATAGTTGGGGAAACTACGCGGGGGTAAGGCTTTCCAGACATCCAGAATTGGTGTTACCACACTCCACCCAAGTTCAACGTTGTCGGCTCGCTGGAATAGAGTGGCGTCGCCGATCGTGCAGTCGTAGAGCAGCGTCTCATAGCCAGTACTCGGCTGAGTGCCAAAGTAGTCAGCGTATTCAAAATCCATCTTCACCGCACCCATGCGTATGGAAGGACCAGGAACTTTAGCACCAAACTGCAAACTGATGCCTTCGTTGGGCTGGATGCGTAAAACTAGAAAATTCGGTGTCAATTGCTCGACAGGTGTCTGACGGAACAGTAAAAACGGTACGTGCTTGAACTGAATGGCAATTTCAGTCACGCGATTGGGTAGAACTTTGCCAGTACGCAGATAAAAAGGTACACCAGCCCAACGCCAGTTGTCAAGCATCAGCTTTAGCGCTACAAAGGTTTCAGTACCGGAATCAGGAGCAACGCGCGGCTCAGCGCGGTAAGCAGGAACTGACGAGCCTTTCACCGTGCCTGCACCATATTGACCGCGTACTGTCTGGGTAAGAACTTCTTCTGGGCTCAACGGTTGGATTGCCCGCAACAGTTTAGACTTCTCATCCCGCACTGCATCGGCTTCAAACGAAAGCGGCGGCTCCATTGCTATCAGCGCCAGCAACTGAAACATATGGTTTTGCACCATGTCCCGCAACGCACCTGCTTCTTCATAGTAGCCGCCCCTGCCTTCTACGCCAACACTCTCAGCAACCGTAATTTGCACGTGATCGATGTAACGACGGTTCCAGACAGGCTCAAATAAACCGTTACCGAATCGAAAGACTAAGATGTTCTGCACCGTCTCTTTACCGAGGTAGTGATCGATACGATAAACTTGGCTTTCTTTCAACACGGCACTGATATTTTTATTAAGAGCGCGAGCCGAATCAAAATCATGCCCAAAGGGCTTCTCAATAATCACTCGCCGCCAAGTATTTTCTTCTTCACGAGTTAGCCCAGCAGTCCCAAGTTGCCACATAATATCGTTAAAGAAGTTGGGCGCTGTCGCTAGATAGTATAAGTAATTGCCACGCGTGCCGCATTCTTGGTCTACAGTAGCCAGTAGATCCTGCAACTGCTCGTAAGTGCTGGGGTCTTGAAAGTCACCCGACAGATAGTAGAGGTGCTTTTCAAACGAATCCCAAAGGTGTGTGTCAACTGAAGTGGTCGCAAATTCATGAATCTCCCGACTCATTTTCTGGCGGAAGTCATCGCTGCTCATTTGGGCACGAGCCACTCCCACAACGGCAAACTCTTTAGGTAATAAGTTACTTTGTGCTAAGTTGTAAAGTGCTGGAATTAACTTGCGCTTGGTCAAATCTCCAGCAGCGCCAAAGATTATCATTACGCAGGGGTCACCGCGCCGATCCAGCCGTTCATCAGTCATGTTCATTGTTTTTACCCCGTCATGGCTTTATCTTTCTCAATGCTTAGCCTCAATACGCTTCTTATCTGCCTTTATGCTCTATGTGTCCGCCGAACTTTTGCCGCATCGCTGATAGAATCTTCTCGGCAAAAGTGTGTTCTTGGCGCGAGCGGAAGCGGGTGTAGAGTGACGCTGACAGCACATCAGCAGGTACGGCTGACTCTATCGCTGCCATAATTGTCCAGCGCCCTTCGCCAGAGTCCTGCACAAAGCCTGTATAATCGGAAAGAGTTGGGTTTTCGGCTAGAGCCATCGCCGCTAGGTCTAGTAGCCACGAGCCCACAACGCTGCCTCGACGCCAGACTTCGGCAATGTCTGCCACATTAAGGTCATAGCGGTAAGCCTCGGACAGTTCTTGCGAGTTGGCATTACGGAAGATATCGAAGCCTTCGGCGTAGGCTTGCATTAGGGCATACTCAATGCCGTTGTGAACCATCTTGACAAAATGTCCGGCACCGCTTGAACCACAGTGCAAGTAGCCAGCCTCTGCAGTGCTGCTTAGTTTTTCGCGTCCCGGCGTGCGGGAAATGTCACCCCGTCCGGGAGCAATAGTTTTGAAAATTGGATCTAGATGTTCAACACTCCCTTTTCCGCCACCAATCATGAGGCAGTAACCTCGTTCTAATCCCCACACTCCGCCACTGGTTCCCACATCGACATAGTTGATTCCCATATTTTGCAGAATCTTGGCACGGCGCACATCGTCTTTATAGTAGGAATTACCACCATCAATGATGATATCATCTGGCTCCATCTTCTGTGCTAGCTCCATGACGATTTGCTCTGTTGCGTCACCGGCTGGTACCATTACCCAAGCTACACGGGGTTTAGTCAATTGATTGACAAAATCGTCCAAGGAAGTTGTCCCTTGTGCCCCTTCACTTTCTAACTGCTTCACTTTGTCGGGTGTCCGGTTATATACGATACACTCGTGTCCGTCTCGTAGCAGCCGCCGGACTATATTTGCGCCCATGCGCCCCAGACCAATCATGCCTAGTTGCATGTTATTTCTCCAATTGAATTGTGTAATTTAGAGCAAAACTTGCTTGATTGCTGTTTGTAAAGTCGTTAAACCTGCTTGCACATCCGAACCCAAATGCACTCGCAAAGCCCGTCGCGATCGCTCTGCCAAAACTTGAAAGTCGCCGCGTGCTTGAGCCGCTTTGACTACACCAAAGCTATATTTCTGTCCGGGCACAGGCAAATCAACTGTAGAATCGCAAGTAATTTGCAAAAAGACACCAGTATTCGGTCCGCCCTTATAAGCCTGCCCCGTAGAGTGTAAAAAGCGGGGACCGAAGCCCAAACAAGTTGCTACTTGCTTTGCATCGCGAACAGCTTGCCGGATTGCTTGTAGGTGCGCTTGATGTGGGTCATTCATCTCAACATAAGCCAGCAGAGCAAAGTAATCACTAACTTGGATGCGGTTTAGGTGTGCCCGCAAATAGCCCACCAGTGAGCGATCGCCTGTTGCTTCAAGGAGTGCTGCTGCATTCTTCTGGTCTGTGAACAACTGAATACCGTTTTCTGCTAAAATCGGCGTTTCTGCTGGGAATGCACCCGTCTGTTCATACTCGGACGTCAACTGTCGCGTGGCGATTTTGCTTGCTTCTACATCTGGCTGGTTAAAGGCGTTAATCCCAATAATCGATCCTGCAACGGCAGTGGCGATTTCCCAACGGAAAAACTCCTGACCTAATTGATAGGGGTCTCGTATTAGGATGCGTACTATCGGCTGCCCTGCTTGTTCCAAGGCATCTACTGCTGCATCCTGACTTGGATCTGGGGCTGACTCCAGCCTCACGTAGACAAACAAGCGATCGCTGCCGTAGACCAGAGGCTTCCCTAAGGGTTCCTGGTCAATAGGAATCAATCCCTTGCCATCCTTGCCTGTTGACTCAGCCAGCAACTGCTCCAACCACGCCCCCAAGTCCGAGATACCGGGCGAGGTAATGAAGGTGACTTTGTCCCGACCCTGGTTTGCAAGCACCCCCAAAATTGTTCCCAGAACGACACCGGGATTGTCTGAGGCTGGGACGGTTGCAGCGCAAGAGTGTACCATTTCCTCAGTATAGTCCAAGAATTTTGCTACATCCACTCCCGTAATCGCTGCAGGCACTAAGCCGAAATGTGACAGGGCAGAATACCTCCCGCCGATACTGGGTAAGCCAAAGAAAATGTTACGGAAGCCGTCACTTTCTGCCACCTGCTGGAGTTTCGATCCCGGATCGGTGATAGCAATAAAGCGTTTGCTTGCTTCTTCAGCACCAAGGACTTTCTGTACCCGGTCAAAGAAATACTGCTTGAAGATATTCGGCTCTAAAGTACCACCCGACTTACTAGACACGATAAACAGGGTGTTGGTCAAGTCTACTTTATTCTCAACCGCCTTAATCTGGTCTGGATCTGTCGAGTCCAATACCTGTAATTCAGGGTAACCAAGTATTTTCCCAAAAGTGAGCTTCATCACTTCAGGGCACAGGCTAGACCCGCCCATTCCTAGTAGCAGTGCGTGCTTAAAACCCGCACTCTTCACTTCTTCGGCAAGTTTTTTAAGGTGGTCAATGTGCGCCAGTTGGTCTTCAGTGATGCCGAGCCAGCCAAGCCAACGATTCTCATCCGTACCTGTCCAGAGCGAAGCGTCCTGCGCCCACAATCGCCGCACCTTACCGTTAACAAGCCAATCTTTGAGAGATGCTTGAACGCTCTTGGCGAGATCCTCTGGCAAATAATAACTTTGTCGATCTAGGTTTGTGCCTAGCACCGCTTCACGCTTTTTCTCTACGGCACTTAACAACTTGTCAAACGCTTCAATAAATAGCTGTACCCCCTCCGTCAATAACTGCTTTGTAACATCCTGCATTGAGATGTTGACGCGAGAGAGGGTTTCCATTATGTCATGCGCTTCTTCTAAATGCTCTTTCAAGCTGGCACGCGGCTGTCCGCGATCGCGAAACGCCTCAAACGTTGCTGGAGGAATCGTGTTCACTGTATCCGCACCAATGAGTTCCTCCACGTAAATCACGTCGCGGTATAAGGGGTTCTTCGTGCTGGTACTAGCCCACAAGAGTCGTTGCGTTTGTGCACCTTTATCGGCTAACGCCTGCCATTGATCGCTCTGATAGATTTCCTGATAGCGTTGATAAGTCAGTTTAGCATTGGCAATAGCAACTTTGCCAATGACGGTGCGTAAGGACGCCTCTTCACTTGCACTGGTAGCTGTCTTAATACGGGCGGTGGCGATCGCATCAATCGCAGTATCAATGCGGCTGATGAAGAAGCTAGCAACGCTGGCTACCTGACTCACGTCCCCACCTTGCGCTGCAAACGCTTCTAAACCGCTGATGTAAGCATTCGCGACCAGCTCGTAGGTTTCTTGGGAGAATAGCAGCGTGACGTTAACGTTGATGCCCTCGCTAATCAGTTGCTCGATAGCAGGAATGCCTGCAGGCGTTGCGGGTACTTTAATCATTACGTTTTCTCGTCCGACCACTTGCCAGAGTCGCCGCGCTTCCGCGATCGTTCCTTGCGTGTCGCGAGCAAGGTACGGTGATACTTCCAAGCTGACGTAGCCGTCACGCTTTTTCGTTTGCTCATAGACAGGCCGCAAGACATCAGCAGTGTCTTGAATATCGCTAATCGCCAATTGCTCATAGAGCGACATAGCGTCCATGTCTTGCTGCTGCTCAAGTGCAATCAGTGCATCATTATAGTCAGTACTGCCAGCAATGGCTTTCTCGAAAATGGCAGGGTTGGACGTGACACCACGCAATCCATCCTCATCCATCAAGCGTTGCAGTTCACCACTAGTAATCAAGCTGCGTCGAATATAGTCTAGCCAGACAGACTGCCCGTAATTTTGCAGGGTTTGCAAAGGATTCACAATTGCGTTTTTAAAAGCATTGATTAACGTTATTTGCATTACAGGTTCTCAATATGTTTTGCCAGTTACGGTGTTTTCCGCAGCAACAACCTTTAAAGGGGGTGAAGCCAAAGTAGCTTGGTCGTTTCCTCAGAGTTGAAGTTCCGAAGATATACGTTCAATGTGCGAGCTATTGTTGCCGACATACTGACCCCAACCAGAGGTAAAGGCTAGTTCGACACAGATTTAGACGCTACTGAGGAAGTTAACTCTGTGATTAAAGTTTTCACCTTTAAAAAAGGTTTCACCAGTTAAAATCCCTAAGTTAAGGACAAACTTAAATTCTGCTGTAAGAGAACTCCACAAAAAAAATGATCCTATGGCAAGCCTAGTTGAGCAAAAATTTCAACAAACCATTTTTTAAGTTCTGGGAGACGGTTGATTTGTTTTTCAACTTCAGCCATTACTTCTTCTGTAAGTTTAACCCCAGTAGAGTAAACTTTTGTGACCAATTCAACAACCGGATTTTGACCTTTAAAAGTAAGAGATCTAGCATGATAAAGCACTGATTCAACGGTATCAAGTAAGCTACTATTCCAATATTTCTCTAGCCAACCAAAACTACGTTCTGCGGGGTTATATTTGCTATGATAAGGAGGATAGCAAGGTAACCGTTCAGGGGGGTAAAAGGGCGATCGCATTAAAATTTAAAAAACACCAAAAAACAAGTAAAAACCTTGTTGGTAAACATATACATATGAACTAATATAGTCAAAGTATTGCTGACTAAAAATTAAGATGACAAGAAGATTAATCAAAAATTTAATTATTAAAAAAAGCCAATTATTTAACTAGGAAGCCAGAGTTTATCCTCAGTAACATTAACCTATTTTTCTATTAGTATAAGCACAATAAAAATTTAATAACGCTCTATTCCTGCTAAAACTTTTTCTAAATATTTGTTATCCCAGCCTGCGAGATTTCGTTTACGTTGAACTCCAGCCTTGACGGTTTTTTCTTGATTTAAAAGATTCAAGGCAATATGTCTAACAATAGCTAAATTTTGGGGAGCATTGTCTTTTCTGTTATGTAATTTTTTGCGGTCTATCCTAGGGTCATCAATATCGCTAAAGTGCGAGTCTATTGTAATTTGAGGTTTCAGTTTCATAATTATTATTTTTTGTATGAAATTACTTTAAATCTTCAAATGATATGGAAGTTGAGTATAATTTTGATATCAGTTTAGCAACCGTTTGACGAGCTGATTTTTTCACTATCTCTGTTCCCGTGGCACGATCGTTTCATGTGCTCAAACTTGACAATGAATTAATCACACAATCATTTTCACTCCTACACGGAGACTAAATCAACTTATAACAATTTATGAGAATAACTATCTCCATTTATTTGATTCGGGTATGGGTTGCGATCGCGAAAACCAGCGATCGCAACCCATACCCGAATATTGATGAGTGTCACATATTCATTTTCGGGAATTTCTAATTTTGACACAAAATCAAATTTGGCTTCAGCATTAAGTCTAAAAGCTACTTCTATGGTACTTTCCAATTCTTTTTATCACTCCAATATGGTTGTTTTTCACGCCGCCCAATCCAATTGTCTTTTCGTAATAATTTCATTACTAAATCTCTGACCAGCATCCTTATTCATATCTACGTATTTTTGTCAAGCTCATTTTTGACAAGTTTTAATTTGTTTGCCCTAGGGTCTAATACTATCTAATTTCTCACGTGGTTCAATAATTGTACCGCTGACCCGACCGATCGTATAAAATAGTATTGGAAATTTTATCTGAAAAACAGGAAGAGAAATGTACTCAGAGCGGGTAGCTTCTTACAAACGACTAGAGGATTTACGAAGGTCAAAACTACTAGTTTATATAACGGGAGATCGACCAGGTTTGGAAACACAAATTAATCACGAGGTTCTCGATTATTTTTCCGATCATTTAGAGAAGTTCGCTTCCCAGAAAAAAATCAGTTTGTATTTATATAGTACTGGAGGTGATATCTTAGCCGGATGGAGTATTGTTAACTTAATTCGACAATTTTGTGATGAATTTGAAGTAATAGTTCCCTCAAAAGCCAGAAGTACGGCTACGTTAATTACTCTGGGTGCCGAAAGAATTGTTATGACCAAACAGGCAACACTTGGACCGATAGATCCAAGTGTTACTATTCCTCTCAAGTCTCAGATTTCTGATACTCTAGAGAGGGCTAAATTTCCAATAAGTGTGGAGGCTGTTGCCGGTTACCTTAACTTGGCAACAGCCGAACTAAATATAAAAAATGAGCAACTCCTAACAAGCATACTTTTAAAACTATCAGACTTAATTCATCCTCTAGCACTAGGTCAGATTTATCGGACAAGATTACAAATACAAGTCCTTGCTGAAAAACTCTTGAAAACTCACCTAGATGACGAGAATCAAATCGAAAAAATTATCTCTTTTCTCTCTAGCAAATCAGGCAGTCATGACTACACTATTTATAGAAAACAAGCGGCATCTGAGTTGCATATGCCTATAGAAGAATCTGATGATGAATTAGACAGGATTATCAAAAATATTTACAATGATTTTAGAATAGAGCTAGAGCTCAATTCAAGATATAGTCCAAATATATTTCTTGGGGATAATGAGAAAAAAGAGTATTCGTTTACTAGAGCGGCTCTTGAGAGTATCAGCGGTGGCTCTCACAAATTTTTAAGCCAGGGCGTATTAGAAAAATTACAATTGCCAGCAAAAGCAGAACCGCTTAAGGAAATCAACGATAAAAAAATCTTTGAAGGATGGAAACATGAACAATAATCGTCTTGAACCCTCCTTCCGCACCCTAAGTGTCACAAATGTCCCGAAGGGACGAGAGCGCTAAAGCCCAATCGCACAACTCACCAGACATAAATACTCGGCTATACTCGCAATTTGCCATCATGCTTGTTCTTTTGCCGATGAGATCTGCTGATACTCCTGTTCGTACAGCTGAAGACAAAACTGCACGATTTCCAGATTCCTGGCGTTGGCTTGGCTGTTGACGATAGATGATAGCTCACCCATCTGTAGCGCCAATTCGGCTAGCCGATCGCAAATCAGACCAAGGCGAGGCAAATCACGGGTGGTGCGCTCCTGACCTGCGTAATACAAGTTGTATTCCTGGATGAGTGCGTTAGCTGCCGTTCCCAAACTGGCGATGCGTTCAGCTACGGAAGAAGCCTGATGCTCCAGTTCAACCATTCCCATCTCTCGGCGCAGGGAAATGAGATTTTCTGCGACTAGCTGAAGGTTAGTGGCGCGCACACCTCCGTCTTCTAGTGCGTCGAAGGCTGGGTCGGACAACTCGTCGTGAATTTCCTGCAAGTTGTCGATCGCTCGTTGCAGTAACCTTGGTCGGCGCGACAGGCGAGGGTGTCCGGCAAAGTGTCCCCGGTAAACGGCGAATTGCTCATTGATGCGGTCGGCTAGATATGCGGTGCTTTCTCTGAGGATTTGCGAACCTCGGGTAGCAACAATCGCCTCCCCTTCGCCCTCGAACAGCGCCAGATCCGCATTGATGCGCGTTTGGAGTGCGGAAATCCGCTCCTGTACTATCGTCTCTATTGTCTCTGCGCTTTCCCAAAGGGCATCGACACGTTCCTTGAGGTTTAGCAGATGAGCAATGAACTCGTCTAACTGCCTGAGATCTCGTGTAGCTCTGGTTTTAAGTGCGAAGTGGCGATTGTAACGAGCGACGATGCAATAAAATTCACGCTGTAAGGCGAAGATGCGATCGGATTGCTCAACCGACTCGGTTGTTGTTTTGGAGATAGTAGCATTAGATTGGGAAAGTTCTTTCATAATTTTCCAGATAGTTATTACCAACTCGTCTTAGCTCGCATTGCAGATTCAATCGCTGTCTTCCAGCTGTTGGGGTCGCCAACTAGCCAAGCCGCAGCATCTGTTGTCCCTGTTGCAGTTTGAAACTCGACTTTTAGCTCTTGACGACCGAGAACCCGCTTGCCAAGGTGAGAATCGACCAGAGAGACGGCTTGAATCTCCACTAGGGGAATGCGGATTTCTTCTCGCGTGATGAACTGACTGAACCATAGCTCCTCCCGCGTTAAGGCTAACACGCCATTGCCACGGATTTGACCGCGACCACGCGATTGGAAACCAAAAAAGTTGGCGGTTGTCTCCGATTGCAATATTTGGTCATCGGTGAAGCGTTCGTGTAGGCGCTGCTGACCAAACTTTTGCATACCCTTGAAAAACACTGAGAACAACAGCCAAAGACTGATGCCCACAATCAGCATGACCCCTGTGGCGATCGCCAATCCTAACGTTAATCCGTCCATAAGCTTTACCCGATCTCTGTTCAAAACTGTACCAATTAAATTCGCATCCAGCACCTGAAAGTGTCACATTTAAAGTTTTGGGGGACTGGGGACTGGAAAGAGTTTTCTGACAAAGTTTAAATATTCCCAATCACCAATCCCTAAAAAATCGATTGTGCTAGTCCTTGGGTGTTCACGGCTTAAGTAATGCCTACCACCTCAGGTTTGTTTTTACTGGCAGACAATTGGTTAGCTGGTTCCTTGGCAAACTGGCACCGCCGGAACTCAAAGGGCGGATCAACTGTTCCTATGGCTAGGGCAATGCCGAGGTAAAAGCGTTCGTCGCCAAGCGCTAATTCAGCGTTGATAAATCGCTCCAAGATAGTTTCAACTTGCGCTGGGGTTAGAGATTCTGCTGGAGTTCCCTGAAGCTGTTTGAGTACCTGCTTTAAGGTAATCGGGCTGTCAATCGCTTGATAGACGCTGGCTTCAGCAGCGTTAAATGTCCAGATTGTCTGGCGACCCCAGCGCGTATCTTCAACCAACAGCCCGCCGTCTGGTGCAGAATAATATGTGAGTTGGGGCAATGTGAGGGCTTCCCGCCAGATGCGAATCCATTCCAGGACTGCCGCCACTACCCCGTCAAAAACCTCATCGGCAAGAGTGTCTTTCCACTGAGCCTCGAAGTAGTAGGCAACGCGGGATAGATTGATGCGATCGCTCGGAAACAGCCCTGCATACCAAGTACTGGGCTGGATATTTTCCATCCAGCGCTCCCGATCGTTGAAATAGGGACTGAACCGATGGCACTCAATTTTGGGAGAACCCCCCGCAGGCGGCACCAAATGCACAAGTTTACGAATCCATTCCTCCATCTGGGTGTAGTCTTCCTGCCTCTCACCGGGAAAGCGAATCAGGTTATTCCAGTTGACAAGAACACCGTACTCGCGGCAGCACTTCATGAAGAACACGTTCTGCAAAGCAGTGGTTCCTTTATTCATCAGCCGCAGCAAGTGGTTGGAGAGGCTTTCAATACCGGGTTGTACGCAACTAATCCCGGCATCCGCTATTGCCTTAATTTGTTCCCGTGTTAAAGTAACTCGTACCTCGTAGAACAGTTGCAAATCCTTGCCGAAGGGCTTTTCTTTGAGAATGGGCAGCAAATCCTGAAAATAGGTGGTTTGTAGGATATTATCTGTAGCACGGTAGGCGCGGGCTAGCGGGTAGCGTTTAGCAAAGCTATCGAAGGTACGCAAGACAGTTTGGGCAGACTTAGCGCGGTAGGTCATGCCATCGCCATTTAGACCGCAGAAGGTACAGTGGCGCTTCTGTCCCCACCAACAGCCACGGGAACTTTCATAGGGGAGAAACAGTAGTTGCTGCCACTGGGGAGAGTTGGTTAAACCCACTGCCGTCGCATCGGTGAAGAAGTCGTCGAAATTCGGCGGGGGTAAGGAGTCGAGGACTTCAGCGCTTACCGGTTGGTACGGTGCAGCGACCTTAACTTCGTTGCTGCCGTGCCGATAGAGGATGCCTTGCAAACCTTCTGGAGGACGATTTTCGAGGAGTGCCTGAAACAAGGAGACGATCGCATCATCGGTTTCGCCGACGGATACAGCATCGATCCAAGGTATCTTGCGGATCAGTTCGTCGCCCATTTCGTCGTGAAAGCAGGCACCCCCGTAAAGAAGCTTAACATCAGGGAACACCTGCTTGAGTAGTCGCCCTAGTGCCAAAGAGGCAATAGTTTGGAAAAAGGTACAGCTAAAAGCGACTACTTTCACCTCGCCCGCAGCGCGGATGCGTTCCACGCATTCCCATAAGAAAGCGGGCACGATTTGCTCGCGAATCAAGCGCAACCAGGCTTTGGAGTCAGGGACTTTGGGAATCGACCCCAGTTCTTCACCGCATAATTCGATGAATTTGTCAACTGAAGGACCAAACGGTTGCTGCCAAGCCTGTTCGGCAAACAGCCACTCGCCCACCTGAGTGTGTACCCCTTTGAATAAGGCAATAGTTTCGTAAGCCCCAAAGCCGATGCGTTGAGCAAAGTGCAGGTTGAAGTGATGGACGCGGCAAGGCAAATCAGCCTCAGCTAACTGCGCTTTAAATAGTCCCAAAGCTAGGGGAGGATGGGTGATCGAGCCGAAGGGCATGTATATTAAGTGAATCATAGCCACCTCAAATACCGGGGATAATGGGGATGATGTCGATAGCGCAAGCATCAGCAGCACAGGCATCCGCCGGACAGATATCGATGGCACAAACGTTAGCACCACAAGCGTTGGCACCACAAGCACCAATGCCTCCGACATCTGCCCCACAAGCCTCTGCTCCCGATCCCTCTGTACCACAGGCGGCTGCGCTACAGGCATCTCCGCCACAGGCGGCTGCGCCACAGGCGGCTGCGCCACAGGCGGCTGCGCCACAGGCGGCTGCGCCACAGGCATCCGCGCCGCAAACCCCTATACCCCCTAGTGCTAAACCGCAAGCCCCTACACCCCCGACATCTGTACCACAGACATCTGCGCCGCAGACACCAGCACCGAGAAAATCCTGACCACACACCGCTACGCCAGCGGCGGCTGCACCACAGGCCGAGACTAGGCTACCCTCAAGACCGCAGGCGGCTGCGCCACAAACATCAGCAACACAAACATTCGCATACCCTGCTGCTGCGCCACAGGCGGCTGCCCCGCAGATATCGTTGGGACAAGCCTCTAGACCGCACACGGAAGTCGCCCTAGATTCACTGGGAGTGTTTTGAGGTTTTGTATCGGTGTCTATCCTCCACGTCTCCCACCACCCAATCTTGTCCGCAACTGCTCCCACCGTCCAGTCGCCTTCCCCATCCCTGGCCTGCAGATACTTATTATTAGCAAGTGCACGCACCGCAATCTCATCCCCCTGGGAAACAAACGTATTGCTTTCGGTAACACCTGCCCGCACGATGACGAACTTCTCCGAAGAATCTCCTACGCTGTCTGCCGTGGCAAATACGTTTCCTTGAGCATCGCCGCTGAGATACCTATTTGTGTGATTACTTTTTAGGGCGATGATATCTCCATAGCTCACTATACCGTTGTGCTTTGTATCCCCAGCACGCCATATTGTGAATTTTTCCCAAGTTTCATTCCGAGGCTGTTGGTCGATACCGCCGTCTTCCATTGCTGACATCCAGCGACCATGATAGGACTTGAGGGAGATGGTGTCTCCAAAGTTGAGGACGTTATTGGGAATGACGACTCCTAAAGCTTTAATGATGATACTAGAGACTTTGTCATTCGCTAGAAAGTCATCTGGGTAGCTGTATTCACGTAAGTCGGGGACATCTTCATTAAACACCCAGCTGCGCCCAGTGAAGTCGGAGTGTTCGTATAGAGTTACCAACAGACCTGATGGCACTTTCATGGACGAGATTATATCGTTCCAATTGATATCCAAGTCTCCTGTGCCCAGTAATAGCCATTCCTGTAAAATGTCCAACGGAGAGCCGCCTATGTGGGTGAGATCGTATTTTCCAATGCCCAGAATCAGTTTTTTGCCATTGTAATTTGTGTGTTCATAGAACGTAGCGACCTCTTCAACCAGAATCGCGGAAGTCTGATCGTTGTAGAAGTTAGCGTTGGTAGATAAATCATAGTCACAGGCAACCATCCACTTATCGCCCTTGAAGTTCGCATTCTCGTACATGATTACCCGCAGACCTTCAGGAACTCTCACGGAGCTGATCTGATCGTTACCAAACTCTAGATCCCCCATGTTGTAGGTACCTAGACCCAGTTCTTGACTTGGCGAAATGAAATTAGCATTTTGGTATACAGTCGCTTTTTTCTCAAACAAAGCTCCATCAGGAAGGGAGGTCACTTCGCTCAGAAGCCATTTTTGGTTATCGCTATCGCGATTGGGAAACTGCTGGATCACAGTTCCTTCCTCCTTTGAGCTAGCGTAAACGTCAATTACTTTGCCGCTGTTGACGTTTTCAATCCGATAGACTCCCCGATCCAGCTCTATCAGCCTCCATTTTTGATTGGAACTGCCAACCCAATCATTCGTAATGAGCTGGACTTCATCGGCGGTACTGCTATCTGGAACTTCCAAGACCTTTTGGTTAGCCACACATTCAATCTTGCAGGTGCCTTTGAGATAATAGTTGCCATTAGCGTATTGGCCGTCCTCTAACGGGACAATTTTCCACCGTTGGGAGTCACTTTCCGTCCATTTCTCTTGAGTGATTTTTCCATCCAAGTTTTGGGTAACGACTAACTTACTTGAGACAGACGTGATTACATAAGTTCGGTCAACATTTGGACGAGCATTGCTCCGATAAAATAAAGGAGAATTCCCGGCATGGTTCACAAGCGGTTTCACTAGGTACTGCATAAAACTCTCTCCTCATTAGAATGGGATCATAAATCTCAAAAGTTGTGCGTTCTAGCCCACTACTTGGCAGCCAATGCGTACATAGCTTCCATCTTGTCTGGCAATGCTTGACCGGGCAGATACACATCAGCACATAGTTCAGATGGTTCGGTCTTAATCATTTCCGGGTCATAATCATCGGTGGTAATCGCGCCCATCTTCACCGCCCGTAACACCAGCCGTTCTTTGATGTTGTACTTCCAACTCGGACACGGCAACACTGCCGCCTCGCCACGGGTTTCTTGGGAGTGGATGAATTTGTAAGCACACGCCCCCGAACAGTTGGGCAAAATTTTGCAGTTGCGGCAGGTGTCGTTAACAAAGGGCGTCCAGTCCATCCACTGCTGTGTTTTTTCATTCTGGACAACTGCTTTCATGTTGAAGATGCTGCCCACGGCGTGTTGAGGAAAAGTTACCGTGTCCCAACACTTGTGGATATCTCCAGAGGGCGTAATCACAAAAGCATTGGGTCGTACTGCCCCGCAGACACCGTGGAATCTTGGTGGATAAGGCAGCGACACCAGCCCCTTCTCAAAGGCATACCAGTACAAATCTGATTCTAAGGTTCCGTATTGCTGCTTAGTCATGCAGACGCTGGCAACGTTGTGGCAGCCTTCAGTCATCGCCTCTACTGGTGCAAAGTACATGCGAACAGTCTGGCGATTGCCAAACCCCATGGACGCGAGATGGTCGATTAAGCCTCGAATACGGTCTTGATTACGGTGGTCAATGTTGACTCGAATCGAGAAGGGTATAGGTACGCTATTGACAATCTCGTGCAGGTTCTGGGTAATACTGTCAAAGGAGGGCTTGCCTGACAGCAGCACACGGCGCAAGTCGTGGTCTTCGCGAGCACCGTCCAACGTCACCTGCACCGTCTTCAACCTTCGCACGTACAGCGATTTGGCTACCTCGACGTTGAGCCGATAGCCATTGGTGACCATCATGGCGTCGTACTTGATGCCACGAGCATCGCACAAACCAATGAAGCGGTCGGAAAGCGCTTCAATAATCTTCAACTGAAGCAAAGGCTCGCCGCCGTACCAGGCAACGTGCAAGTGATTAATGTTGGGAACGGAACGCTCAACCAAAGCGACAATCGCGTCCTGCACCTCCTGGCTCATAGTTTGGCTGGGCTTATTCTGTCCCTGGAAGCAGTAGTCACAGCCAAAGTTGCACGCTAGAGTAGGCGCGATAGTGAGAATCATCGCTCGTTCGTTGAAGCGATGGGCGTTGTATTGTTCCTCTAGAAGTGCTAACTCATCAAAGTAATTGGCAACTAAATAGCCGCCCTGAATGAGCTGGCGCACCGTTGGATCGGCAAGATTGGGAGCTTTGCCACTTGCAACAAATTGATACATTTCTTGTTCGTGCTTCTCCCACAAAGCAAATCCGCCAGTAAAGCCGTTGTAAGCCAGTAGGCGACCTTGACAGAGGGGGATAAATATGTTGTATCGGCTAGGTTTCATAGCAATTTCGCTTTCGCTAGTTGAAAAATTTTCCCTAAAGTCTGCAAGTACGGAAGGAGATTAACTCTATATATTCTCCAAAAATAGAAGATACTGTTGGCGAATCGATTTTAAAACTCTCAAACCCTGACTCTACCCTAGCTCATGGTAACGAAGAATTAAGGCTTGTGTGAATTTGCCAACAACATTAATAGAATACAAGATATTTCTTTGAAATTAGTTTCCCGTGATCCTCGCGGCTACAGTGAGCCGCGAGCACCTTCAGATTGCCTTGCTGGGGCGTTGCTCCCACGACTACATTAGAACTTCGTTACCATAAGACTCGCGTCCTATAGCAATCCCATGTAAATTTTTGACATTATACTCGTCCGAGTCTGTGCAACCTTGCCTGTTGCAAGATTTCTTCTGCAAACCTAGGATTATTCTGCATTTCCTGAAACAGCATAACTAATGTATTAGGGCAACCTTCAATCTCAATACTCACACCAGAAAAAGTGATATCAAAGATTTGAGTTGTTTTTTCTAGCTGTTTGTGGTCTTCCTGTTTGATATTCAGAATGCGCACATTTTCTTTGAGCGGGTTTGTCAAAATCTCATTGACTTTAGCTTTTGATTCAGCATCTACTTTTAAACCTGGTTTAAGACGCTGATTAATTAATTCAGTCTCTTCAGATTTTAGTGGCTCGTCCTGCATTTTTTCAACTTTTAGCTCTGTTCGTTTTCCAGATTTTAGAAGAACTGAAGACCTGAAATTTTCTGGTTCATCAACATCCACTTTTAGTTGATTATTAGTTGTCACTTCCGATTCTTTTAGAGTTTTAATAGTCGAGAAATTTTTCAGAGCATTATCATTCGACTTCAACCTTTTTACATCATCACTTACCTCGAAATACTCTGAGCTAGAAATTGCTCTTCTGTTTTTCCCACCAATATTGGTAGTACTGATACTATAAGTTGTACCAGAGCGTTGAGCAATGCGCTCTGATGATTGAGCTAAAAGTGTTTGTTGCAATTTTTTTAACATATCCTCGTCAATACCGCATTTTCTAGCATATGCCCGGTCTATTTTCGTACTGTACGAAGATAGCTCTGACTTCAACTTGCGTACTAACCCTTCAGCAACACAACACTGCTTCGCCACTTCATTATTACTCCACTGTGACCATTCAGGATCGCTAAGCAATTTGAGTACAGCTCTCCTCTTATCGCTATTAGAACGTCTGAGTCCGTGTGCAGCGTTAGCACTAACTGAATATAGAATCGCATCTCGCTGGGTTCCTTGTCGAATGTCTACTGCAATGGTAGAAGCTGCTGTTTTTTTAGTAGCCTCTAAGCGGTGGAACCCATCAGCTAACCAGTAATGTGTGCCGTCATAGAAAACAGTTAGAGGAGGAAAGTTAATTCCTTTTGTTATGGCTTCACTATACTCATCAATTAATTTCTGGTTGAGCTGGACTCGGGATTGAGTAGTGCTATCAGCATGAATAAGTGAAATTTCCAGTTCTTCCATAACTTGGATACCTCTGATAAATACATAAATGGGTAGGAATTTCTTAGTCCTTTTTTGTCAATCTGGGAAAACGTAATCTCTGAAAGCCTTTCTAAGTTTGACTATGATTTTTGGATTAGCGATCGCTAACATCTTTGTACTTATGATTCATACTTGTTCTGAAACCTGAGTACAAAGCTAAGTTTGATGTCTCATTTTTGACTCACTTTTCCACATAATTTTTAATTGACAAAAGCAATTTTATCTTAACTTGTCACAAATGGTCCTATTAAGGAAAACTTTTTGGTTTACTGAATTTACAATTACTACTCATAAAAGGGAAGGTCGAGGGGACGCTGGCTATCTCAAAATAAAAAGTTTAGCAACTTAAGCTTAACTTGCTAAACTTTTCTGGTGGAAGAAGAAAAAGTCTGCAATAATTTTCTTGACAACTATCAAAATCTGGTCAATATGGTTAGTAAAGGTCAAACTTTCTTCCCAAAAATGTATAGTTGGGGTCTAAAAACAGAATATGTTATGAATGTTGGTTCAGGTCTTCTAGCTGGGATTTATGGAAGAACAAACTATGATATTGATGCACTTGGATTTGCCCTTTTATTGCCTATTAGAGACAGCATCCTGAAGAATGTAACATATCCAACTCTAGATGCTGACTTAGTAGCAACTACACCTTTCATAATTGACCGAGTAACAATAGATAACCTACAAGGTACAGTGCCGAGAGAAGCCGTTCTCAAAGGCTCAGAAACATTAACGGTACAAACTACTTGGAGTAATTCAACATCCCTAGAAGTATCAATAACATCGACTGTGCAAGCTGGTATTCCATTAGTTGCTGACGTAGAGGTCAGTTTTAGAAAACGATATACATAATGTTGCGTCCAAAGGAATTGTTTTCCATGCCAGAAATTAATGATTTTAAAGACTTAAAATTTGGCAAAAAGGTATGGATATAGCTGAAAAATGCTATTTTTCGACTAAACCCTTTTCTAAAGAAGAATTATATGGTATGGTTCAACAAATCAGGAAATCAGCAGTGTCTATTCCAGCTAACATAGCCGAGGGATATGGAAGAAGAACGACTGCTGAATATATCAGATTTCTTAATATTGCTCAAGGGTCGCGTAGTGGTTAGAGACACATATTATTTTATCTTACTGGGTAGGACTATCTAAACAAGAAGATATAGAACCTATTGTTTCTTTACTACGAGAAGAGAGTCGCATAATTATTGCTCTTATTAAGAGACTAGAATAATGCTCTCTTTTTCCTTCTTCCCTTCTCCTTTTCTTCACTGTTCCCCGTTCCCTGATTCATTAATAGTTTAGCATACTAAGTACCGAAGAACCAAAAAATCTAATAAGTTTTACTGAAACCCTGTGATACGGTGCTTGTAGGTTAGGTTTTGTATTAAAATGCAAGTTATCAGATTTAAAGAGCCAGGTTGCCCTCTGCTCAAGCCAACTGACAAATTTATAAATAAAACTTATCACTTTAAGTAGAAGAGAGCCGATATATGCGAACCATATATCGGCATAAAAAAGGACAACCACCAGTCTTCCCAATACATAGTAATATCAACAACAAAGCGTCTTTTGGGAAGTACTGATGGCTATGCTTCAATTAAATCACAATTAATGTCCCTTATAGGCGGTGAGGATGTCAAAATAATGAATAGAGTTCTTGAAGAAGTCAGCAATCTTGCGCGTGAGGGTTACTACGGCTCTTGTTGTACTAAACTGGGATTTGCCTGCACCTCTTGCACAACTTCACGGACGACCGCGCATAATTCATCTACAATTGTGTTCACAAATGGCTGACCCTTCAAATCTTCAGTAATCCACGGGTCCATAACTACCGACCGCAACACCGTAATCGACTTATCTTCAGGATCGCTAACTGGGCTGTCCAGATCGAGCAAGCGCTGCTTATAGTCGTCAAAGAATACTTCACCATAGGTTTTTTTAATGAAATCAGTTGTACTGACAATCACACGATAGTTGTAGATATCGCGACCATCAGCTTTGATACCAACGCGATCGTAAATCAGCTTATTGAAAGCATTAACTTCCTTGAGGTTTTGGTTCCATTGACCGTTAACTTTGTAGTTGAAGGCGTAGGTGAGAATATTCAAGTCTGAGCCTGTTTCTCGCAACAATTCTAAATCCTTAAGGTTGCTATCTTTGAGAATGGCTTTATGACCTTTTTTAGCAACTTTTTCACGTAGCAAGGCGCGAGCCTCTGCTTGACTCTTGCATTTTGCAAAGGGACCGACGAAGGACATTTTTGGTACAGGTACAACCATAAAGTTTTCATTTGGCTGATTGGCGTCCAACAGCCGCAAGTGCAAAGTTTTGCAATTATAAAAGCTGCGTCCCAAGATTTTACCGTACCCTTCTCTTGTGGGACAAATTGCCGCATGGCTCAGGTATACACCCGCCGCAGCCGCTCCTGGTTTGGAGCCTTCGATACCCTAAGTACCAAGGATTAATTCTTCTTTCTCAGAGGGATCGGAGTTGATGTAGGGAGCCTCGAAAGCAATTAAGCTACGCATCGCAATGTTGCGATAGCAGAGCGCACCTGCTGGATAGGGTAAGTAACCTGTTTTGTGGGGGTCAACTGTAATTGTATCGGCTCGGCCCAAGTTTTCATACTGTGTGGTGACGTAAGTACTCATGGGTAGAACCGGAGCCGGTGTACTGAATCTTTGCCGAGCGCCATCGGAGGATGCATCCCTAAGGAGCGAAGCAAAGTAACCACCCCAGGCTGCATCAACATGAACGGCGAACTCAATGTCTTTGGAGCGGTATTTTTGATCGCGCAGTTCCAAAATTTTCTCTAGGGGATCGACGGTTCCTTCCTCGGTACTACCGATGACTGCAACTACTGCGACAATAGGCTGGTTGGCATCAATGGCGGCATCAATGGCGGCTTCTAGTTTGTCTGAATCCATTCGCCCATAGATATCCAGGGGAATACTTTTCATATTGTCAGCACCGATACCCAGGATGGCTGCACCTTTGGGGAGCGAGTAGTGTTGCGAGCCAGGAACGAAAATTACATTTCCACAACTTAGGACCAACGTCATGCTTGAGATATTCCGAAGTATATCCTTGAGTTTCTGCAATTTCGTCATACTTTTTACGTTGCCAAGCTGCTCGAAGCATTGCTGTTTCAATATCTTTCAGATGTCTGTTTGTTTTGGCAAAAACTGCAGCATCTGCTACTTTAAATGCTTCTTCAAAGTCCATGACTTCAATCCTTCTCAATTTATGTGAACTACCTACAACAACCTTACGAGTCAGTGTAGGCTTTTGCCATCACAAGACGTTATCTTACAAGGCAACACGAGTGCGAGAGTCAGTAGCTAGTTGTCAAAAATGTAACGGAATTTAGTTGGGTGGAGTTTTACCAGTTGCGCTTTAGCTGCAGCAACCACCTTCTGGGGAGTAAAACCAAATTTGTTCTGGAGTTCTTTAAGGGGAGCTGAGGCTCCAAAGGTATGCATACCGATGCGATCGCCATTTAAGCCGACATACTGACCCCAACCAAAAGTAGAAGCTTGTTCGACACAGACTCGGGCGGTGACAGTGGGTGGGATAACGCTGTCTCGGTACTCTTGACTCTGTTGCTCGAACAGCTCCCACGAGGGCATACTTATCACACGGGCGTTAATGCCCTCGGCCAAAAGTTGCTCATATGCGTTGACACACAGAAAGACTTCGCTACCAGTGGCTATCAGCAAAACGTCAGGTTTGCCGTCCGGTACATCAGCCAGCACATAAGCTCCTTGCTGGACACCAGACGCCGGAGCGTATTTGGAACGGTCTATGGTGGGCAACGCCTGTCGTGTGAGAACGAGAACCGTTGGGGAGTGCTGTAGCTGCATAATTACCCGCCAAGCCTCCACCACCTCGTTGGCATCTGCGGGACGCAGGGTAATCAGGCCGGGAATGGCTCGCAACGAAGCTAGCTGTTCCACAGGTTGGTGCGTCGGTCCATCTTCGCCGACCCCAATCGAGTCATGGGTGAAGATGTAGATTGCAGGGATTTCCATCAGCGCGGCGAGCCGGATTGCGGGTTTCATGTAATCGCTAAAGATTAAGAACCCGGAACCATAAGGGCGGACTTTGGTAAGTGCCATGCCATTAAGAATAGATCCCATTGCATGTTCGCGGATGCCAAAGTGGAAATTTCGACCGCCATAATTCTTGGCAGTGAAATCTCCGGCTTCATCGAACGTGAGACGGGTCTTAGTTGAGGGAGCCAGGTCAGCCGAACCTCCAATCAGCCACGGTACGTTCTTGGCAATGGCATTAAGCACTTTTGCTGAGGCATCACGTCCGGCTAATCCTTTGGCGTCGGGCAAGAATGTAGGTAAGTTATAATCCCAGTGTTCGGGCAACTGCCGATGCTGCATCCGATATAACTGGTCAGCTAGCTCTGGATACTGGACTTTGTAGTCATTGAACTTGGCCATCCAGGCTTCACGCAGTTCATATCCGCGCTTGCCAATCCCTGACTGAAAATGCTCTCGCACCCCTTTGGGCACCAAGAACTTGGCGTTTTCCGGCCAGCCGTAATTCCGCTTAGCCAGCTTAATTTCTTCTTCGCCCAACGGTTCTCCGTGAGCAGCACTGTTGTCTTGTTTGTTCGGCGCACCGTAGGCAATATGGCTATCGACGATGATTAACGTAGGTTTGTCGGGCGTGTTCTTAAAGGTTTTAAAAGCCCGCTCTAGCATTTCCAGGTCATTGGCGTCGCCTACGCGAGTAACATTCCATCCGTAGCCGATGAAGCGCGTGGCTACATCTTCGCTAAAGGCCCACTCAGTATGCCCTTCGATAGTGATCTTGTTGTTGTCATAGATCCAACACAAGTTAGAAAGTTTGAGGTGACCAGCCAAGGAAGCTGCCTCGCTGGATACCCCTTCCATCATGCAGCCGTCACCACACAGGGCGTAAACGTCATAATTGAACATCTCGAAGCCGAGACGATTGAAGTACTGGGCCATCCATTGTCCAGCAATGGCCATTCCCACACTGGTAGCAACTCCTTGACCTAGGGGACCGGTTGTCGTTTCAACGCCGGAAGTCCAACGATACTCCGGGTGACCGGGACACTTACTATCAAGTTGGCGAAATCGCTTGATGTCCTCCAAGGGCACTGATAACTCCCCCAACTGCTCGTATTTGGCATTCACCGCCTTGACTTCACATAAGTGCAGTAGCGAATACAACAGCATAGAAGCATGACCGATGGACAGAACAAAGCGATCGCGGTTTGGCCAGATCGCGTCATTGGGGTCAAACCGTAAAAATCGCTGCCAGAGGCAGTAGACCACTGGTGCCATAGACATGGGGGTGCCAGGATGTCCGGAGTTCGCCTGTTGAACTGCATCTATAGACAGGGTACGAATGGTGTTAATACATAGTTCATCAGTTTGCTTTTGGATATCAATTTGCGTTTGAGTAACCACTGCTTTCTCTCCTCTGGGTTTTTACATACTTTAAAGTGAAGCAATCAACTATTTCTTTGCCTGCCATTCAAGTCCTGAAATTTTTGTTAGCAAACTTAATCAAGTTTTTAAGTAGGTCGGCACGAATAAAGTTAACTAGTTAAGAGTGTCATTTGTCATTTGTAAATATTTTAGCGGTTTTTAATGTTCTTAACATAGTTGCTTTTATTCCCGTCTACTGACTTGTTACTCCCTTTTTAAATAGGAGAATTATATTTTATAAATTCAATTACTTCAGGCTGAAATTAAGTTTATATCAACATTTTTTCAATCATTCAAGAACAACTCTCTGAATTAAAAGTCTCCATCTTCACTGTATAAATCAACCAGTTACAACAGAGCAATGTCTCTAATACCAATTCTCTGTGAAATTGCACTTTATTTACCCTCATTATACCGTCCCCTCCGAACCAGCAGGGGAACTACAGAGGGGTAAATTTAATGCACCTTCATAGAGAAACAGTATAAGTAGGTCGGCACAATTAAAGTTAACTGGTAAGGGTCGTCCTTTGTCATTGTTCAAGTGTAAGAGTTTCAGGTGTATTTACATTTTGTGACGTAGTTCTGTTTATTCGGTGCCTACTTACTTAAGCTTACGTAGAACTCAAGTTACTAAAAACTTACTTATTCTCCAAGTGCCTTGCAAACATTTTGGACAAGAGTCAGCTTGATCGCATCATGTATATCAGGTGCAGATCGCGCAACAGCGCTAACAGTACGCTTGAAATGAGTTGCAGCTTTGTCAGATTCTTGGTCAATCAAACCCTTGACTGTATTCGTGACACGGTCGGTACTCAGGCGGATAGACTTGACAAGTTCATTGTTAGCACGCATAACTACAGGGTCGATGGACGAAATGCGTTGTTCGCTAAGGCTTGGTCTTTTGGCTTCATATTCGCTTTTCGGCAAAAAATTAACCCATACACTAAGCAAGCACACCGCCCACATCAGCAAACTCAGCATTACCAGTAGTAGCGTCTGGCGCAATCTTCTAGAAACTTCAATCATTCTAACCATGAGGTTACCTCTTTCCTGCTTGGTTAAGCAGTTGTATAAATAGCTCAAGTAAGTACAGTTTTCACTTTCAATAAACTTTTGACCAGTTAAAATCGCTAATTTAAGGGCTAACTTAATATTTTTTTGCTGTAAATTTCTTCGTGATGTATTCAGTAGTGATAAGTAGGTAGGCACCGAATAAACAGAACTACTTTACAAAACATAAATATACTAGAAACTCTTACCAAGTTTCCCCTGTGCTATTATCTCGGTTATTTGAGACGTTAGGAAAAGAGTAGCAACCGACAGATTTGGTACCGAGTAAATCTTGAATCCGCAATACTTTTCTAGCTTTCATTTTATTTGCAAACATCTTCATTATTTGTAAGAGAAAATACTAAGTTTTTCTTTAATAAGTCGATCTTCAATGGACAAAACCTTCGTTGAATCGGTAGAATAAATGAAGTTTCACAGTAAAAGAGTTTGGAGCTAAATAGCAATGGATAATAGCTGTGTTTAATAATTTGAGCGCTCCAGATACAAACGGTAAAAAGTTTTTCACTATAGTCTATGCACGCAGGATGTGCTCACGCGAGGGGTAACAACTATAAGCAACTTCTGTTAAATAGTATATTTAGCTCTTTACATTAGAATAGCGCTCAAAGAGGATACAACCATCCTTTCATTCAGAAACATCATAAATCAAGCTCAAACAAACTTGCATGGGATGGTCTTACGTATAAGCCTAGGAATGAGGTAGTCATGTTAACCAGAAGGCAATTGATGATAGCAAGTGCAGGGTTGGGAGCAGCATTTCTCGTTCCGGCGATATTCAAAGCGAAGAGAACTTATGCGGCTTTACCGCAGATCTCGAAATTTACCGAGACTCTACCCATCCCGTTCCCGAGTGCAGCACCCAGCACTTTAACGATCGCATCGAGTTCACACTCGTTCCACAGTAACCTGGGGGCAGGTCCCACGTGGGGCTACGGCGGGGCTTCCTACCTTGGCCCTACTATCGAGGTCACTCGGGGCACGCCACTTAGGCTCACTGTGGAAAACAAACTCGGAATCCACCTGTTGCCACTCGACGTGAGCTTACATGGCGTGCTGGAGTCCGACAGAACTAGCCCACGGGTGTCGTTGCACCTGCATGGTAGCAACACCGAACCACAAAGCGACGGTTACCCAACAGATACGTTCACGCCGGGACAGTCCTATGTATACAACTTCAACAACAATCAGGAAGCAGCAACGCTGTGGTACCACGACCATGCGCTCGGTATCACTGGACAGAACGTGATGGCTGGGCTCGCCGGGTTCTACCTGCTGAGGGACATTGACGATCCAGCAGGTGGTAATGGACCGCTTGGTATCCCCGCTGGGGCTCCTTATGAGATACCGATAGTGCTGCAAGACCGGACATTCAATGACGATGGCTCAATATTCCACCTCGAAAAGTGGGAACCGGAGTTTCTTGGTAACGTCGCCACTGTCAACGGTAAGGCGTGGCCGAACCTTGATGTTGAACGCACCGTGTACCGATTCCGGATCGTCAACGGCTCAAGTTCTCGAACCTACAACCTCAAACTATCGTCAAATCAGCCAATTATTCAAATCGGTACCGACGGGGGGATGCTTAATGCTCCGGTGTATCTGTCCAGGCTGCTACTGTCTCCCGGCGAGCGGGCTGACGTGCTGATCGACTTTTCCAGTAGTCTGCCGGGAGACAAGATCGTTTTGGAAAATGAAGCTATTTCGCCATATCCACAAGGTAGAGCCAACACTATATTAGGTAATTTCTTGCTGCCTGAAATCATGCAGTTTACGGTGAACGCGGGTGCTGCCGCTCTTAGAGCTATTCCCCAGACACTGCGAGTGCATAAACCACTCATAACGCCGATTGCTACTCCGCCGGTGCGGCAGCGGTTTCTGACCCTAGTGGAAATCCCAAGCCCAACCGGACCGCTTGTGATGCTGCTCAACTACATATATTGGGATGAGGCCGAGAAATACCCAGAGGCGCTGATGGAGCGACCAAAGGTGGACACCGTGGAGCAGTGGAACATCATCAATCTTCAGCCAGTTGCCCACCCAATGCACCTACATCTGGTTCTATTCCAGATCCTCAATCGGCAAAAAATTGATATAACCCAGTACATGAAGGCATACCTCGCCAACGGCCCTCGCAAGGTGCTCACACACCACGCACCCGGTGGACCGACGGTACCAGCTGGCTACCCACCGCCCGACCCCACAGAGTTTGCAATCGGTCCGGCGAGACCGCCAGCGCCTAACGAAGCCGGGTGGAAAGATACCGTGCTAGTCAACCCAGGTGAGGTCACCCGTCTCATTGTCCCGTTTGGTGCCTCTGCTGCGGAGAACCTGCCCTTCGGCAACTCGTTCACCGGGCGCTACGTGTGGCACTGCCACATGATCGATCACGAGGACAACGAGATGATGCTGCCCTTTGAGGTGGTAGCATAGCCCCTACCAGAAGCAAGTCAGCTCCACAAAAACTATTAAACATTTAGTTTCCGTCGTAACTCTCATGGCAGAAAATTCCTCTTCATCTCAACCTGCTTCTACAGTAACTGAGAGCGAACCTAATAACTCTTTCGCTACTAAACAATCTCTACCATCTGGCATCAGTACTGTAAATGGACAACTTAGCAGCAGTGACCTTGACTTTTTCACCATCTCAGGTCTTAATTCTGAGAGTTTATTTACTGTAGAGGTCAATTCGGACACATTTGATCCAGTTCTGGGGTTGCTCGATCGTTCTGGTGATATCTTATCAGTAAGCGATGACAGCGCTAACAATAGTGTTATACCTATACTGACCGGAATAGTACCAACCAATGGTAAACTGAATTTGGCAGTGTCTGGTTTCATGGACAAAAACTTGGTAGGTGACCATTTTCAATCTGGTTCCTATACCCTGTCATTAAAGTCATTTACTTTACCCGAACCCTCAGTTAACCCAACAATCATCAACGGTAGCTTTGAAAGCAGTGATTTTACTGGATGGACAATAATAGGCTCTACAAGTATTCAGACGTCGGCGTTTGGCAGTGGTCCAATTGAAAGAACTTCCCAGGCTTTATTGTCAACTGCAGGTGCCACATTTTCTGACAAAATTCTAGAAACATTCTTAGAGTTGAAAGCTGGAAGCCTGGATAATATTGGTAATGGGGACGTTATTCAAGGCTCAGCTATTCGACAAACATTCACGGCGAACGCTGGAGACATTTTGACTTTCAATTGGAATTTCTTTACGAATGAGGGAGCACAAGTGTTCCCTTTTAACGATTTTTCCTTTGTCTCAATCAGTTCTCTATCAGAATTGGTTGACGTGATGTTTTCATCATCTGTGACTTCTTTGACGACACAATTTTTTGAAGAAACTGGCTTTCAAACTTTTTCCTTTACAATACCGATCGGCGGAACATATACTTTGGGACTCGGAGTTGTAGATGTGGGGGACAACACTATCGATTCTGGATTATTGGTTGACAATGTTACACTCACCTCCATACCTTCGACGATATAACGGAGACGTAATCCCTAATTGACAAATTGCGGGATAAGTTGGACAATCTACTTACATTCAGGAGGAAAACAGAAAGTAACAAAGCTTAGTACCGAGGGTTAGTAACTGTAACTTAATTATTAGACATAGCTACCTACCTTTACCCAAATTTGGGGAGCTTGTGCGGTTTAAGTAGTAATTTCCCTACTAACTGTATGGGTAAAATTTGGGTAAAATCGAACCATAGAGTTGCACAAATTTATGCCGAAAAGAGAGAAGTGGTTCAAAGTTTTATTGACTCAGCAAGAGTTTGAAAAGCTTCAAACTTACGCCGAATCTCAAGGTGGGAATATGTCTCAAGCGTTTAGAGAATGGATTAAAGGATTGTCATGCTCTTAGGGTTTAAAACAGAACTAAAACTGAACAATCAACAGCGCACAGAGTTATTAAAGCATTGCGGTGTAGCTCGTCATGCTTGGAATTGGGGATTAGGATTAACCAAACAAATTCTTGACCACAACAAGGCTAACCCTAATGAGAAGATAAAATTTCCTACTGCAATTGACCTTCATAAGTGGTTGGTAGCATTAGTAAAACCTGAATGTCCTTGGTATTATGAATGTTCTAAATCTACTCCACAAGAATCTCTAAGAGCCTTATGTCTAGCCTGGAAAGATTGCTTTGAGAAGAAGAAAGGGGTTCCGCAGTTTAAGAAAAAAGGGCGGCATGATAGTTTCACGTTAGAAGGAACTGTTAAAACACTTGGAAGCCGTAGTATTCAAGTTCCTAAAATAGGGGTATTGAAAACATACGAATGCTTACCAACTCATTGTCCTAGAAAAAAGAAAAAGTCTCCTCATAAAGTTCCACCAAATAGTTTCCAACCAAAATCAGTGACAATTAGTCGTGAAGCTGATAAATGGTTTATTTCATTCAGGTTTGAGGCAAGTAAGCCAGATCTGAAATTAGAAGACACTTGGTTTTTCTCTGAACACTCAGTAGTAGGTGTCGATCTAGGTGTTTCTAATTTGGCAACTCTATCCACTGGCGAGATTGTTGAAGGAGCTAAATCTTACAAAAGATTTAAAGACAAGCTAGCTAGACTTCAATGGTTAAATCGACAGAAAGTGATAGGTTCAGCTAATTGGAAGAAAGCTCAATTACAAATTGCTAGATTACATAGAAAGATAGCGAACATCCGAAAAGATACATTACATAAGTTAACCATACTATTAGCTAAGAACCACAGCGTAATAGTTATTGAGGATTTAAACGTCAAAGGTATGATGGCAAATCATAAACTAGCCGCAAGCATTCAAGATATGGGATTCTTTGAATTCAGGAGACAGCTAACTTATAAATGTGATTTGTTTGGCTCAAAGCTTGTAATTGTTGATAGGTGGTTTCCTAGTTCTAAAACTTGTTCCAATTGCGGAACAGTTAAGAAAGAACTTTCATTGAAAGAAAGAACTTTTAATTGTGAGTGTGGTCTCAGCATTAACCGAGACCTGAACGCTGCCATTAACCTGAGCCACTGCGTTGCCGGGGTTCCCCCGGTTGAAGCACGTGGCGTCAAGAATTATTCGTCCATCACCGTTAGTTAGACGGAGTGAGCCTGTGGACTGGAGGGTGCCGACATCACCAGAGTGAAGCAGGAATTAAGCATCAAAGTTCAGCTAGATTAATGACGAAAATGTCTAGCCTTGGGTAACTTTGGGTAAGCCTTATGTAACGGAGAATTGATGCCAGACTTTATGCCCTAAGAATCCTTATCTTTTAGCTTGCTACAGACAAACTCCCCCATAAGAGATAAAAGATATGCATTTAGGTTTAATTGCTGTATTAATTCTACTGTTTTTAGGACCATTTTTATGGATAAGCTACCAAGCCTTCATCACATTGGGCTGGACCTGGAAATTGCTGTTGCTGCCTTTAGCTTGGTTTGTCGGACTGCTATTTGGTGCGATCGCTGCTATGTTTCTCATTGGCTTGCTTGAATGGTTGAGCGCTCGCAACACCCCACCTTCAGAACCGGGGTCGATGGGTGGGGTGGCATGGCTAGGAATATGGCTAATTGCGGCATTGGTACTGAGTCCTCTTTGTGCAGCCATCTTTACCTGGCTAACTGCAAAATTCTTATTGCACCCTTAAGAAGGAGATGGCGATGGGGTTGTTGATTGGTTTTCCATATTGGGTTTCAACGTCCGCTTATATACCCTAAATAAAACTCACGCAAAGACGAGGCAGCGCGTTGCTCTGGTTACCACCAGTTGAAGCGCCTGCCGTCGCAAAGGCGCTAAGAAATGAAGAAATTTTTATTATGGTTATACTAACGGACATGATATGACCCCCACAAAACAGGTTACTTACCCTATCCAGCGGGTGCGCTCTGCTATTTGTGTTTCCGCACTGATTCAGTGTTTTTATGCAGGTAGGACAAATAGTTATAAAACTTTACTTTTTATTGTTCGAGCGTAATTAACTTTCAGGAAGAAACTAAAAAGCTGCATAATCTCCGTAAAGATTAAATCCAGCCCAGAAGAGGGGGTTGGTAGTATTAACGCTGCAATTAGACAAGCGATTGTTGAGACAATCTAACTGGGTTTGACGCAACGCTTCATCCCGTGAGAACTTGTCTAAATAGTTATAGAAACTAGTCATAAACGATACTGCCACCTTATCATCTACCTCCCACAGACAACCCAAGATACTTTGAGTACCGGATCGCCAGAGTGTTTCTGGTAAGCTGATAATCCAACGCCTGGGGAGAATAAAATGGTCTGCTGACCAACATGAGGAGAGGGTTGCGTGGCGTAATTTCATTAAGTTTATTTCAGAGAGTTCTTTTAAGCTAAGAATTTCTTGCTGTCCGGAGTCGTCAATGAGTACCAATCCTGAGCGTTCGGGTTGATTTGGCTCAAAAGTGCCGTGACAAGCTATGTGGAGTAGGGTTGCTTTGGATATACTTTCAATAACTGCAGCTTTATAAGCCGAACTATTTTCTAAGAGTAAGTAATTAATATGACGACGCTCTAACCACTGATTTACTTGTTTGAGTTCTTTTTTGACTCCAAGCAAGCTATTAAATTGGTTGTTACCGTTGGATATGCCAATGACCAGTGCTTGTTTGCTGGGAGAAGTTGAGGCTGGTTTTACCCGTCCGCCTTTAGATTCATAGGCAATAGAGAGGGTAGAATGTTCAATTAAATACTTTCCTTTGTAACGAATGGCAGCAAACGGAAAGCCGTGTAAAATATCATCTGGTACAATCGTCAAAGCACGGATGTGTTTTGGTATACGCTTGAGTATCTGTGGCAGTTGTAAAATGTCTGCTAAATTGTCGGCTACTTCTTGCCCCACTTGCTTTACCGATGTCATCTGTGCTTTATAGTCAGTATCGTCCACTTTCATATCTCGAAGAGTGTGGTTGATACCCTCAGTAGTCAAATTCATATCTCGAAGAGTGTGGTTGCCCTCGGCAGTCAAATTCATCTCTTGACGACTGCCGTTAATACCCTCGATAGTTTTGTACCAACGCTGCACAAGATTACGTACTGCAAGACGGGTGGTAGAAATGACGTGAAAATCAAACAGAAATCGCCCTGTTAGCACAACTAGAACGCGGTCAGGTAGAATCAGAAATGTCAAAGTAACTCGGTCTTTGGGGTGAGTTAGAAGATGTAGCCACAGTGAATCAGGAGGTAGAATTTGCACTTTGGCACTGTCAGCTTTGATTGTGCGTTTAGCTAGGGTATCTTTGTATCTATCAATATGCTCAACTAAGGCATTCAGCTTTCGCATCAACCGCAAGCGCAGCCAAGGACGCAATAAAAAATTACTTGTGATGAATTTTTGTTGCAAACGCTGCAACTGATTAATCTCTGTAGCAATATATTCTTCATCTGCTGTCCATTTATTCAACAGATAAAATACCTGGTCTTCTGGCGTTAAGGAAGAGGTTATTTGTTCGAGTAACTGATTTGTCGATGCTGTTAAAGCTTCTATTTTGAGGGGTGGATAATTTAACCTAGTACGACACCAAATCACAATCCGTTGTACCTGCCAAAGATCTGGTTTTAAACCCATTTCCTCTAATTGAAGACAGACTTCCTCTAAAATTTGATGCGCTTGATTAATCTTACTGATGTCATTGCTGTCTGTGCCTTGATAGTAAGTAAATATGCCTTCTAACATACGTATTTGTACTTCAATTAGATGGGAATCGGTAGACTTGAAGACTTGTTTAATATGCTGGAGTAAATCGCTTGCAGTTTTCAGGTCGAGGTTGCTTAACTGCCATTGAAAGGCTAAGGCGCGATCTTCAAACCAAGTTAGATAATTAGGGGATTGAGTTGATAAGTCCAGTCTTGCCTCTACTTCTGCTACAATTTGGTTTTTGTGTCTTTTTTTACGCATTTCCACAACTGAAAGTTCCACAGGACTACCCACTACGAGGGAACGACTACGGGCATGACAAAGTTGCAGTAACAATTCTGAGCGCGAGAATAAAGCTCGATCGCCAATTGTAGAGGCATCACGTTGAGCGTCTACTAAATATTCCTGAGCGGCGCTAGTTTGATTGAGGAGAATTAAAATATGGGCAAGATTGAGGTTAGAACGTAATTCTGCACGTTGTGAACGAAGTTGACGGCATAGTTCTTGAACTTGGCGAAATTGTTTTAACCCTGCACCTAAGTTTCCCCACAGTAAATGGAGTTTGCCAGATAGTTCTAACCAACGAATAAAGTATGCTGGATGCTCTTTCTGATTGAGTGACTCTTGCAGATGAAACAAATAAGTATCTGCATCCTCAAAGTTGCCCTTTTCTAGAAAGGCGGAGGCGATCGCCAACTTGAGGGGTCGTACAGTTTGCTGTGCTAAATCAGGTACTTTCTCTCCTTGAGAATGAAACAAACCCCGCCGCAAAGCAACGAGAGCTTCTCCATACTGTCCCAAAGCAGCCAACAACCGTCCCATTGCCAGGTATAATTCGGCAAACAGTACAGTTCTATCTTCTGCATCGCTATCACGCCAAATGCAACCTGCTTCCCATTGCAATAGCCCTGTTGACGAAAATTGGATATCATTAATATTACCAATGCGCGGAGCCATTCCTTGTAGGAAGTCTTGTGCTTGATGTAAATTCCCTATGTCTAAACAAAGTTGAATTCTTCTTAAACGTGTATAGTCAGCTGAAGATTCGCTGTTTGCTTGTTCGTATAAACCAACAGCACCACAAAGCAAGTCATCTGCTGCTTGAAATTCACCTAAAAAACCAGCCAAGTCAGCTAAGGACTGGGTAACCTTCAAATCTGCATCAATCAACTCGCAATGTAAGAGGCGGTAAGTAAAAAGTTGCCATAAATCATCGTAAGCACCCAGTAAATTGCCTTGACGCCATTTTGTTTGGGCTAGTTGAAAAGCAGCGTTGAGTTCATCAAAGGAATCGTATGACAAAATATCACCCCACTTAAATTTAGAGCTTGGATTGTAGATTTGGAATGAAAATCTCATTCCCACTTCAACTAAGTTGTCTCAGATTCTGTCACAACATAAACAGGTTTTTCTACAAGACAGTTAGCAGTTTCATCATTTTCTTTTTCATTTTTTTCCTGACATTCATTTTTATTCAAAAAGAGATGGGTATTTGTCCTAAATTGATTACGCAAGGAATTGCCTTGGTTAGTTCCTTGATATTGAGTGGAAGCATGACTAGAAGTACTTGCATCTCCAAAGCCACTTTGACTAATTTTCACTCCACCAATTTTTCCTGGTTGGAATTTATAAAATCTGGCTCCCGAACCGAAAGGAACACTTTGTGCAACTCCTGGTGTAAAATTAACATTATTTAACCCAGGAGAATCTTGCACGTAAATAAATTCTGTGTCAGTCTCAATTGATTTGAAGTTGCGGTTACGGATTTCGTCCAAGAAATTCTGATTAATTGATTTCGCGCTTCCGGGAGGAGTTCTTTCTACTTTTAACCTACCTTGATGTATCTCCACGACTGCTTTACGCAGCATCAAGTTTGGATCTTTACCGTGAAATTTGATTGATTGGTTAATAAACTTCTCCGCTGTAGTGTAATCTCTTTTTTCTAGTGCTACATCAATATTTTGAATTCGCTGTTGTAAGTCTAATTTTTTAAACGCAATAAACTCTAATGGGTTTTGGATAAGTTTTTGAGCTTCTTGACGAGGATTAAACGGTTCTTGATGATTTGCTTTGTTACCAGAAAACTTCTGAAATCCTTGCGTTTGCTGCGATACCTGCGCTTCATCCAGCCAATCGAGATGAAAAATACGTCCATCATCTGGTTCACCAACAGCCATTTTTGTTTTTGGTGGTTTGACAGGCGGCTGACCACTACCACCACCTTCTCTCAGTTTTATCCATCTATTAGATTGAGCAAGTTTGACATAGTAATTATTTAACTGCTCTGGAGAATATCTGACTTCTACAACACCATCCATCTCCTTAATGGCTGCAAGGACATCATTCCCTTTATACTTACTCAAACGTAAGCTCATGGAAGAGCCAGCATCTATATCCCGACTTTCAAAACCTACGTTAAAACCATTTGCTGTTTTATTGATTTTCAGGTTGCCAAATTCTGTATCCCCAACACTGGTGTTGATTTGCACTCCATCTGCAGTTTGCGCGACTCTGCGGGTAAATTTTTGATTCGCTAGTTCAGCATTAAAACTGCGGAATTTAGCTGTAGTTTCTGCTTGGACTGTTGTTTCGCTAACGTTTTTACTCAGATTTTTAATGCTATAAGTTGTTTCATCTAAAGTCTGAAATGTCAGTTTACCTTCATTAGAGACTACAGAATTGTACTTCAAGTTAGACCTTAAACCTATTTCGTCAATTTCACTTTTAGCAGGTAAAATATCGCGTTTGTAGAAAGTGCTTCTATCTGCCAGAGAAACTCCTCCTCTGAAACTACGTTTTTGACCAAACAGCTGATAAGATTCTGAGGCAAGTAATGGCATGGTTTCTGTTTTTGCCCCTTTATAGCCTCGCTCATAAAATTTCACTGCTTGCCATTGCTGAAATTTTAAGTTTGCACCTTGAGCTTTTATCCAGTCTGGGAACCAGTTATCGCGTTTAACAGATACTTCTTGCAAAAAGCCAAGTTTGTCACTATGGTAGGATTTATTAAGCCAGTTTATGATTAGGCTCCACTTCATAATTTGGTTGAGCCGTTGGTATTGTGGTTCGTAGCGGGCAACTTCTTCATAATGGTCATTCCACCAACTTAAAAAGGCATCAGTATTTGCCGCCGCAGTAGTTTCAACCCCTTTCGATTTTTTTGACGACTTAGCATAAATGCGGGTAGCATTTCTTGCAAATAATAAATTGTTGCCCCCATTCGCTTCTTGAAAACCTCTGTCTTGAGGACCAAACCACAGGCGTGTATGAGGCAGTTCTTCAAGTTCCTGTTTGTAAATTGATGAAATCTTAATTTTAGTTAGAGGATAAAAGTCTGGGATAATTTCCGGTTTAGGAGTACTGTCTAGGTAGTTCAGCGCCCACAATTTGGCTAGCAAGTCTGTGTAAAAAAGAACCATCCCAACTTCTGTCCCTTTCAAGTCTCCATCGTAACGAGCGGCTTGGAAACTTTGTGTGTCAGGTGAATCTAAGAGGTTATTAATTTTTACTAGTTTGCTTTTGATAATTTTTTTTTGTGTTGATGCTAATTCTTCATCTTTTTGTTTAATAATGTTTTTGCCGATTTCGTTTAATTTTTGTTCTCTTTTCTGAATCTCTGGTTCAATTTGTCTCATGATTTGTTCGCGTGAATAACCAGCTTCTTGAAGAGATTTTATTAATGCTTCAATTTCTGCACGATACCGATTTTCATAGCGCCTTCTTTCGGCTTCAATGTCTCGATTTTGCTGTGCTATGTAAGGTTTAATCGCTTGCTTGATTTCTGCTCCAATTTGTCCTTCTCTCAAGGATTGATACCCTTGCTCGGTTTGGAGAAATTTGTCAAGTCGCTCCATTAATTGGCGATAAGGATCTATGTCGTTTTGGGATAAACCTTGTTGTGCCTTTTGAATATCTTGGTCACTAATTACGGGTTTACCACCGATTTTGAATGCTTGTAATAGAGGTTTCTCATTTTCTAAGATTTTTTGCAATTCTCGATAATCAATTTCAGGATCTAGAGAAAACCCGCTACCATTGACATTATTGAATTTTTCAGGATGCTCTTGTATGTTCTTTTCTGACTGCCAAATAGCAGCAATATCTTCTACACGAATTCCCTGATATTTCTCGCCGCTAATTTTACGCCCACCTAAGGTTAGGCTAGAACCATCGATTTCAGCAAATGTAACATCATCTACCTGAGTTATGAACTTCTGAAAGTCATTGAAGTTTTGAATGCTGGCTTGATGGTAGCCATAGTCACTGCTAAATAATTTTTCTCCACCAACTGATTCGCGCTTGGTTAAAACAACAGTTTGCTTATCTTCTGAGATTTCATATTCAAAAACTTCAAAAAGTTTAGGCTGCTTACCCCGATCTTTGCGGTGGCGATCGGCAATGTGAGCTAAGTCATCAATGCGTTCTGCATTTGAGGTAGCTTTTGGTACAAGGGCAACTATCTTCCCATCGCCAATGTTAAGCGATCGCGTTGTGCCATACTCAAAGTTAGAGATAGCACTCATATAACCATAGCGCACTGTTGGCAGATCGTAGATACCTTGGCTGATTTTTTCGATCTCAAGCCCTTTACCAGTAATCACAGTCAGTAGCAACCAATCTCTTAATTGATCCAACTTTTGACGTTCGGTCAACTTTTCAAAACCTTCATGTGGCTCAAAGTTGATAACCTGAGGTTCATTGAGAGGGAAATTTTTCTGAGTTGTGGCTTCTGTTGGTTGTGCGACAACTGAGGATGTGTTGGTTTGAGCGTACACTACTCCCAAAGCCACGGGAGATGCAACAAGAAGAGTAATGCTCAACAAATCAAAAATTTTTCTCATGCTCATGGCTATTTCTCCTGTGCGATCGCGGTTTTCTGTAATTGTTTATAGAGTTGTAAATATTCCATATCTGCTTGTTTGAGTTGCGCCTCTGGCTGCTGGGAAAACCAACGTACCAAAGACTCTTCGTAAATTTCTATGACTTGTGGAGCCCGTTCATCTTTGTGAAGAACAGACGGATTTTTGAAAAAATCTTTAGATGCTTTTAGCACTGCCTCATCGTTTTGTACTTGCTTTGCTGCTAGAATTGTTTGATAGGCATTCTCTCTCTCTGCAACTGTTGTTTTTTCTCGGATCGCGATATAACCAGTCATAACTATCAGCACGCTTGCAACTACCGCTTGTAGCTTAATGCGCTTGTCTTGAGAACTTAACAGCCACGGGATAAAAGGTTCTGTACTTATTTGGAATCGTGTAGATTTAGGTGTAAGGATGGGAGGTGCTTCCGAGTGTCCCGTTTGAGGTGTTACTAAAACGCGATCGCTTACCTCCTCAAACAGTTTACGTTCCAGAAATGCACAGATAACATCAGCATCCAGTTCCGCCAAGCCAGGTTTATCAAGAATTGACCATTGCCATAAACCAGCCAAATTAGCTTTACTTGGTGGTGGGTTTTGCAACACCTTTCCCACTGCATCCCTTAGCTCAAGTGCCTTTATAGCCCAGCTACTAGTAGACTCAATTGGTATCGTACTGCCGTTAACGGTATGCATGACTCCCGCAGGCAATTCTTTCTGCCAACCTTTGGGGGGAGTTGGTAGCCCAATTTTATGCCAAAGGTAAACAGCTTCAGCTATATAAAAATCATTCGCTGTTTCCTTAGCTTCATTGGAATCAATATAAACGTTCATAGGTGCAAAACCTTTGTTTGCTTCGGCTACCATCTGTTGTCCTTTGGGAGTCAGTTGCATACCCTGTCTGATATCCACTTGAAGTTGATTCACCTGCTCTTGCAGTTGCTTCATCGTCTCAATTAGCTCGTCACGAGTCTCAAAAGCTTTCTGGAAGTATGGATTGTATGTTACAGATTTTTGGATACAAAGCAAACCCAAAGCAAAAGAACTAGTATTAGCCAAACAAATTGCCCGCAAGTAATACAAACTACCTAACAATTCAAAAATAGTCAGATTGTAGGGATAGTTCTTTAAGTATTTCTCCAAGGTTTGGATACCAGTTAATAAATGTTTGGCATTTTTAGAATGCTGGCTATTTGTCCTCGCCTCTTGAAGCTTTGCCAGACTCGCTAAGTAGTACATTTCTACCATTTCACCTTGAAACTCAATATCGTTTGGCAAATACTTCAGCCTACTTTGACAGTAATTAATCGCCAGACGCCATTTTTTAGCTTCTTTACACGCAGAAATTCGTGTTTGCCAAGCTTCTCCTAGCAGCGATCGCACTTCTTCACTAGAGAAAGTAGCGAACTCCAACAATTGCTGGATATAGTCTATGTGAACAAAAGCACGTTCTTTCCAAGAAGGCTTTGTTGTTTTCGATATCAGTCCGTTATAGAAAGCGCAATGGGTATCAATAAATAATTCATGCAACAAACGCTGATGTAATTGGGTAGGCTCATTCATCACTGTTGCTTCAGGATGACTGGCTACAGCTATTGCTAACTTTTGCCATACCTCATGCTGTTTTGATAACGCCTTGAACTTGATTTGTACTTGACGCCAGTAAAAATCAGCCCTTTGCCACTTTGATGCCAATTCTGCTTCTATCGCCAGTTGATGCTGACACAACAAACTTCCAAATTGATTTAGGAAATTGAGATTGTCTCCAGAATTTTTTTCCTTAACAAGACTCAAAATATTACAGGCTGCTTGGCGATCGCCAGTTAATTCGGCTTGCTCAGAATTCAATTTGTAAAGATTTTCTGAGATGACAGGAAATACTCGTTCTTGAAAACGACATGAACTTGCAACCATGAAAACCTCCAGTGTATATTATGTTTACTTAACAGTTGTTTTTATACTTTGTTTATAATAGTCATCTCCAGAAATTAATTATGCATTACCTAAAAATCTTGGTAGGGGCGCGGCAGCCTCTCTACTTAAGTTTTTATAAAACATTTGGTTTTTCTCCAACATGGTAAAAAATATAAGATGAAACTCTGTGTCCGTTTGATTTATCTTGATGCGACTTTTGCCAGCTTAATAAGCACCCAAGTATAGCTGTAAAAGTAACCATAAGAATTAATCCAATTCTAATCTGTTTGAACCAACTAGATCCCACTAAAGTATCATTTTTATATGTTGTGTCCCTTTCAATCTGTGAGTTTTGCTTTTGAGTTAGTTTTTCTCCATCAGGTTTTTGTAAATTAACTTCCTTGGGTATTGCAGTTATTATCAGGATTTCATTCGTTACCCAGTCATCCAAAATTTCAGGCTTTTGAGGTTCAGATGGCTCGGCAACTATAGCACGAGATTGAACCTGTGATATTAAGCGTTTAACACTATTGTCAAGAGTAAGATGTAACTGTGTGTTAACTGTATTTGAAGAACGGGTATGAAGAATTTCGAGATTGTCTTGTTCTAATAATTTAGCATCAAATTCAGTAGTACTAACAATCAACTTAAGAATATCTTTATACTCCATTACTCCTGGTTTCCAAAGATTCTGAGGGATAGAAATAGAGATATGTTTTCCTTCTAAAGCCCAAGTTTCTTGTCCCGGTTCTAACCAAATCCCAGTACAATCTCCTGCAAAAGGAATCGCGGTGACTGCAAAACGTTCGGTTAGATTCAGTAAAACACAATAAAGTATTTTGTGACTTTTATTAGTTAATTTAATTTGGATGCTAGGAGGTTGTATTTTATCGTCATTGACTTTGTACTCCAAATAAATTTGGTAATCCTGAATTTCTGAACTTTGTTGATAAACCTGCATCAGCATCGCATCAGATTGAATTGAACTGTTTGCAGGGCTTGTAATGGTAGCTATAGTTATCCATCGAGCAATATGTTCTAAAGCTTGAATGGCTTGCTGGGCGCTTTCTAAGGTAAACCCTGATATCGGGGATATTAATTGACGGCGATCGCTTGCACGGATAAGGAGATATTCATCGTGCGAAGCTTGCAAATGAAAATCGGCGTCGCTAAAATCAGAGACTTCGCAAATATAAAGTGAAGGGCTTTCACCAAAACTGGCTGTGTGAATAGCTTGACGTGCAAAGTTAATCCCAGGTTCCTCTCCTTCAAGATAAACCTTCAAAGAAGATAACGCTTGACTGATAATGACTGCTTTATAAGTGAATTCTGGTTTTAATTCTTTTTTTTCCCCAGATATATTAATTCTGCTTAACTGTGGTAATACTTCAGTGACTTCTGCCACAGCAACTGCATTTTGTAGCTGACTGATATCTTCTACGTCAATTGGGAAGATAGCTAATCTTGTCTTTTCTTTTCCCTGACCAGAAATAATACCATGAACTGCGCCTCCATCAATACTCCAACCGTAAACTCTATCGTAAATAACGGTAAAGTACATTTGTCGTTTAACAATTGTACCTCCTAAAAAAGGTTGGTCTAGGTAGTTTGAGTTGGTAGCTTCAATTTGTGGTGATTGTTGTGGATAAAAACTGCGTACAAATGCATTAGTGCGTTTAAATATATCCCGATAAGTTAAATGACTGTTGCGTTGCAAACTATCTAGTAAAAAGTAAGAAAATGCTCCTCTTTTCTGACTAAAGTGTTCTCTAGCTTCTTCATTATCTCGACAAGCAGCTAAGAATATATATTCTCCCTTTGGTAGAGAAAAGCTACCGGAAAGTAAACCATTAATCTCTTCATCAGAAAATATAAAGCTAGAAAGCGGACGTTTCCTCCAATCATTTTCAACTGAACGGATACCTGTATAAGTAACATTGTTGCGATCGCGTGTTCCTCCACCAGAATGACAGCAATCTAAAATCACAACAATATGCGGATTATTTTGAGAAACTTCTGCAATGAGTTTGGCGAGTTCTTTATCAGCTAAATCCCAGTTATCTTCAGTTCGACTATCCCAACAAACTAAAGTTTCGTTCAAATGGTCTGGTTCTAAATGCCAAAATTCTTTTGCGGCATCTTCTTGAGAACCATGTCCGCTGTAGTAAAATAGAGCAATATCATTGCTTTTAGCCTGACAGAGGTGTTCCCGAAAAGCAGTAATAATCGCTTGTCGAGTTGCTTGGTAATTTAGCAGTTTCTTGATATATAATCTATCTCCATTATTTGTCACCTGTTTTCTTAAAAACTCTTCTATCGCTATGATATCGTTAATGCACCCTTCTAAAGGTGGAATTGTAGGGGATTTATAATTATCAATTCCAACTGCTAAAGCATAAATACTGCGACTCATAACTTTACCTCATATTGGCATTTCATCAAAGTTCAAAAATCCAATTTTCCTGTGCCATCTAAAAGTTGAAGATATATAGCAATCTTATTTGAGATTTAAACAAGGGAGACAAGGGAGACAAGGGAGACAAGGGAGACAAGGGAGACAAGGGAGACAAGGTAGACAAGGGAGACAAGGGAGAATAGATTCACTAGAAAGAAGAGATAAAAGAGAAATATAAA
>NZ_WJFC01000070.1 GCF_009725235.1 Scytonema sp. UIC 10036
TTCAAGTAGGGAAGTTACCATTTTTACAGTATTTTACAAGAAATTACCAGCTTTTTGGCATTCTAGAACCAACAGCAGTATTTTCAGTAGATGCTATTTCGATCGCGCTTTTAGAGACATCAATTCCAATTACACTGGGAAAACACTGGGCGAGAAACTTAGTTTGGGTACCATTACCGCAAGCAAAGTCAACCTGAGTAAAAACACTGAAGATTTATAAAAAATTTACCTTTAAGTAAAGACTCTTCATGCAGCGTGTCTGTAAACACGCCCAAATTTTACTTTAAATCAATCGCGTGCTGCTTCAGTTCCTCCAAAGAAACGTATTCTAAAGCAGATGCATGAGTTGCTGACAAAACTATAGGTGGTGCAACTCCTGCGTCGAGAGCCTCCTTCCAACGAGATGCACACAAACACCATCGATCGCCTGGTTTTAAACCGGGAAAATTAAATGCGGGAACGGCAGTGCTCAAATCGTTACCCCTAGACTTAGTGAATGCCAAGAATTCTTCTGTGACTTGAGCACAAACAACGTGTGCGCCAAAATCACCTCCCCCTGTATTGCATTTACCATCCCGGTAATAACCAGTCATGGGAGAGGTACAGCATATTTCCAGTTGTTGTCCAAGAACATTTCTAGCTTCTGTCATGACCTAAGCCTTTAACCTTGTGTTCTGGTTTCATAAACCAATAACTAGGCTAACACAACACCTGTTACTGCTGCATTTCCAGGCCAACCAATACCGTACTTTAAGTGTTCGGTTCATAAAATACGATCGCCGATTCAGGGCTTAACACCTCTGTAACTGAGCTAACATCACCACAATTTCATCCATTGCTTGGCGAATAATTCTTGCAGGTTGTTCTGTTTGATTCACCATGATACTGAAAACCATAGGGCTGTAGTTAGGTGCATTAACATATCCAGCAAGGGAAACAACACCTGTCATCGTACCTGTTTTTGCTTGTACAATTCCTTCAGCAGGTGTTTTGAGAAAGCGATTTTTGAGAGTCCCGCTTCTACCAGCAACGGGTAAGGATGCTCGGTAAACTGCGGCGACGGGAGATTTTGCCATTGCTTGTAAAGTTTGGACTAAAGTTTCTGGGCTTATCAAGTTTTTACGAGATAATCCGGAACCATCGACTAGGGAATAACCTGTTGGATCGACTCCTAACTGGGTTAAAGTCACTTTCATTAATTCTAATCCTACATCAGCAGTTGCTTGGTTCTGAGAAGGTAGCTTTTTGATAGCTAATGCCCTCAGTAAAGACTCAGCAAAAAGATTATTACTGTTGGTATTTGTCTCGACTAGCAATTCTGATAGGGGTGGAGAATCTATACCAGCCAGTTCTTCTCCATATTTCTTACTAAAAGGAGACACAATTGTCTGTGCGACGCTTATTTCCTCAGTTTTTAAAACATTCCGAAAGCGACGCAAGAAGTATTCCGTGGGAGCGATCGCAGGTAAATTAATTGATTCTGGTTCGGAGTTGACTGGCAATTGCCCTTTAATTTGTAAGACTGAACCTTTGAAGTCACGGGTGATATTAATAAAGGAGGGTTGATTTTCTGCTATTGTGACCGATCGATTGACTACCCGCCATTGTTTCTCCTCATCAGTATCAGTCCAGATAACATTTAAAGGTTTGCCAACAGTTTGGGGTTGGAGCTTTAAGCCAAACACGTTTTGATTTAAAATGAAGCTACTAATGGGTGCTCCATAGTCAGACTGTATATCTTCCCATTGCCAAGAGGGATGAACAGTATCTCCTTGAATATAATTATCATCAGCAATCAAAAGTCTAATATCTCGAATATTCTTTTCCTTCAACTGCTTTGCCAGAACGCTCAGCTGAGTATCGGTTAAACTCGGATCTCCCCTACCAACAATATGCAAAACGCCATCGCGATCGCTATATATAGATGTCCGAAAGCGAAAATTTTGACCGAGTTGCTGTAGCACGGCGGCTGTTGTGAGAAGCTTAGTTGTAGAAGCAGGAGTGAAATATTTTTGGGCATCCCGACTGTAAAGAGTTTGGGTAGAAGATAAAGGTTGTACGAGAACACCCCAACGCGATCGACTTAGAAGAGGGCGATCGAGAACAGCATTGATAGATGGTTGCAGTTGAGCAGGACAAATCGCTCGCGCCGTGTCTGCTGTTGGTACAACTTGTGTTTGTGCTTGAACTGGTTCTAAAGAAAGACTAACCTGAGTACCAAGAAACAGGAGCAGGAAATTAATAAAACTTTTTTTAGACATTATCTGAGCTTATAGGGCAGTCGATAAGGGAAATACTCAATGAGCAGATTGTATCAATCTAAGAATAGCTTATTACCAATTGACTAGATAAAAAATCCAAAAAATCCTTAAAATTACGATTGACATTAGTATAAGAGAGCAAAAAGCTCCACAAAAAGTTTATATTGACACTAATTTTTTAAATATTTATGTTGCTTCATAAATATTTATTTTTTTTTCTTGCTTGAAAAAATCAATTTATTAAGATTTAGCTAATCAAACAAAAATACGTAGGTACTCACTATATTTCTTTAAAAAAAACCGCTTTTTCTCAGCTATTTTTCACATCTTTTTTGTATTCATCTCAGTAAGCTTTCTGTACTGAAAATACACGGATGTCATGATTTATTTACAAATCCATTTCTTTGACTTTTTCTTTAAAAAAATAGAAGAAATATGAACATTCGACTAATAGTTGCAAAATTCAGTAGACTTTTTACTGAAGTATCCAGTATTAATTAAGAATCCAAATAAGCAATTTCCGGTAAAAAGGAAATCGAAAAAAATAGATGATTAAATCTGAAGTTTCTCTAGAAGCTGAAAATGCTTAAGCTTCAGGATTTAGTATAATTTTAAGTACTATCAGGGCTTGAAGGAACCGTTTAACTCCAAACCTTTAAGCTATGATACCGCAGTACTTAAATATTCGTTACATCTATTGAGTTGAAAACTATTTTCAAAAATTAACCAAGAAATGGGGTGTTATCATGTCTTTGAATAGCAACAGTCAAAATCTACCAAATCTAGATGTGTATCTGCTGGAACGTCGCATTACCTGCATGACTGTATCATCTATTATAGATGCAGTGCATACGGCATGTATGCAAGGTAAAAAAATAACTGTAGCAAATTACAACGTTCACAGTTTTAATTTATCGATGCAATTGCCTTGGTTTTATCACTTTCTCCAAAGCTCGGAAATTGTTAACTGTGACAGTGTTGGCATTTTAAAAGCAATTGATTATATGGGGGTAAAGTTACCTCTTGATTATCGAGCTTCATATACACTGTTGATGCCAAAATTACTGGAACACTGTAACACACATGGATTAAGTGTATTTTTGCTGGGAGCAAAACCGCAGTACTTAGAGGCGGCTCTAGATAACCTCAGAAAGCAATATGTCAATACTCAGTTTTTTGGACACCACGGTTATTTCGACAAAGAAAATTCAAAGCAGAATGAAACCGTGATTCAAAAAATAAATCAAGAAAAGCCTAACGTTTTAGTAGTCGGTATGGGTATGCCCATTCAAGAAAAATGGGTTTACAAATATCGCAGCCGTTTAAATGTCAACTCCATCCTGCTTGGAGGAGCTATTATTGACAGACTTGCAGGTACAGTGCCAGATTGCCCGCAGGCTATTTCTAATGTAGGTTTGGAGTGGCTCTACCGTTTGTGCCGCGAGCCAAAGCGCTTAGCAGCACGCTATTTACTTGGTAATCCTGCTTTTGCTTGCCATATTGCTTTAGGTAAGTTGTACGCACCTCCATTACGCGTACAGCCCATGCAACCCATTGGCAGTTACAATTTAGAACGTAATGCTCAAATGAGTAATTTGTACTTGAGCTTAATAACTCAACAAAATCAAGAGGTAGGCGCGGCTGTTCTCTCTGGCTCTCCATCAATTTAAGCTTGATGCAGTCATTTTTTATACGAACAATTTTTCGTATCTGTTGTTCTCTGCAAACAGTGCATCATTTGTCTATGGCAATTTTTCCATTTTCAATACGCCAAGAATCAGGAGGCAATTACCGTGGAACCTTTAGTTAGTGTAGTCATACCCACCTATTCAAGACCGCAATTAGTTAAACGAGCAGTTATTAGTGCTTTAGCACAAACTCTTCACAATATAGAAGTCATTGTTGTAATTGATGGTCCAGATCCAACAACCCATGCGGCTTTAGCACAGATAAAAGACTCCCGACTCAAGGTCATAGAATTACCAACAAACCAAGGTTGTCGTGCAGCTCGTAAAGCTGGTATTGATGCTGCTGCTGGCAAATGGATTGCTTCTTTGGATGACGATGACCAATGGATGCCTCAAAAGTTAGAGTTGCAATTGAAACTTGCACAAAATTCTCAACATCAGTTTCCTATTGTGACTTGCTACTTAGTCGCTCGTTCACCTCAAAGCGATGCTATCTTGCCGAGACGCCTTCCCAAACCATCTGAAGCATTAAGTGACTACTTGTTTGTTCGCAATACTTTGTTCCAAGGAGAAGGGCTGATTCAATCTTCAACTATCTTCACGTCTAAAGAGCTTCTACAAAAAGTTCCCGTTTTGGTGAATTCTCAGAGACATGACGATTGGGATTGGTTGTTGCGCGCATCGACTGTAGAAGGAGTAGGAGTCGAGTTTGTGCCTGAGATTCTTTCGATTTGGTATGTGGGAGATCCACGTCCAAGCTTGAGTAAGAACAATCCTTGGCGGGCTTCTTTAGAATGGATTAGAGCAAAACGAAATTTAGTCACGCCAAGAGCCTATTCATCTTTTATCCTTGCAGAAGTTAGCGCACGGGCTGCTAAAGCACGTGATTGGAATGCACTTTTACCACTGATGTGGGAAGCAGTTCGGTTAGGTAAGCCCCAGCTTAAGGATATTCTTCTATGTCTGGGTATGTGGTTTATCTCTCCAGAACTCCGTAATTCGTTGCGCCATCTTCTAGCGAAGAAAGTCAAAGCAATGTCTACCTGATATGTAGAGTCTTTTGATAGCTTACACCAACAGGTTTCAGAAACTGACACCAGATCGAAATAACAATCTTTACCAGGTTCAAATATTCAGATACACCTTAAAGAGGAGAATCAAATGCGCGTTTGTTATCTCATTCAAAGCCATAGAAACCCACAGCAAATTAATCGCTTGATCGATACTATCAAACACACAAGTCCAAATTCTTTTATTATTGTAAGTCATGATTTTTCTAGTTCTAACTTGAATCTAGAAGTCCTTAATGACTTGTCAAATGTCAAAGTAATTCCTGGATTGGGGGGAAGAGGCAATTTTTCTATCATTCATGGATATATGAATGCTGTATCATGGCTGTTTAAAAACAATATCGACTTTGATTGGTTAATCAATCTTTCTGGGCAAGATTATCCTACTCAGGATCTATCACAAATGCATCATCTTCTTGCTCAAACAAAGTATGATGGATTTTTAGAATATTTTAAAGTTCTTTCTCCAGAAAGTCATTGGAGTATCAGAGAGGGGTACTCGCGGTATTTTTACAAATACCAACAACTGCCTTCTATAGCTAAGCTGCCTGATTGGGGTAAGGATTTGCTCGCACCAGTAAAAATTATTAACTACATTCAACCTTTTGTCAGGCTCAATATTGCTTTTGGTATGTTTGGTGTCAAAAATTCTACTCCTTTCAATAAAGATTTTATCTGTTATGGTGGATCTTTCTTTTGTACTTTATCTAAAAAATGTGTTGAGTACTTATACAAATTTTACCTCTTGCGTTCGGATATTGTTAATTTCTATGAGGGAGTTAATGTACCAGAAGAGTCTTTCCTTCAGACGGTATTACTTAACAGTGGTTTATTCAACTTGTGCAATGACAACAAAGTTTACATCGACTTTTCTGGATCTCGCAATGGTCGTCCACGCTTGCTAACAAAAGATGATTATGGAACTATTGTACAAAGTCAGTCTTATTTTGCTAGAAAATTTGATTTAAATCAAGATAGTAAGGTTTTGGATCTTTTAGACGGCAAGATTTTCTCAGCAATTTAAGAATGAAAAACCGCTAATGAACGCGGTTGGACGCAGATAATTATTGATTTCCCTTGTATACTGATTGAGATTTAAGTTCTTTTAAAGCTTAAATCTCAATTTTTATTTTTTTAAAATTCAACATATATTTTCAATATAGAAACAATGAATTTAGAGTAAATGTATAGAATTTTATTTTTTTTCTTTAGACAATATATATTACATAATTACTTTTTTTGACAGCATAGTTCTTATGGTTAGCAAAGCTCTGTTTACTATAGATCCGTCTAGTAGTGGCATTAACACAAGCACTTACACAGCTTCTTCTTTTAAAATTACTAACAACTCAACAACTGGAGAAAAAATCAACCGAGTTTTGATTGACTTGAGTTCTAGTATTTTGCCAGATTTAGTCTTCGATCCTTACGGAACGGTTGGTGATAGTACAGCTAAAGTTTTCACAGTAGATAGTGAAGGTGGTACTGGGTATGTTACTTACAACTATCTCAAAGCCCATGACAATGGTTTTGATGCTCTAGAAATCATTTTTAATGAATTCGCTCCTGGTAAAACCTTTACTTTTTCTATCGACGTCGATCCCACAAGTATTAAAGGTTCACCTGCACCTGGTCCCAATGAATCGGGTAGTGTTTCTGGGTTAGAACTTTTAGGTACTACAGTCACGGTTGATTTTAGTGACAACACTAGCTACACGGGACAGACTTATAGAATTCCTAACAGTGCGGATGGATCGCAAGTTACTATCCAACCAGATATTCCTCTTAAACCTACAATTGAAGTCTTGGGTTTGCCTTCAACACCATCGACTGTATTAGAAGCAAATCAAACAGTTCGAGTCTATGGTTCTCAAGGGGCTACAGTTAACCTGTTACTTATGGAAGCAGGTTTATTTACAAATAATGGTAGCGGTTTTGATTTAGATCCTTTTGAAGCTAACTCGGCAATCTCTGTCAATGAGAAGGTTGGTACTATTGGAACAGCAGGTTATGTTGATATTCCAATCACTCTCACACGTTCTCATGCTGATGGAGGACTCAACCATATTGTTGCGGTCATTAAAGCACCAGATGGTACAACAAGCTTACCTTCTACCGTACAAGTTGTACAGCTTGCTCCCAGTCCAAGCGTTATTGTGCAACCAACAGGAGGTAACACAAGTGTGGCAGAAGGAGGAGCTACTGATACTTACTCCCTAGCTCTGAATACACAACCGACAGCAAATGTCACTGTTAACTTAGCTGTTGGCAATCAACTCTTTGCTGATAAGACTAGTGTCACTTTCACTCCTAGTAACTGGAATACTCATCAAACCATTACCCTCAGTGCTATTGATGATAGTGTAGTCGAAGGAGCACAAACAGCCAATATTACTCACACTGTTAGCAGTGCTGACAGTAATTACAACAATCTGAGCGTTTCAAATGTCTCCGTCACTATCGCAGATAACGATAACCCAGAAGCAACACCAGGAGCAATTCGCATCAATGCGGGTGGTCAAGATTATATTGATACTACAGGTAATCTTTGGAGTGCAGACCAGTATTTCTCTGGTGGCTCTACCAAAACTTATGCTTCTGCGATCGCCAACACTGTTGAAGATCCCCTTTATCAAAACGAGCGTACTGGTAAAACCATCAATTACGCGATCCCAGTCGCCAATGGAGAATACACCGTTAACCTCAAGTTAGCAGAACTTTATTGGGGTAGTGCGCTTAAACGTATTTTTGATGTCAGTGCGGAAAATCAGCTAGTCTTTGATAACCTCGATATTTTTGCGGAATCGGGCGCAAAAAACAAAGCTTTGGACAAGTCATTCAAAACTATCGTCACTGACGGTGTTTTGAATTTGAACATGGTGGCGAGTGTTGATAATGCCACAATTGATGCTATCGAAATCATTCCTGTTGGTACGCCAACGCCAAGCGTTATCCTACAGCTAACTAACGGGAATACCAGTGTCACGGAAGGAGGCGCTACTGATACTTACTCCCTGGCTCTGAGTACTCAACCGACAGAAAATGTCACCATTAACCTAGCTGTTGGCAATCAACTCAGTGCCGATAAAACCAGTGTTACCTTCACTCCTAATAACTGGAATATTGCTCAAACTATTACCCTCAGTGCTGTTGATGATACTGTTATTGAAGCAGCGCAAACTGTCAGCATCACTCACAATGTTACTAGTACTGATAGTAATTACAACAATATCAGCGTTCCAAATGTAACTGTCTCCGTCACAGATAACGATCGCCCAGAACCAACACCAGGAACAATTCGCATTAATACAGGCGGTCAAGAGTATACTGATACTACGGGTAATCTTTGGAGTGCAGACCAGTATTTCTCTGGTGGCTCTACCAAAACTTATGGTTCTGCGATCGCCAACACTGTTGAAGATCCCCTTTATCAAAGCGAGCGTACTGGTAAAACCTTAAATTACGCGATCCCAGTCGCCAATGGAGAATACACCGTTAACCTCAAGTTAGCAGAACTTTACTGGGGTAGTGCGCTTAAACGTATTTTTGATGTCAGTGCGGAAAATCAGCTAGTCTTTGATAACCTCGATATTTTTGCGGAATCGGGCGCAAAAAACAAAGCTTTGGACAAGTCATTCAAAACTATCGTCACTGACGGTGTTTTAAATTTGAGCATGGTGGCGAGTGTTGATAATGCCAAAATTGATGCTATCGAAATCATTCCTGTTGGTACGCCAACGCCAAGCGTCATCCTACAGCTAACTAACGGGAATACCAGTGTCACCGAAGGTGGATCTGCTGATACTTACTCCCTGGCTCTGAGTACACAACCGACAGAAAATGTCACCATTAACCTAGCTCTTGGCAATCAACTCAGTGCCGATCAAACCAGTGTTACCTTCACTCCTAGTAACTGGAATATTGCTCAAACTATTACCCTCAGTGCTGTTGATGATACTGTAGTCGAAGGAGCACAAACAGCCAACATTACTCACACTGTTAGCAGTGCTGATAGTAATTACAACAATATCAGTATTCCAAACGTTTCGGTCACCATCGCAGATAACGATAACTCACAAGCAACACCAGGAGCAATTCGCATCAATGCGGGCGGTCAAGAGTATACTGATACTACAGGTAATCTTTGGAGTGCAGACCAGTATTTCTCTGGGGGTTCTACTAAAACTTATGCTTCTGCGATCGCCAACACTGTTGAAGATCCCCTTTATCAAAACGAGCGTACTGGTAAAACCATCAATTACGCGATCCCAGTCGCCAATGGAGAATACACCGTTAACCTCAAGTTAGCAGAACTTTATTGGGGTAGTGCGCTTAAACGTATTTTTGATGTCAGTGCGGAAAATCAGCTAGTCTTTGATAACCTCGATATTTTTGCGGAATCGGGCGCAAAAAACAAAGCTTTGGACAAGTCATTCAAAACTATCGTCACTGACGGTGTTTTGAATTTGAACATGGTGGCGAGTGTTGATAATGCCACAATTGATGCTATCGAAATCATTCCTGTTGGTACGCCAACGCCAAGCGTTATCCTACAGCTAACTAACGGGAATACCAGTGTCACGGAAGGAGGCGCTACTGATACTTACTCCCTGGCTCTGAGTACTCAACCGACAGAAAATGTCACCATTAACCTAGCTGTTGGCAATCAACTCAGTGCCGATAAAACCAGTGTTACCTTCACTCCTAATAACTGGAATATTGCTCAAACTATTACCCTCACTGCTGTTGATGATACTGTTATTGAAGGAGCGCAAACTGTCAGCATCACTCACAATGTTACCAGTACTGATAGTAATTACAACAATATCAGCGTTCCAAATGTAACTGTCTCCGTCACAGACAACGATAACCCAGCAGCAACACCAGGAACAATTCGGATTGATGTTGGTGCTCAACAAGCTTACACCGATCTTGCTGGTAATGTTTGGAGTCCAGATCGGGATTTCCTGAACGGTACAATCTTTACTACAGGTGCAGCGATCGCGAAAACTGACGACGATCCCCTCTATCAAACGCAACGTACTGCCAAAAACTTGGCTTACGAAATCCCTGTGGCAAATGGCAACTACCTTGTGAATCTGCACTTTGCTGAATCTTACTGGAATGATTATGGTCAGAGAATCTTCGATATTTCTCTAGAAGGTGAGCAAGTATATGATGACCTCGATATTTTTGGACAATCCAAAAATGCATTCTTCCCTGGTAAGAATTCTGCTCTTGCTTTATCTTTCCCAGAAATTACTGTAACTGATGGCAAACTTAATGTTAATTTTGCCGCCAGCTTTGACAACGCTGCACTTGCTGCTTTAGAAGTTATCCCTCTCACAGGTCCAAGAATGATTTTGCATCAGACTGCACGCAGTACTGAAGCTATGGAAGGGGGATACAGCGATACTTACTCAATAGTTCTCAATACTAAACCCACAGCAAATGTCACCATAAATTTGACACCAGACAGCCAAATCAGTACTGACAAAACAAGCGTTACCTTCACACCTGGTAACTGGAATGTTGCTCAGACGATCGCAGTGAACGCCATTGACGATACTTTAGAAGAAGGGACTCAAACAGTCAACATTGCTCACACGATTACCAGTGCAGATAGTGACTACAGCAGCTTGAGCGTTTCAAATCTTGCTGTTAAGGTCATTGATGATGAACTTCCGCCCATCGATTTCACAAAGAAAAAAGTCGCTACAATAGGCGATCCTACTACAGGTGCTTGGGGTCCAGATGGTAGGTTGTACGTAGGTACTTACAGTGGTGAAATTCGAGCATACACCTTTGATGAGAACTACAATGTGATTGGCACCCAGATCATCACTACTTTGATGAATCTGCCTAATTCTGATATCTTAGGTATCGCTTTCAATCCTTTTGACTCGACTCCAAAAATTTACGTATCCCACAGTAAACTCTACGGTAATGGTGGAAGTAGCTTCCCCGAAACCGAAATCTCAGAATACAGCGGTCAAGTTTCAGTTCTCGAAGGACCCAATTTTTCAGTTATCAAACCTTTAATTACGGGGTTACCAGTTTCAAACCATGACCACGGGATTAATGGCTTGACGTTTGACAATCAAGGTGATTTGTACATTGCTATTGGTGGCAATACTAATGGTGGTGTTCCCAATAGCAATATAGGTGGTCTTCCAGAATCTCCGTTTACAGCTGCGATTCTGAAAGCTAACATTACAAAAGCTAACTTCAACGGTCAGATTGAGTATGTTTTACCACCTGATTTTCAACCACCGAGTGGGTTAACTTTCGATGCTGCAGACAGCCAAGTATTTGGAGGTGTCGCAAAGGTTGCGTCTGGCGTGGATGTATCTGTGTATGCTAGTGGACTCCGGAATCCATATGATGTAGTTTTTACTACAAAGGGAATGCTATACGCCACAGATAACGGACACAATAAAGGCTTTGGTAGCCTCTCTACTTCCGCAACCACTGAAATATCGGCTTCTGGTGCGCCAGATGAACTGAACTTGGTGGAACAAGGCAGTTATTACGGTCATCCCAATCGCAATCGCGGACTCGAAGACAACCGCCAAAATATTTTTTATGCACCATCTCAAGCCAGTATCCCAGGAGTATATACTGCTCCATTAACAACGATGAGTGCTTCAACAAATGGAATTGTTGAGTACCGAGCAACCACATTCAACAACCAACTGCGAGGAGATTTATTCGCTCAGCAATGGAACAAACAGCTTTATAACTTTAGTCTTTCATCTGATGGCAGACAAGTACAAAAAGTTGACTCCCTAACGGGTGTGACTGATGGGTTAGATATCGAAGTTGGTCCCGGAGGTGTCATTTTTGGTATGGATTTTGCTGAAGACGCAATTACAGTTGCGACTCCTAACGATTCGTCCATAGTTGGAATGAAAGCCTTTGATATCGACAGATGGCGTGCTACTGCTACGGGTGGCGGTCAATTTATCATTGGTGGAGTTAATTTCGGTAGTTTAGCGGATACCACAGTCACAATTGGTGGACAAGCTGCAACTCTTACCTCTGTTTCTACCAAGAGAATCATGGGAATTTTACCATCTTTTTCTAGCCCGTCTAACGATCTTTTAGACATAGAAGTCTACAGTAACGGTCAGCAATCTGTAATACCAGATGCTTTCTTGGCTTTATCTGGAAATACTGGTTTGGGTTAAAAACACGGCCAATATTCCTAACCAAGCAGTATTGCCTGGTAACTCAATTCTTGTGGGGTGGGCATCCTTGCCCACCTTTTATTTTTTAAAGTAAAAATTAAAGATATTGAATCGTTTTCCAACAATATTCGTATTTATACGTAATTCAAAAAAATCGTTTTAAAATAAAATAAAAAGCTAAAAAGCTTATTTCAAAAGAATGTGAGGAATCTTTTCACGCCAATTTTATAAAACAAAAAAGGCTTTATCATAAATACAAATATATCTCGTTATTTTTCCCGGATTCTGTGCAATAAATAGTATTAGTTAAAAAACTAAAGAGTCAGTTTTTCAACGTACATAAGTGCATTTATCTAAGAGTTTTTCAATGGTTAGTATTCCTCAAGTCAGTGTTATAGTCCCTGCCTATAACGTGAGTTCTTATATAGAAGATGCATTGCGATCGCTACAGCGCCAATCTTTTCAAGAATTTGAAGTGCTGGTTGTTGATGATGGTTCCATCGATCGTACAGCCGATGTGGTGAAGCCTTACGTAGAAAAAGATTCTCGATTTCGATTATTGCAAAAGCAAAATGGTGGGTTATCATCAGCACGGAACTATGGCATTCGTTATGCTTATGGAGAATACATAGCCCTGTTAGATGGTGATGATACATATCATCCAGACAAATTAGCTAACCACGTAGCAAGACTAAAGCGCGATCCAAATGTGGGTGTAGTTTATAGCGCTTCAAAAGCAATTCGCGACGACGGGCGTCCAACATTTATGCACTTAAGTGGTAAACCAGTCCACTCCAATCCACTGCTAGCTTTACTATGCAAGAATTTTGTGGGACATGGTTCTAATGCTGTCTTCCGCCGCTCAATAGTGGATGAAGTGGGTGAATTCGATGAAAGTTTACGCAGTTCTGAAGATGTTGATTTTTGGTTGAGAATATCAGCAACACAGAAATGGAAATTTTATCGCGAATCACGAGTTTTGTGTTACTATCGCGTCCGTCCCTCCGGGCTTTCATTCAATGTAGCGCAGATGCAGCATTATAACGAACAGGTCATTCGGAATGCTTTTCTTCGTTCCCCCGAGTTGGTTGAGCCTATGTTACCAACAGCTTACGCTTATATGCACCGTTACTTAGCTCGCTTATCTCTTCAAGGTGGTCATTCTGAAAAAGCACGTTATTTTCTTGACCAAGCTTTAGCATTTGATAAGTCAATTTTTTATCGCGATTTGCGCTCGCTACTGACTTTATTTGCTGTGTGTCTTGCACCAATTGCTCAGCCAGCTATTCGACGCTCTCTTGGTTCAGTCAAATATATGCAGAAATAAAGATTCCCTCCAAAATTTACCTCATGAACCTTTCTTCAGTTATCAAAAATGGATTTTGGGCAACATACGGAGCGATCGCAACACGTATGCTATCCTTGTTCAGCAACCTAATGCTAGCAAGACTATTACTCCCCTCTGAATTTGGAGTGATTGGCATTGCCTATATTTTTTGGGCTTTTGTAAATTTGTTTGTTTCTCAAGATTCAGCCGGATCGTTTCTTGTCTATAAAGGTATTGAAGACAAGCGTTATGTTAATACAGCTTTCACGCTTGGTTTAAGCATTGGGTTAGTTTTGGCTTTCGGGATGGTTACAGCATCTCCCACAATCGCTAGTTTTTTCGGCGAGCCAAACTTGGTTGGGATACTCATTGGGTTTGCGTTTAACTTGATACTGGCTTCTATTCAGTCAATTTACGTAGGTATAATGACTAGAAGAATGCTGTATAGAGAACTCGCGAATGCAAACTTAATAGCTTCAATGGTTCGAGTCTTCTCCACAGCCTTTTGTGCATCTGTTGGTTTGAGCTACTGGTCATTTGTTATAGGAGACACGGCTTTTTGGTTAACACTATGCGTTTTAACCCAACGTCATGTCAAGCATAAGTTTCAATTACAGATCGATCCAGAAATCAGGGGAGAAGTCTTGTCTTACTGTCTTGGAGGTACAGGCTCTAGCTTGGGTTTTTATTTCAATGCTAACTGTGATAACTTCATCATTGGTAAACTTTTAGGGAATACTTATTTGGGCTTTTACAACTTTGCTTACCAATTGACAATGGCACTCAACTCAATCCTCAATCAAGCATTTAGTCAAGTTGGTATGTCAACCTTTGCTCAATTACCTAGCGATCGCCATCAAGAAAACGCTCTACTTAAAGTCGTTGAACAAATAGCTTTCCTCACTGCTCCTATCTATGCCTTATTCTTCTTAGTCATTGACCAGCATACAATTTCTTTGATATTTGGAACTAAGTGGATTCCTTCCTCTTCTGTCATTCCTTGGTTACTCATTTTTGCATACTTTCGTCTCATTAACGTTGCTCTGTTCTTTATGCTCTCTGCAAAAGGAAAACCGGGGCTTAATGCTAAAATTAATCTCCAAATAGCACCAATAGCGATTTTAAGTTTTATCATCGGTGCCTGTTATGGAGAAATTGTTGGGGTCAGTATTGCCGTTGCTCTAGTGTTAGGGCTTTTTTGGACTATCTACAGTTGGTGGATAGGTTGTAGAGCCATGGGCTGGCAACTAAGACAGTTTTTAATTCCTTGCTTTTTACCAAGTGCGATCGCATTATTAGCCATTGCGTTTTCTTTTAGCGCTCCTGGATTTTTCAAGCCAGTTGTCTTTCTTGTCAGTTATGGAATTTTAGGAAGAATTTTGGCTAAAAAACAATTTTTGACTTATCAAGTTTTTGCTAGTATAGCCTTTCTCCGTCTCATGAAGTATACCCCCCTTTCATCCCTCCTTGGTAAGGGGGACAGAGGGGGGTAATTTTCGTACCTCACCAAGTTAAAATTTGCTGTAAGTTTATTCAACGCTTCACTAAAAGACGGAGCAAGGGGTAAAAAATAAACCAGCTTTTCTGCAGGTAGTAGCGATGCATGCGCTCAAGCGCTAGTACAAACCAGTGTTCGTTTTTCTTTCACTTTTCAAAATATAAATCGAGGTGTCATTGTGAAAAAGCAACCTTTAGTTAGTCTTTTAATCAATAATTACAACTACGATATGTTTTTATCTGAGGCTATTGAAAGTAGCTTAAACCAAACATATTCCAATATTGAAGTCATCGTAGTAGATGATGGCTCTACAGATAGCTCGGCAAAAATTATTAACAGCTATCAAGATAAAGTCATTCCTGTTTTAAAGGCAAATGGTGGTCAAGCCTCAGCTTTTAATGCAGGGTTTGCGATCGCCAAGGGAGAAATCATTATTTTTCTAGATAGTGATGATGTGCTCCTACCTGATATTGTTGAGAAGACGGTATTAGCTTTTCAAGAAAACAAAGATGCCGTTAAGGTTCAATACAGGTTACAAGTCATTGATGTCAACAGCCAACCTACAGGAGAAATCGTACCATTAAGTAGTTGTAAGATGCCTAATGGAGATTTAAAGCCTCAAATCTTTAAATTTGGTAGTTATACTTGGCCACCAACAAGTGGAAATGCATTTAAAGCAAGTATGCTCCGACAACTGTTACCTATGCCAGAGGATGTGTATCGCATATCTGCTGACCGTTATTTAAATAACTTAAGTGTGATGTTTGGTGCAGTCGTCTCGTTAGATGAAATAGGTGGCTTTTATAGAGTCCATGGCAAAAATAATTTTCGCACTAGCAAGATTAATGTAAACAAGCTCAGACGCCAACTTATTGGAGCAGCTAGAGTACATGCAAAAAAACGAGAATTAGCGCGTACTTTATATTCTCTTGATATTTCTTATGTAGAATCAAGAGATTTACTGCACGTGATGAATCGAATCATAGTGTTGAAGTTAGATCGCCAGAACTATCCTCTGACAGATAGTTTATTAAATTTGTGTTGGCAAGGATTAATTGTTTCTCTAGTTTATTGTGATTATCATTGGTCGCGAAAACTAGTCTTAGCTTCGTGGTTTGTACTTATGTTCTTGCTTCCAAACTCAATGGCTGAGAATATTACAAATCAAATTTTCTATCCAAACACCAGAGGCGGTTTTACAAGAAAACTGCTAGCCACTATGAAAAAATTTGCATAATTACAGGGGCTTTTTCATCTTCTAGCAGTAGGTTGGGTTGAGGAACGAAACCCAACCTACAATTAAGCTTCATCAAAACTAAAAATACTTAGATGGTTTTCCGCAAGATTTTTTCACAATATGTATGTCATAACTGTTGTTAAGTAAATCTACCAAAATCAAAGCTGGAGAAAGGAGTCAAATTGATAAGTTATAGGAATGCATCTATCTCAAGGTTTTTGAATATCTCTTCTGTCTAAAGTTAGTGTTGTAGTCTTTGCCTATTTCACATTGGACACTTTGAATGTTTAACCTTTCTTCTAGCAAACCAAAACCCCTACAGACAAATTTCAAATTAAATAACCTGTCATTTGCAGAAAGGGTCTTGTATTGGACTATTGTACTCACACCTGTTTGGTGGTTGTTAGGGTTGCAGACTCTTTTATATCCCACAGTTGCAACTATATTGTTAGCAACTAATTTTGACCTCGATAAGCTCATTAAACGCTCGATTCCTCTGTGTAACTGGGCTTGGTTGGGCATGGTTTTGGTAGCACTTTGGACGAGTATCCAAGGTCTATCCCAAATAGGCTTTGAGGTGATGAAAACTATTGCTACCTTAGTGACTCTGTTTAAAGGTTATTTCTTGATATTTAGTTGTCTGACATTACCTTTTTGGCACCGCATTAGAGTACAAGTAGTGACACGTGCTGTAGCTTGGATGGCAGCTTGTTTCTTAATCACCCTCGGCATTCAACTGCTCATACTGATTGCTGTTGGTCCACAACTTCCTTTTTTGCCACCGTTAGCGCGTGTCATTCCTGGTGACAAGATGAGCTTAATGGTTGGGTTTGCTATCATTCAGCCTTTCTTCGGTATCCCATTAGCAAGAACAGGTCTTTATACTCCAGACCCTCCCATTTTAGGGGTTTGTGCTCTTTTGAGTTTTTTAATTTCTTACAGTGAAACAGACCGTCGCTTGCGTAAATTTGCAATGGCAGGGTCTTTAGCAACGCTCATCATATCCCAGAGTCGTCTGGCATGGATTTGCTTTCCCCTATCATTTCTGATTATGAACGGCTTCCGAAGTGGATTGGTTCGTCAAAGTTCTTTGTGGGCAACATCATTTATTTCTTTTATCTGCGGTCTTGTAGGCATGACCTTAACTGAATTACTGACTAAACCGCTAGAAACTTTTAATAGCGCTCGTGCTGATTCATCAAAAGACCGTGAGTATGTAATTGATGCTACAATAGAAGCATGGAAAGAGTCTCCTTGGATAGGATGGGGAATTGTTGAAAGGACTGTGACTTGGGGAAATGGAGCCTTTGAACTTCCTCTAGGGACTTTTTCATCTTACTCGCAAGTCTTGTATTTACACGGAAGTATTGGCTTCATCTTCTTTATCGCTGCTTTAGCATTAACTTTAGGTTGCTTTTGGCAACCCGCTCTACAAGGTAATAAAATTTGTTCTCTGGCATTTGCTAGTTTAATTGTTCTGTACATATTGTGCCAAGCTACAACATTAACTTGGATGACCATTTACTTCTGGTACTTCTTTATTTGGTTGGGTGCAATTCTTGCAGAAACACGACATAATTATGTTTCTTCATGGGAGCAATTATCAAAAAAATACAAAATTTAGTAGTGCTAGTACACTCTCCTAGACCAGAACGAATAAAAATGAGCATTGAAGCATTGTAAATACAAATATTTTTGACCAATGACCAATGACCTATGACGCAGTTATGAACAAATTATTTACCATTTCAACTAAACACTGGAAGTCTTTAATAGCTTTTAATTTTCTTGTAGTATTGGGTACAGCAGCAGCCGTGTCTACTGCTAAACCAGTTTGGACATCTAGAACACAATTGATTCTGCCAAAAACAACAAGCAATCTTGATGCCAATTTGGGAACTCTTGGTTCTCTAAGAAATGGAGACCCTGGTTTTTCTTCTGAAGTGAATCCTCTTAACGTACAATCATCGATCTTAACAAGTGATACGTTGTTAGAGAAAGTTTTAGCTGCTGACCCTGAAAAGAGCAAATTTAATACTATTTCTCGATACAAGCAGTTATTTAAGGTGACACCTCAGGAGCAATCGACTATTATGTTGCTGACCGTCAGCGGTTCGAGTCCAAAATTAGCGAAAGAAAGAGCGATCGCTATAACCGAGGCATATCAAACCAGACTTAACGAACTACGACAAGCTAACAGTCGAACCAGACAAAAATTCAGTCAAGTAGAACTAGAACAGGCAAAATTAAGGTTAGCTCAAGCGCAAAGTAAACTAACAATTTTTAAGCAATCGACTGGTTTAATTAATAACGAAGACCAAGCTAAAAGTATTGTGAATACAATTAGTACTCTAACTACCGTTAGAGCGCAAGTTTTAGCTACGGCTGAGGCAAGTGAAAATCGAGCAAAAGCTCTATCAACCCGTTTGAGTCTAACACCAGATGAAGCGGTGCGCTCTTTAAGTTTAGGTGAAAATAAAGAATATCAATTTGTGCGGCAACAATTGTCTGAAGTAGAAGCTTCTTTACGTCAGAAACAAGCTATTTTTACTGACATACATCCAGAAGTAAAAACTTTGCTTGCACAACGGGAATCATTGCAGCGAAGACTTCAAGAACGTATAAGACAAACAGCCGCAAGTACAAAAGTAGATACTACAGTGGCGACTGATGCACAAGGCCGAGCCGCTTTAATCCAACAACAAATTCTTGCTGAAAGTGAAGCGACTGCCCAACGGCGACAGGCAGAAAAACTTAACAATCAAATTACCGAACTTCAAACAACCTTAAAATCTTTACCAGTAAATCAGGCTAAGCTAGTAGAACTACAACGGCAAGTCGATGTTGCAGAAGGTGTATATAAAGGTTTAATTGCTCAGATACAACAAAGTAACATTGACGCTTTTGATGCTTACCCAAATGTACAGGTTCTTGATGCACCACAGGTCGATCCCAAACCTGTCAGTCCAAAGTTTTTCTTAATGGCAGTCAATGCTTTGCTAGCATCCGTTATCGGTAGTATAGCCTTGGTGTTATTCCTGGAAAGCCGCAACCCTCTGTTAAGCCTCAAAGATTTACAAAATCAAAAATTCGCCATCGTGCAGAGTATTCCTCGGGTCAAGCATTCTACTCCAAAAATTGAAATTACTTACGAGACAGAAGTTGAATTTCAACGCCTTGCCTCTGCTATTAGCTTACAACCTCTCAATAATCGTAGATTATTAGTTACAAGTGCTACTCAGGGAGAAGGCAAAACAACAGTTGCCACAGGGTTGGCTTACGCTTTAGTAGATTTAGGCTTTCGAGTGCTGCTAGTGGATGGGGATTTTCGCAGAGCAACACTTAGCCGCAATCTGGGTTATACCGAAGATTCAACAACAGAGTCATTGCAAATATCAATACAACCAAACTTGGATTTACTGCCAACTTTACCCAAACAAGGTAAAGTTGTAGAAACCATCAAACGAGGGCGCTTTGAGCAAGCATTAGCAGCTTGTGAAGCTAAAGGAAATTACGATTACGTTATTGTTGATAGTGCGCCTGTTAGTTTGACGAGTGAAACAGCAGTGATGGCTACTATTATTTCCAACGTGCTGTTTGTAGTTCGCCCCGATAGTAGCTACAAAAACTCTGTGAATGAAAGCTTTGCACAACTCTCTCAGCATAATGTTGAAATTTTAGGTTTGGTTGTGAATGCAGTGGAAAGTAAAAAGAAACCTTACTCTTATCACTCTGATTCTTCCTTAGTGAACAATTAATGCCATTTTGGATTTTGGATTTTGGATTTTGGATTGTAACAGCCTTACCCAATTTTCCTCTAATATCATGTCCGGTTGAATAATTATCATATGAACTTCACGTAAAGACGCAGTTTTTTGATACCTCATTCAGCAGACTCGATATCACTTAACAATCTATCGTCTTCTTTACTTAATTAAACTCAAGGACAAATCATGAAAAATTTAAATCTTCCTTTTCTGAAAACACTTTCTCAAAACTACTTTGAACTCAAGCGATTGTTTTACCAATGGCGGTATCCAAATGTGAAAATTGCCAAAGGAGTTGCCATTAAAGGCTCTTTGCAGGTACTTGGTAACGTTAAAGTGACTATTGGTTCTGGCTGTCGTTTGGGTAAAAAAGTCTTAATTTACGGTTCAGGTAACGTTGTCATTGGTAAGCAAGTGCTGCTTAATGGTACATATATAGGTTGTGAAACCTCGATTAGCATTGGCGATGAATGTTTGATTTCTGATTGTTTCTTAGCAGATAGTGATTATCACAACTTAGAACCTGAAATGCGTCATTATCCCGCAGGTCCAAAAGCGTCGGCACCGATTACTATTGAACGCAATGTTTGGATAGGGGCTAGAGCTACAGTGATGAAAGGCGTACACATCGGTAAAGATAGTGTAGTAGGTTTAGGAAGCGTTGTTCGTAAATCTGTGCCTCCCAGTGTTGTGATTATCGGTAATCCCCAGCAAATCGTCAAGCATTTCCGTAAAGAAAGAGAACTTGTTGCTTCTGTGATGTCGGGAGTAAACTGAAAGATAACAAGATGTGTTCATCAAGTGACAAAATTAAAAGGTTAACAACCCTGTATATGTAGAAACATAAATCAGAGGTAGTCACGTGAGTACATTTTTATCTACTGTAGCGGTTTTACTTTCAACCTTGGCTTTGTTGTGTAGTGGATATGCAGCATACCAAGTTTTTACATGGCAACAAACAATAGATGTTGTCAATACCAGAAACAATAACGCTACAGCTACTAACCAAACAACTTCAACTCAGGCAACTGGTACAGTTGTTTCGAGTAATACTTCCGCGCCATCACCGGAAGCAACTCCATCGCCAACTCCCACTGCAAAAGCAGAATCAAAAACCACTGCATCTGCTATTATTCAACCAGGTCAATACGTACAGCCCAGTTTTGGGAAGAAAGGACAGGTAGAGTTACTGTCAGTCAAACGGATTAAAGATCCAGAAACTGGAAATCGGGATGTAGTCAACGTCCAAATGCGGATTCGTCGTCTTGCTACAGATAATGTAGACTCTGCCGAAGTGATTGGGGTTTCCAACACAACAGCTCGAAACCCCGATACAAGCGAAACATACAAGGGAGTTGATTTTAAGCGATCGACAGGGAGCGTTTCTCTGTTTTCGCTTCGTCCCAAAGCTTCTGCTGATGCTTACGTATGGTTACGGATTCCCGAAGGCGTTACCAGCCTAGATATTTTTGTACCGGACACTGGGGCATTTAGTAACGTGCCAATCGCCAGTTAGGCAACGAATTGGGAAACATTGTAGAGACGCGCCATGGCGCGTCTTTTCAAATTACTTTTACATTTTTTTAAAAAAACATAGAAAAAATACACAAAGATAGCACTTAGTTGAAACATCGAGCGGAAGCATCAAAAACTTTGAGTGCAAAATCAACAAACACAAATATCCGTATTTAACATATAAAAATTACGAAAAAACAAACGTTGCATACATTCCACAGTTAATTTCGTGATTTTTTTTAAAAAAACTTAAATAAGTACTTCCCGAAGTAAAACGTAGTATTTTATGCTGCTATTCAATAAGTTCCGGTATTCTAATGGCGTTTGCAAACGTTCATAATTATGGAAATACTTGCTTTTTAAAGTCTTCTTTCACGTAGATTTATAGTCAATTTCCGAGTAACTAATGATGCAATTTTAAGGACAGCTAAGCTAGTATGCATTTTAGAGCAAACTTCTTAGCCCTCAATACCCTGTCAGGTTACCGATCTCAACGACTTTAATCTCGCAACAACCTAATAAAACTTAAGGTATTACAAGAATGATAATTAAAAAGAAAGTTCAAGAATTGCCAAATCTCAATATTTATTTATTAGAGCGTCTCATTACTTGTATGACTATCCCCTCTCTCGTAGAAGCCATACATACGGCGTGTGTTTTTAACAAAAAAATAACTGTAGCAAATTACAATATACACAGTTTCAATCTTTCAATGCAACTTCCTTGGTATTACAACTTTCTCCAAAGTTCGGAAATAGTCAATTGTGACAGCGTTGGCATTTTAAAGGCAATTAGTTACATGGGATTAAACTTGCCTTTGGAGTATCGAGCTTCATATACACTGATGATGCCCAAATTATTGGAGAAATGTAACGAGAAAGGATTGAGCGTATTTCTCTTAGGGACTAAACCTCAGTATTTAGAAACTGCGCTGCAAAATCTGAGAAAGCAGTATCCCAATGCTAAGTTTGCTGGACATCACGGGTATTTTGACAAACAAGACTCAGAACAGAACCAAGTTGTTGTTCAGAAAATTAATCGAGAAAAGCCCAATATCCTAATTGTGGGTATGGGAATGCCAGTTCAAGAAAAATGGGTTTACGAGCATCGCCTCCGCTTAGATGTTAATGCCATTTTGCTTGGTGGAGCAGTGATTGACAGACTTGCAGGCGTTGTACCTGATTGCCCATCAACCCTTTCCGATTTAGGTTTAGAGTGGCTGTATCGTTTGTGTCGCGAACCAAAACGTTTGGCAGCACGTTACTTGCTTGGTAATCCAGCCTTTGCACTGCAAATCGCTTTGGGCAAGTTTTATGCTCCACTACGAGTAGAACTTTTATCATCAATCGACACTTTGAATCCAGAACTTGCTGTTCCTGTTAGTAACTCGTACTTAAATTTCAACAATCGCGATCGCGAGCAGGAAATCCCTGTATCAGTTGCGCCTGTGATGTATTCTGGTAGCCCATCAATTTAACATGGAGTTTTTAGCAGGCTTGAGCAATAGTTAAGCTATAACCGTAATTTTTCGGTTGACAAAGTTCTTAAGTTAGAGTAATTGTTGCTTTTCAAGCAAAATTGCAAAAACAATTCTAAATTTACGAAATATCAGGGATGCCACCAGAGAAAAAAAGTGCCATAACTGTTGTTAGCTTGTTCGCTAAAAAAATCAGGTTTTTAAACTCTTATAAAAGTATTTATCCGAGCTAATTACCATCCATTACAATTGTTAGCGTCTCAGAACAATGCTTCTTTTAAAAAGAAAACAGACGTTACGTTAGTACTGCTATGTTTAAGAGAAGAATCAGGAGGGATTTGACTTGGAACCTTTAGTCAGCGTAGTTATACCTACTTATTGCAGACCCCTGTTAGTAAAACGAGCGGTTATGAGTGCTTTAGCACAAACCCTCAAAGAAATCGAAGTCATCGTTGTGATTGACGGTCCGCAACTAGAAACTCGGACTGCGTTATCAGAAATTGATGATTTCAGACTGAGAGTTATAGAATTGCCGACAAATCAAGGTTGCCGTGTAGCGCGGAACACTGGAGTTGCGGCAGCTTCCGCTAAATGGGTTGCTTCTTTAGATGACGATGACGAATGGATGCCCCAAAAATTGGAAATGCAACTTGAAACGGCTAAACTTTCCCAGTATAAGTTTCCTATAGTCTCCTGTTATTTGATAGCTCAAACACCCCAAGGAGATTCTATTTGGCCTAGAAGATTTCCTCAACCATCAGAGGCATTGAGTGAATATTTGTTTGTTCGCAAGACCTTATTTCAAGGAGAAGGACTCATCCAATCTTCAACTATATTTACAGCAAAAGAATTATTACAAAAAGTTCCTTTTTCAACTACGATTCAAAGGCACGATGATTGGGACTGGATATTACGAGCCATGACTGTAGAGGGCGTAGGGGTCGAGTTTGCGCCAGAAGTTCTCTCTATCTGGCACATAGGAGATGGACGTCCTACTTTAAGTAGCAGCAACAATTGGCAATTTTCATTAGACTGGATTAGAGAAAAACGCCACTTAGTCACTCCTCGCGCTTATTCCTCTTTTCTTTTAGCAGAAGTGAGTGCGCGAGCAGCTCGGACTCGTGATTGGAAAGCGTTTTTCTTGCTTTTATGGGAAGCAATTCGTTTTGGCAGACCGAAGCCAATGGACATTTTTTTATGTTTGGGTATGTGGCTGATTCCTACAGAAAAACGGACTTGGTTGCGTCTTCTTTTCACAAAGAAACCCAAATCTGTGTTATGCGAGCAGACTCCTCCAAAGGAGTCAGGCTATGAGAGCGTAGGGGTGTAATGTAGTTATGGTTTTTATCCCTAAAGTTAGTGTTGTAGTTCCAGCCTATAACGTAAGTCATTATATTGAAGACGCATTGCGATCGCTACAACGCCAATCGTTTAAAGAATTTGAAGTTCTGATTGTTGATGATGGTTCTACTGATAACACGGCGGAAATTGTCAAGCCTTACGTGAAAAGTGATTCACGCTTTCAGTTATGGCAAAAACAAAATGGAGGTTTATCATCAGCACGCAATCACGGTATCCGTCATGCACGGGGAGAATATATCGCCTTACTTGATGGAGATGATATTTATCACTCAGATAAACTAGCCCGTCATGTAGCAACTCTAAATCATCATCCAGAGGTTGGGGTTGTTTATAGTGCATCTCGGGCAATTCGTGACGATGGAAAACCAACACCCATTTACCTAAGTGGTAAGCCCGTTCATTCCGATCCACTGCTTGCTTTACTCTGTAAAAATTTTGTTGGTCATGGTTCTAACGCTGTATTCCACCGTTCATTAATCGGTGAAGTGGGAGAATTTGATGAAAGCTTACGCAGTTCGGAAGACATTGATTTTTGGTTGAGAGTCGCAACAACCCGAAAATGGCAATTCTACCGAGACAAGAGTACTTTGTGTTACTATCGCGTTCGTCCATCGGGTCTTTCTTTCAACGTAGCACAAATGCAGCGATGCAACGAACAAGTTATTCAAAGCGCTTATCAGCGATCGCCACAGTTGGTCAAACCGATGTTACCAACTGCTTATGCTTATATGTATCGGTACTTAGCAAGATTATCTCTCCAAGGTGGCAATCTCGACCAAGCCAGTCATTTTATTGACCGGGCTCTAGCTTGTAATTGGTCAATTTTTTACCGCGATCCGCGATCGCTGGTGACTTTACTAGCAGTACGTTTGGCACCACTAGCCAAGCTAGGAATCCGACAAACGCTTGGTTCGGTGAGGTATACCCAAAAGCAGCCATGAAACTGTCCGCTATACTTAAAAATGGATTTTGGGCAACCTATGGAGCGATCGCAACACGCTTCTTATCCTTAGTGAGTAACTTGCTGCTAGCAAGACTACTGCTCCCATCTGAATTTGGTGTTATCAGCACTGCCTACATTTTTTGGGCTTTTGGAAATCTATTTAACCAAGGTACATCTGGATCTTTTATCGTTTATAAAGGCGTTGAAGATAAGCGTTATTTAGATACAACCTACACTATCAGTCTGACTATCGGGTGCTTTTTAGCCCTAGTGCTTGGATTAATATCACCCATAGCAGCACGCTACTACAGCATACCAGACCTAATATGGATACTACTGATATTTGGCTTTAACCTCATACTCTCCTCATTCCAGTCCGTACATGAAGGAGTTCTGAGGAGGCGGATGCAGTATCGAGAGCTAGCAAACTCTAACCTAATTGCCTCATTTATCAGAGTATTTTCCACAATTGGGAGTGCTTTACTGGGTTTAAGTTACTGGTCATTTGTTATAGGAGATACAGCAGGTTGGGTAACAGGGTGCATTCTCATGCATCGCTATGCCAAGCAAAAATTCAATTTGCGTATTTATTCAGAGGTCAGATGGGAAGTTTTGTCTTATTGTTTAGGCAATACTGGTTTCAGCTTGGGGTATTTCGTTATTTATAACTGTGACAACTTTGTGGTTAGTGTAGTTCTAGGAACAACTAGTCTTGCTTTTTACAATCTTGCCTACCAGTTAACAATGGCGATAACAACTATTCTTTCTCAGGCAATGAGCCAAGTTGGGATGTCGGTGTTTGCTCAATTAGAAGATGACCAACAGCGAGAAAACGCTTTAGTTAAAGTCATTGAACAAACCTCTTTCCTAGCTGCTCCCTTATACGCCTTATTCTTTTTAGTTGTTAATCAACAAACCATCTCTTTTCTCTTTGGAACCCACTGGATTCCTGTTTGTACAGTTATTCCAGGATTGCTGATTTTCGCTTACTCTCGCCTGATAAACAGCCAACTTTTTTCCATGCTGTCTGCAAAAGGGAAACCCGGAGTTAATGCTAAACTCAGCCTAAGCATTGCTCCTGTGGCTGTCTTAAGTTTTGCGATCGGTGCCAAGATAAAAGGAATTATTGGTGTCAGTATTGCGGTTGCTGTAGTTTTAGGAATTATTTGGACGATTTACTGTTGGTGGGAGGCTTGCCGTCAATTAGGCTGGTCTTCTAAAAAGTTCTTAAGTTTTGTGTTTAAAGCACCTTTAATAACGCTTTTACCAATTTTCGTTTCTCTAAAGTTTCCTATCATTATACAACCCTTATCATTTCTAGTAATATATTTATTCCTTGTTCGTTTATTAGCTGCTAAACAATTTCTCCAATATCAATATTTATTAGGAAATATTAGACAACGCCGTAGGTTGGGTTGAGGAACGAAACCCAACAATTTCATTAAATATTGGGTTTCGTTCCTCCATTTGACCATTTAAGATTTACTTGATAAATAACCTCTAAATGGAACAGAAGCATCCCAATCCAAAATCCAAAATCCAAAATCTAAAATAGTATGCGAGTAGCCATCTGCATAAATACTTGTCAGCGTCCCGGTGGATTGAAGCGGCTGTTAGATGGTCTTAATCAATTAACTTTCCATCACTGTGAAACCCCTGACATAGAAATTATTGTTGTTGATAATGACTCAAGCGGTCATGCTTGTGAATTTTGTGCAGAAATCAGTTCCGAATTTAAATGGGTTTTAAAGTGTTACACCGAACCACGCCGAGGTATTCCCTTTGCACGAAACAAAGCTATTACTTGTGCTATTGCAGAAAATGTAGACTTTGTGGCTTTTATTGATGATGACGAAGTTCCCGAACCCAATTGGCTTGATGAACTTTTGTATGTGCAAAGTTCATACAATGCGGATGTTGTTTGGGGACAAATTCTACCTTACTTTCCTCACTCTATTCCTGATTGGCTAGCTAAAGGACAATTTTTCCATCGCCCCCGCTATCCTACAGGTTATGAACTGAAAAGTGCGGCTAACAACAATACACTTATTCGTGCAGAAGTTTTTAAACAACAAGAGAAGTTGCTAGATGAGAGATTGGCATTATCTGGTGGTTCTGACTGGCACTTTTTTATGCGATTGCAACGTGTAGGCTATAAAATAGTGTGGGCAGATAATGCTCTGGTACATGAGTGGATACCTCAAAGTCGCACAAATTTAAAATGGTTGTTGCAAAGAAGTTACCGAATTGGTATTACAGAGAGTTTTTGTGAAATAGACTTAAAACCCTCAATCGCAGTGAAAAATCAGTGTATTTACAAGGGAATTAGGCGAGCGATCAAAGGTGTATTATTCATTCCTCTGTCCTTTATTATGGGACAACACCAAGGCATTAAAACTTTATTATACATTTATCACAGTTTAGGAATGTTAGCAGGTGTTGCGGGAAAACAATATGAGGAGTATAAAGAAATTCATACTCTTTAAAAGAGGAAAAATCCAAAAATTTAAATGTTTAATATATTCCCTAAGAAATTAATACTCTTAGAGGCAAAAAACAAATTAGAAAATCTCTCGCACGCAGAACGAGTGGTTTATTGGACGATTGTGCTAACGCCACTGTGGTGGGTGTTGGGGGTACAGACTCTGCTTTATCCCGGCGTTGCTCTCTATTTGCTAGCGTATGATTTTCATTTAGACAAACTCGTTAAGCGATCGCTACCACTTTGTAACTGGACGTGGTTATTACTGAGCTTAGCAGTACTGTGGACTAACATTCAGGGGCTATCGTCAATCAGCTTTAACGCCATGAAAAGTGCAGCCACAGTAGTCACACTCTTAAAAGGTTACTTTTTAGTTTTTTCTTGTCTCACAATACCCTTTTGGCATCGTGTCAGATTAACTGTAGTAACGCGAGCTGTTTCTTGGATGACAGGTGGTTACTTGGTGTCTCTTGGCATTCAACTGCTAATTCTGTTTGGCACCGGTCCGCAGAAAGCTATTATGCCACCTCTGGCTAAAGCGATACCAGGAGATAAACTCAGTTTAATGGTTAAGTTTGCAGTGTTCCAACCCTTTTTTGGACTTCCTCTAGCCCGGACAGAACTTTACACTGCAGATCCACCCATTCTGGGCGTTTGTGCGCTTTTGTGCTTTTTTATGTGCTTTGGTGAAACAGATAAATATTTACGTAAGTACGCTTTAGCAGGTTGCACCGCAACATTAATCATTGCTCAAAGTCGCCTAGCATGGATATGTTTCCCAATAGCACTTCTAGCAGTCATTTGCTTTCGCAAAGCCTCAGCGCGTCAAGGGTTCCTTTGGTTCTCAACACTTATTTGTTTTATTTGCGCCCTTATAGGAATGGAGGTAACCGAGTTACTAGACAAACCTATGGAAACTTTTAATGGAGCTCGAGCTGATTCATCAAAAGACCGTGCTTTGGTTGTTGCTGCAACTCTTAAGGCTTGGAAAGAATCCCCATGGATTGGGTGGGGAATTGTCGAACGAACAGTCACCTGGGGTAACGGAGCTTTTGAACTTCCTCTGGGGACTTTTTCAACTTACGCACAAATTCTGTATTTACACGGAATATTTGGTTTCACATTCTTTGCCATTGCTGTATCAACAACTTTATGGTTCTTTTGGCAACCGGCATTGAGAGGTAAAAGAACTGCTCAACGGGCATTTGCTAGCTTTATTGCTATGTTAATACTGTGTCAAGCCACTAACTTAAGCTGGATGATTGTTTATTTCTGGTTCTACTTTTTGTGGTTGGGCACAATTCTTGCAGAAGCTTACCCTCAATACGTCTCTTCATGGCAAGAATTATCAAGAAATCATGACATAAAAAGTCAATAGATAAACAAACAAACCATGAGCTTATCACTCCCGGTTCGCTCATTTTTTTGGGAGTTAGAAGAAAGCCTACTCGGGGGTAAAAGATTGACCATCAAGTTGAGTGTAAATACTGATAGGAAAGCCAAGTAAAGCAAGAATACGCTTCTGCAAGGGTGAAAGAGCCGTCAAGTGAGCGTAAACTTCGTTTTTCACTTCCATCAATAGTAGTGTAATTTCTTTAAATGCAGCCAGAAGTATTTCAGCAGTAGGTCGTGCAGTCTCTCGCTTTGGATTACCAACATAAAGACCAGCCAGTTTTTCTTTCTCTTTTTCTAAATTATGACGAACCTGAAATTCTAAAAGGTTTAAAACTCGCAAACCAATTGAAAGTAGCCTAATCAAACCAGTAATATGGTAGCAGGCTACCACCCAGTTCCGACTCAAATGAGAACCAGTTGGTATCAATAGAAAGGTAACACAATACTGCTTGCAGACGGTCAGGAGCCAAATCGAGTGCGCGTAAAGATTCGTCCGTAAAGCTTTTTAACGTTTCTAATCGCTTACTTACCCAAGCTTGAACGTGGTTCAAACGGTGGTCTGCTTGCGATCATATGTGTGTTAACCAAATTACCACCACACTACCTAGATTTAGTCCTTGCCAATTTCCATGACATGGAAAATGTTTATCGATTAGTTGCTCTATTCCCATATGCTCTAGTTGTGTTAGCAGTATGGGTATATCATCAACTCGTTTATTTGTAATTATGAGTTCTTTTGCCATAAACCCGAACCTATACCTACCCAGTTCCTTTGGCAATATGTCTAGCGATATACTTTTTTCCCTAACTTAGAAAAAAATGGGCGAACCGGGAGTTATTAGTCTACAGGAGACCATTGAGCAGTTTTACTATTGAGATGGTTAATGTTGGCATTGCTAGTTGTGCTTCATAATTTGTGATTTTGGGAAAATTCTTGCTAATTGTTCCTAACTAATTCAACTGGCAGAAAAATAATATTCAAATCCATTTGCCCCTCTCAATTTTTTATACACATTTGTCTTTTTTTGTCAACTCCTTCTACTGAACCGGCTCTCTAGCCCAAAACGTTTATACCACTTAGACTTGAGATAAAATACTCCGTTCACATACTATTGTGATTCGTGAGGTGTTTAAAACGCTCAAAATATAAGCTGGATAAAGGTTTGGCTAATAGCGAGCGCACCGCTTGTGAGAAATGCGGGATAAGTTGTTTTTGCTTGCACCTAAGAACGCAAATAAGTCTGACTCACACGATCAAGTTTTTGTCAATAGGAGTGTCCAAGCGATGACAGCAAATTCTATAGTAGTTGATAGCATCATGAAGAAAATCCTGATTGTATCAGCTAACCCACAGAATACCTCTCAGTTACGTCTCTCTGAAGAAGTCAGAGAAATTCAGGCGGGGTTAAAACGTGCAAAAAGGCGCTCGCAATTTGAAATCATAACTAGTGCATAAGTCAACTCTGGTTTCACCTATAAGAATATGTAGAAGAGTTTTTCGATCTCTAATAGTACACACTTTGGTCTTTTTGTCAAATTGTAAGTACTAACTAGTAAATTTTTCACGTATCAGTAAAAACCGTGAAAAATTCTAATTTTATTAAGGAGTCTACAGGTATGGCAAGTTATAAGATAATTATTTTAGGGCCAAGAAGATCTGGAAAGACTGTATTTTTAGCAAGTATGTATAGGAGGCTTTCAATTCCAGGACAATTTAAAATATTTTTGGAGTGTGATAGTAGTCCCATAGTCATTAATCCTACTGATGGGAGAGAAATGAGCCCTAGCCAGTTACTTGCTGAAAGATATGCTAATCTTGCAAATCCCAACAAGGATTGGGAGCCAGGAACCGTAGACGTTGAAAAATGGCACTTCACGTGTAAAGTTCAAAGACCAGATTTAGATTTTAAGGATTTTACAGCTTGTAACTTTACTTACTTAGATTATGCCGGTGGGGACTTAGTTCTACAGCAAAATCCAGAGCTTGATCGTGAGCTACAGGAAGCTGATAGTCTTTTAGGGCTTCTCGATGGCGAAAAAATTTTATCTCTTCTTCGCAACGAGGGAGATGGCTATACTCAGATCACTCAAGATTTGGGTAATATGCTCCCAATTTTGATGAGAAAGAAAAATCCAGTTCATTTTGTCATTAGCAAATGGGATCTTCTCCACAGGGATTTTTCATTGGAACAGGTTAGAGATCGTTTACTTGAAGAAGAATTTTTCCGAGATTTTGTTCAAAATCGGATTGATGGTAATTCGTCAGTTCGACTGATTCCTATGAGTGCAGTGGGGATGGAATTTGTCAAGCTAGAAGATGGAATCATGAAAAAGATTCCCGGTAAATCTCTCAAGCCCTTTCAGGTAGAAATGCCTCTAGCTTGTGTTTTACCTGATAAAGTAAAATTTGAGTTAGAGCAGGTAGCGAAGAAGAAGCAAGAGCTTCTCAACCAGCAAATTAATTATTCAAGTCAAGTGGGATTTTGGGATTCTTTATTAGAATTTGCTGGCACTGCAATAGACTGGTTCAGACAATCTATCGTTGCAGATTTACCATTAGAACTTCGATTCACTGATGAAATTTTAAAAAAGTTTAGCGCAGCAGCAAGAGCAGGAGCTCAGCAAACACGAGAACAACAAGAAAATAGAATCAGAGAGCTTGAATATCAAAGGAATAAATCTCTCAAATCGGTTACAGACGAAGAGAGTGCTCTAAAGTACACAATTGATGTCTTTTTAGAAATGCAAGCTAAACTTGATTACAGTTTTCCAGATTCTCTTATAAAATTACCCAAAAATAGTAGTCGATTATATAATTAGGTAGTTATGGAAATTCAATTACATTCCTGTAACGTTGGTATTACATTGTAAAATTTTCGTGTCTGTTCTGGAAGTCAATATCAATACCCGCCTTACTTGAGATAATTGTCTTAATTCAAGAAAGGGAGAGCGTAAAATTAATTTAGTCCAGATACTTATGAATGACAACATAGAAAAAATTCAAGCTGCACCGTTTCTAATAAGTAGTAGCCAACAACGGGATTTTACAACAATTGTAGCTCCTGGCTATATTTGTGACGCTAACATTTCTGACTTGCTCAGAAAAGTTGTGTCACGGTACAATCAACCGACACAGCTAGGAAAAGCAATATATGTAGAAATTTCTGGTTCTGAAGTTGGCGACATTTTTGTGATATTCCGTACTACCTGGGCATTGGAAAAGTATATTGGTGGTCAAGGGGATGAAATTCTCAGAGATCCGGCGAGACCAATTCCTTTTATAGAAGGTCTTGTTTTACAAGAACCAATAACCGATGATGTGATAGCATCTACAAATTTTGAGATAGCTCATCAACAAGTTGTCAAGCATTACCAAGCTTTTTGGCAATCGCCTCAGCCTGTACAGAAGTCAGAGTCTTTTAATTTACAAACAGAAAGCGATTCAAGTAAAAATCTTATACTTATCAAAACGCAACTCTCGCCTTCACGTGGAATTTCCCTAGGTAAATTGTGGCGCTGTATTGGTACGCTCAGTTCTGATTCTTCGTCCTACTCAGAGGTATGCTCAGTAGCTTTCAGTCCTGATGGAAAACTAATTGCAGTTCGGTACAATGACCAAACAGTTAAGCTCTGGGATTGGAGTAAACAAAAAACTGAATTTGTCTGGGATTTCTGGAAACGCAATAGTGTGAGTTTAATCGCTTTTAGTCCCAATGGCGAGACTATTGCTACTGCGGTATTTGATAATTCAGGACAAAGTGTGATCAAGCTATGGAATTGGCGAACAGGTGAACAAAATGATCTTCCTCAAAGAAGTAGAGAAGCTATTTACTCCATCGCCACCAGCTACGATCTTAATCAAGAATGGCTTGTTAGTGGTAGCGAAGACAGACATATTGAGCTTTGGAATCTATCTGAAAAAAGAAGTATATGGAGCTTTAAAGAAACTGAAGGTTGGTTGGGGGGAGAATATTCTCCACACTTGCATCCTATAAAATCAGTTGCCATTAGTCCAAATGGTAAGATTCTAGCTAGTGGAGATAAGGAAGGAGTTGTAAAAATTTGGGGAATGGAACGGGGCGAAAGGAGAGGTAAAATTAGAGTTTCATTGGAGTCTGTAAATTCTCTTGCCTTCAGTACTGATGGTCAAACAATAGCTAGTGGTAGTAATGATGGGAAAATAAAATTTTTTCGACTAAACAATCTTGAAGTAATTTTGAACATAGTAGTAAATCATCCTGTAAACTCAGTAGCTTTTAGCCCTTCTGGTCAAATCCTTGCTAGTGGTAGTGATGACAATCAGATCAGAATTTGGGACTTTAACAAAGGTGAACTCATTACCACTTTAAGTGAACATACAGGAGGAATAACATCAGTTACTTTTAGTTCAGATGGCTTACTCGCAAGTGGAAGTAAAGATGGTAGAATTAAAGTCTGGCGTAAAGGGCAATAGCAGCTTAGAAACAAATTAAACTTAGAGGCTCACATATTGCACAAGAGAAATTGATGTAATTAGATAACTCAGTATTCAAGAGAATGGATGATTTTCTGTATCTCATCCCAAATAGAACGTTGGCCAGAGTTAGCAAAGCTACTAACCCTCACCTTCCTAACCCAAAAGCATAGCTTTTTTGAATTCGCACGCGACCGAGACCTGCGATCATGGGGTCACCGTGCCAATCCGGGTTTTTGTACGCTAAGAAGTTTTTCAGCGTCTGGAACGACGATTTTTCGTTCAAACTAAATAAAACTAGCACCATAACCATAGTTCTCTCATCAATTTTTCTAAAAAAAGCACTTGCTGAAAAACTTACCTCATCTAGGCATTGAGCCGAGATATGTGTTTTTTCCTGCAAGATGACTCCAAAAGGCTTGATTTCTCGTTACCGAATACGGCTTTTTTAAACCTACTGTATTAAATTATCAAAACCATACAGGATAAGGGTTTTCAGATCCGGAATGCAGGTTTGGTAGGGTCGATGAGGAGCATTACTGCACCTCACCTCCCATTCGGAACCGTGCTTGCCAGTTTTCCAGCACACGGCTACTCAATGTGTTTCCTATTTGTCACTACAGGACTTCTGACTACCATCGCTGGCAGTTTTTTCATCGTGGCAATGGCGGTGTAGTAATTGGAGATTTTCCCATTCGTTTTTGCCTCCGCATGAAATGGGGGTGGTGTGGTCAATTTCCAATACATCACTTTCTCTGAAATGCAAGCCACACCAAGTACACTTTCCATGCATGTTGCTTCAATAACGCTGATTTGCAATACCTAATGGACGACGCTTACCGTTGGCTTTCGGAATATAAACGCGGCGTACTGGTTTTGGTCGAAATTGTTTAGATTTCAATTCAAAGTGCAACTTGCTGACAAATTCGGATTTTGCCGTTTCTGACGCGAGTTCCTTCTTGTCCTTGAGATTAAGTTTCTTTTGTTTGGTTTCTTTCGTATAAGACCCAAGAGAAGTCTGCTGTTCCTTTCGGTTAGGGGCAAATTTTGAACCCCTATCTTACCGATTACAGGTAAGCGTTCGCTTTTTCTCTCATCCTCTACCCTCCAGAGATTTCGGTCTTCGTTACCTCAGACTTACTAGGAATTTTCGACCGTTCCTAGACTCTGTAGGGCTTACCCTGTTGTGTCATTTAGTTATCTGTTCTCTTTTAGGTGTTATCTATTCTGCGATGGGGTTAGTGTTCATACGGTTGATAGATGGAAAAACTATCAACCCACCCATTTACCTTTTGGTTAGTGCCTATCAGCCTAATTTGGCACTTCTTCGTATAACGCAGTTTAAGCGATAATTTACTTACGTTCACCGTTAGAGAGTTCCCCTTTGCTCCTCTAACCAACCTGGGCTGTCAGTTTCGGCTACAATCGTTGTCTGCACTCCATCCCTTTCATTACTTACAACGGATGTGACCGGACTATTACTAGTCTTTTACGTAGGGGTAGAGGGTATGAATCCTCTAGGGAAGTAGGCTTCCCGCACTAAACGACCATTTCAGGTCGCGCTCTCCAGAACGAATCGCACTTACAAACATCTCGGCTCAATGCCCTCTCGACGGCCACCCCATCCGGGAACTTATAAGCAAACTTGCAAATATTTCCATTCTCAACTATTGTTATGGCAAACTGACCTTCATCTCGATACGCGCCTGGTCGGGAAAGCGTGTTTGTGTGATAGTCTCAGTGCCTTTTGCACCTGTGTAGATGCCGTTACCGTCAGTAATTTTAAGCTTCTCAAACTTGGGTCGTTCAAACCTACCTTGGTCAATTTTGCCCTCAGTGAAGATTGTTCCGCTGCCGAATATATTGATGGTTTCCTGGCACGAGAGTACAAATTTACCGTCTGGTCGTTGATCGATGGTCTCGCATTCAGCGTTCTTAATACCTTTCTGGTTACTGGTTCCTGGTTCGAACAGAATGGCATCGAAAAACACTAAATCCCCGACGCTTTCTCCAGGCATACCTCTGTCTTCGATTCTAAATGAAATTGTCTGCTCATCAAATATCAGTTCTAATTGCTCTGCTGCATAAATTACTATTGGGGGACGAGACGACTCCCCACTGAACTCCTATCCATTAGTCACATCTTTCTTTACAATCTTAAAACTCTTGCATAGCTTGCATTGTAAACAATGAGAATGTCAGCAGACTTGACAAAATTACGCTTATTTTTCTGGCAAATTCTCCGTTGTTATTGAGAATTAACGACGAACGTAGCAGAGTTAGAAAAAACGAGAGCGATCGCTCTCGTAAATGTTGAGAAAGATCCGGGTAATGGATAGGCTGCAACTTCAGAGGCTTAATTGTTCATGGGATGGGCGATAGGTATTGAGTTAACCAATTTCCAATCCTAATTTTTCAGTATATTCACCAATGTCAACTTTATCTTTAATAGACGAACATTTTATTTATTTTATTTTCATTGACCAGTCAGGTGTACGGTACATCTCCTAAATTTATTTATGGAAATAAAATTAATTCATTATTCAAATCCTCTACTTTTCAGTATGAGGATTAACTGGTCACTGATTATCGGTCACTGGTCACTGATTATCGGTCACTGGTCACTGGTCACTATTAAAGAATAATTTATGAACAAAATAACAACTATTGTAACGAGACAGTGGAAATTTTTACTCGCTTTTAATCTGTTTGTCATTTTGGCTACAGGATGGGCGCTAGCTACTGCTAAACCAGTTTGGATGGCAAGCGCACAATTAATTTTGCCAAAAACCAACAGTAAGCTGGATGCCAATTTAGGAACTCTTGGTTCTCTAAAAAATGGTGAAGTGGGTTTTTCCACAGAAGTCAATCCTCTCAACGTGCAGGCATCTATTATTACAAGTGATGCTTTGTTAGAGAGAGTCTTAGCTCTCGATCCAGAAAAAAATAAGTTTAAAAGTGTGTCTGGGTACAAAAAAATATTTACGGTAAAACCAGCCGAACAATCTACAATTATGTCGCTAACTGTGACTGGTTCTAGCCCAGAATTAGCACTACAGCGAGCAATAGTTTTAACAGAAACTTATCAAAAACGTTTAAATGAACTGCGACAAGCCAACAGTCGAGCACGACAACAATACAACAAGCAAGAGCTAGAACAGGCTAGATTAAAATTAACTTTTGCACAAAATAATTTAACAAATTTTAAAAAAGATAATGGTATCGTTAATGACGAAGAGCAAACGAAAGGTATTGTTAGCACAATCAATAGTTTGATAAGTTTAAAAGCCCAAACTTTAGCGTCAGCCAAGGCAAATGAAAATCGTGTTAAAGTTCTCTCAAAACGCTTAAGTATGGCACCAAGCTCAGCAGTGCAGTCTTTAAGTTTGGGCGAAAACCTCAACTATCAAGTTGTGCGCCAGCGTTTACTGGATGTAGAAACTTCTTTGCGCCAAAAACAATCCCTTTTTACAAACGAGCATCCAGAGATCAAAACCCTTCTTCTACAACGCGCCCAACTACAGCGTACACTTCAGCAATACGTTACACAAGTCGCATCTGGTACAAAAGTTGATACAACAGTAGCTCCTAATGTTCAAGGTCGCACTCCTTTAATCCAACAACTGATTTTGGCAGAAAGCGAAGCCAATGCTTTACGGGAACAAGCACAACAACTTGACTACCAAATAAGTCAACTGAAAACCACATTACAATCTGTTCCTGAAAATCAGGCAAAATTGTCAGAATTCAAACGACAAGTCGATGTTGCAGCTGGGGTCTATAATGGTTTACTCGCTCAGATACAGCAAAATAATATAGATGCTTTTGATGCATATCCAAATGTACAAGTTTTAGATCCGCCTCAGGTTGAACCAAAACCAATAAGCCCCAAGCGGATGTTAATGATGATTAATGCTGTTCTGGCGTCTGTTGTAGGTAGCATTGCCTTAGTGTTGTTTTTAGAAAGCCGCAATCCTCTGTTAAGCCCCAAAGATTTACAAGCTCGAAAATTTGCTCTTGTACAAACCATTCCTCGAATCAAACATTCTGCTACAAAATTTGAACTTGTTGATGAAACAGAAGTTGAGTTTCAACGCCTTGCTTCTGCAATTAGCTTACAGCCTTTGCACAATCACCGATTGTTGATAACAAGTGCCATTGTAGGAGAAGGTAAAACGACTGTGAGCATAGGGCTAGCTTATGCATTAGTAGATTTGGGTTTTCGAGTTCTACTAGTGGATGGAGATTTCAGGAAAGCAGAACTCAGTCAGAGATTGGGTTACATTCAAGGAGCGACAACGGGGCAATTACAAATCTCAATACAATCAAATTTAGATTTGTTACCAGGTTTACCCAAAAAAGGCAAAATTATGGAAATGCTGAAACGGGGGGCTTTTGAACAAGCATTAGCAACGTGTGAGCATACTGGGAATTATGATTATGTTATTGTTGACAGTGCTCCTGTCAGTTTAACCAGTGAAACCGCCCTCATGGCTACCATAATTTCCAATGTGCTGTTTGTCATCCGCCCAAATAATAGCTATAGAAACTCTGTCAGTGACAGCTTTGCACAACTGAATCAACACAACGTGCAAATTTTTGGTCTAGTTCTTAACGGTGTGGAAAGTAAAACTAAACCCTACCCCAAATCTTCGCACGCTTCTGTGACTAACTCATAAACTTTATGCAACGTAGGAAGATCGTTAAGATAACAGCAGCTAGCGCAGTCACTTTTGGAGTGTTAAATACTGTCTGGGAATCTTACTCTGCTGCTTCTAAAAACAAGGCTCAAATCAGCATTGATTGGACGAATCAAATAGCCAAGTCTACTCCTTTTACCTTTGGTTCTAATGACTATGAGATTTTGTCTCCCGAACGTGCTGCCGATCGCACCTTCCAAAACCACATTCAGCAACTGGGTATTCAGTTAATTCGCATTCACCATGCCGAATTGTGCGATCGCTGGACAAATGCTGCAACCAAAACTTGGAATATTCCCAAAATCAAAGCGGGGTACGATTCTTCCTATCCTCACAAACCCACGATTATCCAAAATCTTCCTGGATGGCCGAAATGGATGGCGCAGAGCAAAGACGGTTTCTTGGATACGTCCGAGTACGATCGCTATGCTACCTTATGTGCTCAACTCGTAGACATTCTCAACCGTCGCCTCCAAAAAAAAGTGATTTACTGGGAACCGTTAAACGAAAAAGAAGTTCTTTACGATAAGGCTTGGAAGTTAGATGAACTGTGGATAATTTACAATAAAGTAGCAAAAGCAATGAAAGCTGTTGACCCTCAAATCAAAATAGGGGGACCAGCGCTGACGTGGGACAATTCAAAAAGATTGGAAGCTTTTCTAACTGCCTGCAAGCCGAATGTAGATTTTATCTCCTGGCATCGTTATGGTAGCAAAGATGCAAAACAACCCACCGATGGCATTATGTCTTACACGCCCAATTATGCACGTCAAGTTAAAGACTTTCGAGCGATCGCAAAGAAATACATACCAGAACGATCGGTACCTCTACTGCTAGGGGAATACAACATCAACTATTTGTGGACATCCGGTGAAACAAGACAGCACAACCATATTGGCGCGGTGTGGTTTGCTTCAGTCATGAAACATCTTGCTGATACAGGCGTTGATATGGCAACTTCCTGGCATCTCAAAGATGGAATTTACGGTATGATTGACCCAAAAAATCAACTTCGACCTCCCGCAACTATATTTGCTTGGGCAAATAAATACTTAATAGGTATGGTGATGAAAACAACCAGCGACCATCCTTTTGTAGAAGCATTGGCAGTACAAAAACAAGATGGCAAACGCAGTTTATTACTAATTAACAAATCTTCTCAATCTATTAAATTGAGTTTGCAATCCAAGCAATGGGCAACTCCGTCTAAAAATTTACAAATCTTATCCTTAAATGCTAATGGAGTCACAACAAAATCTATGAAATTATCAGTTTTACAAAAACCACTGATGTTGGATTCGCACTCAGTTACATTGCTTCTAAGTAATACTTAATAAAAAAAATAAAGGTAGATGCTGCCCAGATAAGACCACTTCAGACTAACTTTGAGGTAGCGTGGTTTTATGTGCTTGACCCATTAGACCACATTCCAATTTATAACTGAGGTTTGAGAAAAAATCCTCTAACTCAAGAGTGATAAATTAGGGCAGAGAGGTCATTTATAAAGTAAATCTTAAATCGCCACATATATTGTGTAGGTTGGGTTTCGTTCCTTAACCCAAAATTCGATTCCATGTTGGGTTTCGTTCCTCAACCCAACCTACTTTATAAATCATCTCTTCGGGATTGGACAAAAGAGAAAAAATATTACAAACCCTACAGCATAATCAATCCCAGACGCACGCCAACAGCCACCGCTTCTGTACGGCTAGAGACACCTAACTTTTGGAAAATAGAAGAGACGTGAAATTTCACTGTATGTTCGGAGATTTGCAATCCTTTGGCGATCGCTTTATTACCCACCCCTGCAGCCAACATTTCTAAAACCTCAATTTCTCTTGGCGTTAATGTTTGTACGGGAGTGGCAACGACTTTTTCTCGCCCACTCGCATTCTTAAGAGCAAGTACAGACTCCATAGCATCCAAGTGCAGCACCACAAGCCCAAAAGCAACTGCCTCAACAGCAGCAATAATTTCTGATTCCGTGCTGGTTTGAGGTAATATCCCCCTCACACCCCTACGTAGCCCAGCCTCAAGCTCGATACTATCAAGTTCGTCGGCAAGAACGAGAAATGCAAATGGCTCTTGCTGTTGTTGTAAAGAAAGCAATTTTTCCCAACTCGATAGTTGAAAATTGCTGCTCAAATCCATCAATACAACATCGGGTTGTAGTTGCTCGATTTCTCCCCTTAAATTATCCAAGTCTGATGCAGTACCCACAACTATCAGTTTGGAATTAGTTGTGAGCACGGCTGATAATCCCGCTCGTACTACCGGGGAAGCAGCAACTACCAGTACCCGAATCATATTGCCCCCACAACGGGATGGAGATCGCGCAAAAAATTCTCTACTGTAAGGCTGGGAATTGCGATCGCCAAACCATAAGCAATCATGGTGTTAATTCCAATCACTCGTCCGCGACAATCAGCAAGCGGTCCCCCAGAGTTACCAGGAAAGAGCTGGATATCAGCTATAACTGCATGCTGTTTGCTGGCGTGGATAATACCACTCGTGACAGCACCACGATCGCCAAAAGGATTACCGACAGCCAACACCACCTCCCCAACTCGTAAAGCATTGGAGTTGCCAATAGTTGCCACAGGTAAATCGGTTCTGGCAATTTTTAGAGCAGCTAAATCCTTCGTGGGATCGATACTGATGCGTACAGCTTCATACACCCGCCCATCCCACAGTTCGACTCTTGCTCTATTATGAGTCGCAACATGAGCGTTAGTTATAATTACACCATCAGATCGCCAAATCACACCGGAACCACTTCCAAAAGAACTACTCCAAACTTTTACAGTACTTTGGCGCAGTCGTTGTGCGATCGTTGCAAACTCTGCTGTTATATCTTGAAACATTTTTTTGGTCAAGTGTCAAGTGTCAAGTGTCATTAGCCATTAGCAATTAGCCATTAGCAATTAGCCATTAGTCATTGGTTACTGATTTTTCCCCAACGACTATTTCTAACTCAACTAATGCCCCACCCCTGATAATTTGTAGCTTGATAGTTTTCCCAATGCGATCGCCACTATTCAAAAGCGCTAGTACATCACCCGTGTCGTTGACAACAGAATTATCGAAAGTAATTATGACATCACCAATCAGTACACCTGCATTGTCAGCAGGGCCATTTGGCTCCACGTTAACAACAATCGCGCCACTTGCTGAAGTTAAATTCAGTGATGCTTTCAAATTATTTGGCAATCGCACAGCTTGCATACCCAAACCAAGATAGCCGCGTGTCATTCGTCCCTTCGCCAACAGTTGGTTGACGACTCGATTAATTGTAGAAGCAGGAATAGTCAAAGCTGTACCCCGTCTTCCTGAGGTATTCATTCCGACTACATAACCAGCAGCATCTACGAGGGGTCCACCAGCAAAACCACGATATAGAGTAATATCTGGACGGATAAATTGGTCAATATTTCCACCGCTCATACTCCGCCAAGCACCACTGACAACGCTCACAGCACCCAATGCTGCACGGATATCACCTTCGTAACTTCTTGCTAATCCCAGTACGAGATGACCAACTTTGAGAGTTGTAGCGTCATCAATTTTTGCTACGGGAATTTCTGTTTGTTGAAGCTTAAAAACAGCTACATCGGTGCTGGGATCGTGTCCTACGAGATTGACTGGTACGGTTTGTCCGTTTGATAAAGTTGCTGTAATTTCTTCATAGCGCTGAAGTGCTTCATCTGAGGTAATAATAATACCGTTATGCCAGTGAATTCCGCTTGAGGAAATACGGGAACCAGAATTAATGGCAACAACGGCTCCTCCAACTTGCTCGACTGTTTCTGCTATGTTGTTGGAAAGGGCTAGTAGGGTATTGGATGTATCTGGTGAAGGCATTTTGTTTCTCCAGGCGAAGTATTAATTGGGAATGCGTGAACCGCAGATGCACGCGGACGATCTTTTCTTTTATCTGCGTGTATCCGGTACAGGCTGCGGTTGCAATAAATTGATAATGCCGTTTTGTTGCTACAGTTGACATCAGAAAAATGAGGAGATGAGTACCTAGAAAAATGGCTAGCCAAATGTATTGTGTAGGTTGGGTTGAGGAACGAAACCCAACATTGAACCCTTATTGTTGGGTTTCGTTCCTCAACCCAACCTACTTTATAAATCATCTCTCAGGCAATGATCCAAGCTAAACAAAAACATTTCAATTACAATTCGATGTCGTTGCGTTGTTCAACTTGGGATTGTTGGCTCCTTGAGAGCCAGTATTGTTTATCTTGTACGGTGGATTATTTTCGATAACGACAGCTTGTTGGGGAATGGTGCTGTTGTCATATATGCGAACCCGATCTGCTATTTCAACGGCGGTGCATCTGTAGTGATTTCATCTGCTGATACAAGAAATTCATTTTTAAAGAATAGGGGGTCTGACCCCTCAGTTGATACTTTCTCGTCCTCTCGTTCCCAGCCTTTAGCACAGAATGCATTACTAGAGGCTCTGCCTCCCATAAGGCATTCCCAGCCTGAGGCTGGGAACGAGATGATACAAAGTTTGTACAGCTCCTCAAAATTAATGCGACAAACTACCAGAATTTATTTCAAGCAAGATACTGAATTTATCTTAGGTTAGAACTTTGCCGCCCGCCTAGTCGTTCCGATTCAGCAGGAGGTAACACGTCAACAGAAATCGTTGCATATGGTCCCAACTTCTGACCAATAATTAAGAACCGAATAAAATCTCCCAATCCCTCAATTAACCGTGAATTCCGTAGCTCTCCACAGTCTACTGGCGTGAAGCCAATGTCAAGAGCAAGTTGCATCACTGTTTTTCGAGAATTTTCGTTATTTGATGCAACAAAAACAGAGACTTTATAATCCTTCAAAGGCGTTGGTGCTAGCTCAAAAACCTCTTGAGCAAAAGTGTTAAATGCTTTGACTACATGAGCTTTGGGTACTTCTGCCGCCAACTTTTCTGCTAGGGATTGCTCAATAGGCGGGTAGGTAAATCCTTCTGGAATCTCAAAATTGTTGCAATCAATTAGGATTTTGCCATTGAAAATCTCAATTGAGGAGATGACTTCTATTGGATTTACTCCTCTAATAGTATAAAGTAACACATCTCCAAAGGCAGCAGCTTCGTCGTTTGTTCCACCTTGCGTGCCGTGCCCCGCTAACTCAGCAACAGCTTTACCCTGTTCTGTAGTTCGAGCACCAAAGAAGACTTGATGCCCTTGCTCTGCCCAAAGGATACCAAGAGAGCGCCCCATATTGCCACTACCGAGAATACCAATTTTCATTTGTTTGCTCAAGCTGGGTTTGGGTATGCACTCAAACCTATCACAGATGCTTAAGGGCTGTCTTTGCCATTCTTTATAAAAATGTTACAATCTTGCAATAACTTTGCTTTCTACACCAATCGAGTGTCGGTACTTGTTAGGAGTCAATCCTGTCCAACGTCGGAAAGCATGATTAAACGCGCTTAACTCTGAGTACCCTAATAGCAAAGCTACCTCAGTCAATGAGAATTCAGGCTCTTTGAGATACATCAGCGATAGTTGATATCGGGTTTTGTCTACCAATTGCTTATAGGTGGTATTGCGATCGCTTAAATACCTTTGTAATGTACGACTGCTTAACCCCAAACTAAAGGCTATATCTCCTACTGTCAGACATCCTTGCGGCAATGAACGAGCAATTGCCCGATTCACCAAGGTTACTAGTTCATCATCTACTTCTTTCTCCACGAAGAACTGATGCAAACGACTTTCTAAAATAGGTAAAAGACTCAAATCAGCAAACGGAACTTTTTGTTTGAGAAGTTCGCGTTCCATTGCAATAGCATTAATAGATTGGTTAAAAAGTACGGGAGCATTTAGCACCTGCTCGTATTCTAAAGCCTTTTTAGAAGAGTTATGCTCTAGCCACACTGTCTTAGGATACCAATGTTGACGGGTGAGAGTACGAATACTGTTGATGGCAAATGCGATCGCTGTTTCGGCATCTTGTTTGCGAACTGAAATCCTTGCATCTGTCACTTGATAAGATAACCATGCTGTATTTCCATCAAGTGTCAGAGCAATTTCAGTACCTTGTTGCCATACACCAAAATATTGAACCAAGCTATTTAGGGCAGAACCAACGGTGGCAGAGTTTAGTAGAACATAACCTAGTATGCCAAAGTTAGACACATGATGCGTAAAGCCATAATGCAATCCAAAAAAATCGTCTTGATTGAGAACAGCGAGCTTCTCTAATAATTGAATGTGCTGGTGTAATGAAAAATATTTAGTTTGATTGGCAATATCCTCAATTGTTAGCCCAGCTATTTTAAGAATGACTTGTTGTTCAATACCCAGTTGAACAGCCCTCTGAATGGCATTTACAACAAATTCCATTGCTATCATGGGAGGCATTGTCATAGAAGCCTTTACTCCAAACTTCTCCAAACGGATAAGACGTCACATCGCTTTTTGAGAATTGCATTTTTAGTCATATTGGCATCTTATATCAAATTCTGTGTCCTGTAATATCAAGACAAATAAGAAACTAACGTTTTACTGTAGATGTTGCTGAAGCCGACAAGAGTTAATATCGGTTTTGTAATAATATGAATACCAGCATGATTCCCATCTCAACTTTTTTTATTGGGCTTAACGGTTTCATAGCCTTTGCTCTGTCCTATATTGTAGTGATGGAACGCACAAGAACTAGGATTTGGCACGGTGAGTCAAAAGAGGATGTTTTGATGCAACCCGATCCGCTAGCGTATCCAACAGCATGGGTTGCGACAGTCGAAAAAATCAGTCAAGGGTTGTCTGTTGACAAAACTATTGATGAATCTATGTTACAGCGTAAAGTTCGCGCCCACGGCAATTTCACAGAATATGTACCTATCGGCTTGCTGTTTATGATTGCATTGGAATTAATGCACTCTGTGGTTTGGCTGGTATGGCTTCTTGGCGGAACGCTCACATTAGCTCGAATTTTCTATGCTTGCGGTGTTATTACCAAATACGGTCCTTCTATTGGACGTGCGATCGGTTTTTTCTCAACTGGGTTTGTCTACATAGTTGGTAGCTTAGCTTGCCTTTACTATGGTTTAAAAGAAATTTTGTAAGATTTTTTAAATTAATAATCAAAAGGAGAAAAGCCTAGTTGATATCTTTCAACTAGGCTGTAGATCTACAATGTTAGTGAGAGATTCTTGGCGGCAACGCTTACAAGGAGGTTAAAATGGACAACCAAAAAGAACATCTCTATTCAGTCTCCAGCCCTCTGGACTTATTACTTGACTCTAACTATATGCAGCAGGCAATTACAGACGAAGCAGAAGTTGGAGAAAATATCGGTGCTGGATTAGACTGGGAATCGCATATGGGTACATTATTATCCAATTTACCTCTACTTGGGCGTTTGACTACTTTACGTGTATCGCTCAATCGTGAAGCACGACTAACTATTGAAGCTCTGAATTTGGGAGATGAAACCAAACAAATAACGCGAACGGCGAGAGCGTGTATAAAAAATAGATTGTTGTCCCCTACAGAAGCAATTATTCCTCATATAAAAGCTGTCTTGTCACAAGATGATTTGTATACTCAAGAGTATATATCTAACAGGCAAGTTTTAAAATCTTTACTTAAAGAACTTCTTACAGATTCAGACAGAGAAGAAATCGCTGCAGCAGGGGCTAGCTTGATACGCACAAAAATTGTCTCTCAACTGAGCTTCTCAGAGGAAGTATTATTATAATTCGTTCCGGTGGTTCTACTACAGAATGCAGATCGCGAGGCTCTGCAGAGCAAGCGCTACTTGCACACAGGAGGCGGAGCCTCCAAAGACGGCATTCCCAGCCTGAGGCTGGGAACGAGGTGGGGGGTCAGACCTATCAAGAGCCAACCGCATCCGTAAAAGTTGTCGGGAATCTGGGCAACTGAATGTTCACAAATCTGTTAATAGTCTGGCTTTTCTAAGCAGAAACTGTAGTACTGTTTCTGAAGAAGAAATAATATCTGCTCTGGCTTCCATACCTGATTGAATGGTACATTTGCGATCGCCGAGCTTGAGTTCTAAGCTTTCTGGTTGGATAAATACCTCATACACAGCACTTGTTTGAGTTATGGTGTTGTTAGACGTGACAGAATCTGGAGAAATAGAACTCACTCGAGCTTTGAGAGTTCCATAATCGGTATAAGGACAAGCAGAAACTCGTACTTGCACCATTTGACCCTTTTTCACTTTGCGGAGATGAGAAGAAGATACCAGTGCTTTGATGACTAAAGGAGAATCATTAGGTGCAATTTCAGCAACGACATCACCAAGATGTACAACTTGTAAGGGATTACGCAGTTTAAGCTGTTGAATCACACCAGATGCAGTCGCCCGAAGAACTGTAGCTTTAATATCATCTTCCACTTGTTGAAGTTCTTCTTGCTCGCGGTTTAATGTTTTTTGAATTTCTACTCTTTGTTGGATCAGTTGTTCTCGCTCTTGATTTAATTTAGCTAGCGTCACTTTCACAGCAGCAGTTTCTTCCGCAATTTTTGCTTTAGAAATGGTGAGATTTGGAGCGTCAGAACCGAGAGATGCAAATGCTGCTTGCAGTCTGGCTTCTGCTGCTTTTACTACCTGTTGTTGCTGCTTAATGGCTTCTTGATGCTCTTCAAAACTGGCTGTTTGTAATATAAAGAGTTGTTCTTGCTGTTGTACGGCAAGTTGTGCTTCTTGAAATCGATCTACAGAAATTGAGCCGGTTTTTGCTAAAGGTTGATATCTATCTCGCCGTGCTTTGGCTGCTTTTAATGAAACCTCACTGGATTTTAACTGCGCTTGGGCTGATTTTAAAGCTAGCTGAGTTTTGCGTAATTCTACTTGGGTTCGGTTTAAATTGGCTTGGGCTTCTCGTAATTGCGCGGATGCGATCGCTTTCTTTTGTTGGGCATCGTATTGGCTGCGGTTGAGTTCGGCTTCAGTTATGGCAATGGCACGGTGAGTCCGTTTGCCTTCTGCTGCTATCTGCCCATCTAATGCTTTGATTTGAGCATTTAGTTGAGCGAGTTGCAGTGTAGCTTGCTCGATATTGGTGAGCAGTTGTTTTTTTTTAGTTTCCAAACGGTCATCGCTCATTGTGGCAATGATATCACCTTTTTTGATCGCCTGATTTGCTTGTACTGCAATACTTTTAATCGTGCCTTCTGTTGCGGCTTGTACTAAACGCAGTTCCCCATTAGGACGAATCACAGCCGATGTTTTAATTGTAACTTTATATTTTAGGAAACTCGCCAGTGTCAGCGTAACACCAAAGATAGTCAGGAGAACAATGCCACCAATAGAGCACCAGTTGCTAATAGGAGGCAAAAATTCTTCTAACGTAGCAGCGTGGAGAAAGTCTGGATTCGGCAACCCTTGGTTCTTGGTATCTAAGGGAGAATCTGCATCAAACATTAAGAGTTCATTATGTGAAGAATTCGGCTCTGCCATTTTAGTTTATTTTTCGTAAAAATGTGTTCTAAATTAAACTTTTGATTAAGGTATTTTTTGGAGCTTGTTGAACAGATATTCTTGAATTAGAATTTATACAAACGATGAAATAAGTAAATATACTTCGTTGAGAGAATGAAGTTCTAAAACTTGTAAATTCGTATTTTTTGGTTTTGTTTATCCCCCTACAAGGACAAAAATATGTTCCCTAAGAAACAGATGCATAGGCAGGAAGAACTATGCATGCAAAAAAACAAGTGGCTGAACGTTCTGGCAACTCAAGAGCAAGAACTAGAACTCACTGAAGATATAACCGATGCTCAGGGTTCGAGTATAGTTGGTGGAAATACTACTTCCAAACGCGGAAGGTCTAGTACACCTACAACCAGTACTTATGCTTATTAGCGGATGCATCATTTGCGGTTATAGTCGCGGCATCAAAAATTTTGATTAGATAAGCGCTGCGTTGAGTAACAAACGCTCATAGTGGGAATACTAATCAAGTTGACAACACTATGCGTTGACTAACCGCAATCGCTAGATGAAATACCAGATAGTTTTGCAACACGGTGAAGAAGATTGTGGTGCTGCTTGCATCGCCACGATTGCCAAACATTACGGGCGCACCTTTGCAATGAGTCGAATTCGGGAAGTTGTTGGTACCGGGCAACTGGGTACGACGCTTGTGGGTTTAAGACGTGGCGCAGAAAGCCTTGGTTTTAATGCCCGACAAGTCAGAGCAGCTCCTCAACTGATTGATAGACTCAGTGAAGTCCCTCTACCTGCCATCATCCACTGGAAAGGATATCACTGGGTTGTTTTGTATGGGCAAAAGAAAAAAAAATATATTATTGCTGACCCAGGTGTAGGGATTCGCTACATTAGTCATGATGAATTAACAACAGCTTGGGCAAATCGCATCATGCTGTTACTCATACCGGATGAAATCCGGTTTTATCAACAACAGTCAGATAAGATTGATGGCTTCAAGAGATTATTAAAGCGGATTTTGCCCTATCGCAATATTTTGACTGAGGCAATAGTCATTAACTTAGTGATGGGGCTTCTTGCTCTTGCAAATCCTTTTTTAATTCAAATCTTGACTGATGACGTATTGGTACAAAATGATACATCTCTTTTAGCGAGTGTGGCTATTAGTGCTGCACTTATGAATATCTTTAGTAATACCTTAAAGCTGGTACAAACTAACTTAATTGCCCAATTTGCCCAACGCTTGGAATTAGGTCTCATTCTAGATTTTGGCAGACAAATTTTGCGTCTTCCTTTAACGTACTATGAAACCCGTCGCAGTGGTGAAATTGTCAGCAGACTTAGAGATATTGAAGAAATTAATCAGTTAGCTTCCCAAGTTATCCTCCATCTTCCCAGTCAACTATTTGTTGCATTGGTTTCTTTAGGATTTATGTATTTTTATAGTTATAAGTTATTTTTTTTAGCTATATTATCTGCTTTGTTAATGACTTTGACTACATTAATTTCTCTACCTAGATTACGACGCCAAATTCGTGATGTTATTGTTGCAAAGTCAGAAAATCAAGGGGTATTAATAGAAAGTTTTAAAGGTATACTGACTCTGAAAACTGCCAATGCAGCACCCCAGACGTGGGAAGAAATTCAATATCGTTTTGGTAGTCTTGCCAATCTTAACTTTCGGACAATTCAAATTGCAATTAATAATAATGTGTTTTCTAATTTAGTTTCTGGAGCGGGCAATATCGCCATACTTTGGGTTGGTAGCAATTTAGCGATCGCACAAGAATTAAGCATTGGTCAACTCTTGGCATTTAACACCATGAGTATTAACGTGACTGTATTCATCAATACTTTGATTGATATTCTAGAAGAATTCACTCGCGTACAAACAGCCGCTCAACGCATTACAGAAGTGATAGACACGACTCCAGAAGACCAAAACGAACAACGCAAACCTTGGGCAAATATTCCTAGCAATGCAGAAATTATCTGTACGAAACTACATTTTCATCATATTGGAAGAGTAGAATTATTAGAAAATTTTTCCTTAACAATTCCAGGAGGTAAAGTCACTGCCTTAATTGGAAAATCGGGTTGTGGCAAAAGCACCTTAGCTAAAATCATTGCCGGGTTATATCCTCTCAAATGTGGTAATATTTGTTATGGGATTTATAATCAAAAAGATTTATCTTTAGAATGCAGGCGACAGCAAGTGATATTAGTTCCCCAAGAAACTCATTTTTGGAGCCGTTCTATCCTAGATAATTTCCGATTGAGTTACCCCAATGCATCTTTTGAGCAAATTGTTAAAGCTTGCCAAATTGCTGGAGCCGATGAATTTATTAAAGAATTGCCAGATAACTACCAAACTATCTTAGGAGAATTTGGTGTTAATCTTTCAGGAGGGCAAAAGCAGAGATTAGCCATAGCCAGAACACTTGTTGCCAATCCATCCATACTTATTTTAGATGAATCAACGAGTGCATTAGACCCTATATTAGAAGCAGAAGTTTTAGATAAAATTTTATATAACCGACAGGGTAAGACAACAATTCTTATCAGTCACCGCCCTAGAGTTATTGGGCGAGCAGACTTTATCGTATTCTTGGAAAAAGGACAAGTCAAAATACAAGGTAGTTCCGAAGAATTGCGTTCCCATTCAGGAGAACATTTAGAATTTTTAACACCTTAAGTTGGGGATTTCTCGGACGACACATCTACAAAAGTTTATGCATCGTCAGAAATTTATCTGTAAATCTTATAATTTCACTCTTATTATTTATGTTTTATGTCTAATTTGCCATATTTACTAGAAATTAGTACTGTTTTCAGGAAAATTACGGCGATCGCGGCTGTGAATGATTAGAGAAGGTTAGTCACCGAAAGCTAATTAGATCGATACTTTTGGACGAGTTGGCACTAAATAGCAGCTTCCCTAGCATTAAGCGCTCTTGACACATGATGTAAAACATGAACAAGTTAGATTAGTACGTATGCTAGAGTAGGGGCAAAATAATTAATTTTTATCAAAGTGAAGCAATGGGTGCTGTCAATCATAGTCAAAGCTGTCCATACTTTGCCCTTGTCGAAGAAATGGACTTGATGATTCGTGCCCGCTTTCCCCTACTTTATTTGGTAGGGGTAGAAGAAGAACCTGTCGAAGAAGTTTTACTACAAGTAGCATCGCGTTCTCAACCGCAGCGTCAAGTCTTATTCTGGGATCTTGTTAGGGGTTGGAATGACAATGGTGCCGATAAAGGTTCAGTGATGGCAGCACTAGGACGTATTGCTAAAACTGATACTCAGCAATATGTACTGTTTGTCCTGCGTGACTTACACCCATTTTTGAAATATCCCAACAGTGACAAAAATGTCCCAATCATCCGCGAGTTACGCAACTTAACACAGGAGTTGAAGCGATTGCGTAAAACCCTTGTCCTTACCAGCCACACCTTAGAACTGCCTGCAGAGATACAAGAAGAAGTCACCGTCATTGATTTTCCCTTACCTAACGTTAGGGAAATTGATTACTTAATTCAGCAGTTGGTAGTTCCTGACAAGCTAAATATCAGCGGTATAGCACGAGAACAGCTAGTTAAAGCTTGCCAAGGATTAAGTCGCACCCGCATTTCTAGAGTGTTAGCAAAAGCTCTAGCTGCCAAACAGCAGGTAAATGAATCGGATATTGACGGCGTATTAGCAGAGAAAAAGCAAGCCATCCGTCAAACCGGAATTTTAGAATTTTTCACACCCCAAGAATCCCTCAAACGAGTCGGGGGACTCGATCAACTCAAGCAGTGGGTAGTCATGCGGCGTGAAGCATTTACTGATGAAGCTAGACGCTACGGTATACCCAACCCCAAAGGGGTGTTACTCGTGGGGATTCAGGGAACGGGGAAATCCCTTTCCGCCAAAACTATCGCTCATGAATGGCGCTTACCCTTACTCCGTCTAGATTCTGGACGTTTGTTCGGCGGAATAGTCGGTGAAAGCGAAAGCCGGGTACGGCAGATGATTCAAATAACCGAAGCCCTTGCCCCCTGTGTGCTGTGGATTGATGAAATTGATAAAGCGTTCGGCAATATTTCCAGTGGCATTGATGGCGACTCCGGTACATCACGGAGAGTCTTTGGTAGTTTAATTACCTGGATGCAAGAAAAAACTAGCCCGGTATTTATTGTGGCAACGGCAAACAACGTGCAGATTTTACCAGCCGAGTTGTTGCGTAAAGGGCGATTCGATGAAATCTTCTTTTTGAATCTGCCCACGGAAAACGAACGCCAGGAAATTTTCAAAGTGCATTTGCAACGTTTACGCCCTAACCGTTTGCGCGAGTTTAATTTAGATTTATTGGCAAAGCAGACGCCAAATTTTAGTGGTGCAGAAATTGAGCAGGTAATAGTTGATGCCATGCATCAAGCATTTTCAACTACCATAAACGGACAGCGCCGAGACTTTGCAACAGACGATATTTTGCAGGCTGTAACCCAAACGGTACCTTTAGCTTCGATTGCTTACGATCAAATAGAAGCATTGAAGCAATGGGCAGCTCTAGTTGGTGCGAGAACTGCATCAACTGACGTGCAACTGATGAAGGAGTTGAAGCAATATTCAGCACAACGCGGGATTGGGCCTTTGGAGGTGGATTAAGCTGGCAACAGATGATATTACAAATGAAACGGATAGTTTCTCTGTAAATTCCAATGACAAAGTGATTCGTTTTTTCAATCCAAAATCTAAAATCCAAAATTGATATGTCACACTTTACTTGCATCAAAACACAAATTAAGAATGTAAACGCATTGGTGAAGGCTTTAGAAGATATGAACATTAAAAATGTTGAAGTCCATGAAACTGCTCAACATTTATATGGTTACCAAGGCGATGTGCGATCGCAAACTGCAGAGGTCATTATTCGCCGTGAATATATCAGTTCATATAGCAATGATATCGGCTTCAAGCAACAAGAGGATGGGCAGTTTCAAGCGATTATTTCTGAATACGATCGCCACAGTTATGGACAACACTGGTTGAATCGCCTAATGCAGAGGTATGGTTATCATGTTTTGATAGAAACGTCACAGGAGCAGGGTTTTACTGTAGAAGAGGATGAAGTTTTAGAAGATGGAACAGTGCGAGTAGTTGTGGGACGGTGGACATAAAAATAACCTCTATCATGAAATTACATTCCGAAGAGGAAAAATATCTGGTGATTTTTAATTTCTACCATACAAACACAACTATCTGTTAACATCTTAATAAGTCCGCCTGCGCGGACTTATTATATTTGTAGTTTCAAGCTTTAATGTTTGTGCCATTACTTTTTCTATTTTTAACTGTTTTATCTAAACTTCCGCTAGCAATCAAGCGACAATAAGAATTTAGAGAAACAGATTCAATGCTGCTAGAATGTCCTACAAAAGTATGGATTAGTTCTTTGGTATCTAAATTCCATAACTTTACTAAACAATCATTGCCACCACTTACAAGAAATTGAGCATCAGAGTCAATACTAATTGACTTAACTGATGAATTATTAACCAACGTATAAATCAGTTCTTTGGTATCTAAATTCCAAAATTTTATTTGAGAATCCTCACTACTAGTTATCAACATATTCCTAGCGTTGCTAATAGTTAATGATGCGAACTTCTGAGAATGACCATCATTTAAAGTATATTTGTGATGAACTTGGCGATAAGGATAAGATGTTTTTAATTCTTGTAAAGCAATTTTTATTTGAGATTCATTTTGATTTTTTAGGAGTAAGTAAGCTTGTCGCTGCACTTGCCACGATTTATTTCTCAAAGACTCAATTACTAAATCTAAACCTGCGTTCCCGTACTTAAGCGCTTCTGAAATTGCACTAACTCTATCCTTCAAATTAGCACTTGCCAACCGCATCTGTACACCTTCAAGACCTCCCAAAACGGCAATATTTGCTGGTACTGAATTTTGACCTCCAAGTACAGCATCAGATTTTTGAGGCTGATTATTTTTTGGCACTTTATTTTTTCCTTGCTCCTTTATAGCGTTTTTGATGGTAAATTAGGTTGTTAACTGTGTGCGGTTAATTACCATATCAATGATTCCGTATTCTTTAGCCTCCAGTGGAGACATAAAGTAATCGAACTCGGTATCCTGATAAATTCTTTCTAATGACTGGCTTGTGTGCATGGCTAAAGTTTCTGCTAGTTTGCACCGCCAATATGCAACTTCCCTTGCTTGAGTTTCTGTGTCTGTTACTTGATCTCCACCAACAGGTTTATTAATCATGATACGACTGTCAAATAATGCCATGCGCTTACCTTTAGCACCTGCGCTTAGGATGATGGCAGCCATGCTTGCTGCTAAACCAAAGCAAATTGTTACCACGTCGGGTTTGATTTGTTGCATGGTTTCGTAAATTGCCATGCCAGCAGTAACAGAACCACCAGGAGAATTGATATAAAGCTGTATATCTTTTTCTGGATCTTTTTCCACTAAAAATAGCAGTTGGGCAACGATACCGTTAGCTACATCGTCATCAATCGGTGTTCCCAGAAAAATAATCCGTTCTACAAACAGCCGCGAGTAAATATCAAAAGCACGAGCACGTTCATTTGGGGGCAGCCACGAGTAAATACCAAAAGCACGCTCGCCTGATTGTCCTCCGAGTACAGCATCATCGGGTTTTGGTTGGTTTGCTGAATTCTGTCCCCCTAAAACAGCATCAGTCAATAGTGGATGTTTAGAGAGCGTAAGAATTTCAACACCATCAGACGTTACAGCAACCATATGTTCAAAGTGAGCAGAAAGTCTATTGTCTCTGGTGACAACAGTCCATTGATCGGCCAATATCCGAACTTGCCAACTACCTTCATTAATCATTGGTTCGATAGTGAATACCATACCTGGTCTGAGCTTTGTACCGTGACCGCGTGTGCCATAATGAGGAATGGCAGGAGCAGAATGGAGCACTCGACCAATACCATGCCCAGTAAAGTCGCGTACTACAGAAAAGCCTGCGGATTCTGCATATTCTTGAATTGCCGCACCAATATCACCAATTCTTGCCCCTGGCTTTACCTCTGCAATTCCCCGCCTAAGACATTCTTCAGCCACCATAACTAGTTTTCTAGCAGTCGGGGAGGGTTCACCTACAAAGAAAGTCCGGGTGGTTTGCCCGTGGAATCCATCGACAAAGAGACTAACTGTAATGCCAATGATATCTCCGTCTCTAAGAATTTGTTTGGCATTAGGGATACCGTGGCAAACGACGTTGTTTAGACCAATACAAATTGATGCTGGATATCCGCGATAGCCCAGTGTTGATCTTTTGGCACCCCTTGCTTGGGTCCAAGCTTCTGCTGCGTCATTCAGTTCTTGGGTGCTGACTTCTGGTTTGACCATTGGTTCAAGATATGATAACAATTCTGCAGCCATACGTCCAACCTGACGTATCTTTTCAAGTTCTCGATTTGATAAGAGAACAATCGCTTTGTTGTTCATACACTTTAATGTGTAATATTTTCCTACTAATAAAATTAACTACTGTTACACTCTTATCTCAACCGTTAGCGTAGTGTGTGCAGTAGCACATAGAAACGAAGAGAAAATTACTGAAGTTTTGCGATCACCTCCTTGGACACCAACGTTTTACCTGTCAGCAAATCCTTCACTGTCACCACCAGCATCCGCTGCTCATTCACCTCAAATAGTGCTTCTATCCTATCTACACCCGTTTGTCCTGGTGGTTCTAAATGCGCCACGCACACCTGTTGATGATGAGTTTCTAAGGAACGATAGGCAGACTGCTGTACTAACTGCGTACTCATCATTCTCACCGTAGTATCATAAGTCACTTCTGCTTGAGAAAGATTTGCAACTTCTCCAATATCCAGGCGAATTTCCCGTTGTCCATCGGTTGCTACTTGCAACGTTAAAGGTTGCGATTTGGCACCTGGATAGCGCATCCCTTTTTCAATTAAAGTGAAGTATGAATAACTTTTACTGTGGGGTTCCCACAGGCGGATGGCATAGCTGTGACGAAGTTAATCATCGATACCTATCATTAACACAAACAACAGTGTTACTCGTACCAAAATCAATCACTACTGTAGTCATATTTATAACGGGTGAAGGTGAAGGGTGAAATAAATCTTTACTCTTTCCCTCTTCGCCTTTACCCTTTTCCCCTTTCTCCCTCTCTTGGTAACATACGGCTGACTTTCGCCGGACAAAGAATGCGTTCTTGGTATTGATATCCGACAAAACGAATGTAAACTAAATCACCTTCAGTAATATCCGCCGCATCTGACTGATGTATTTGGGGATTGTAAGGTACTTGTTCCCAAGGCTTACCAATGCGTTTGTACCCCCACATATGTATTAAATTATCAAGGGGTGTTAGGAGTGATAAGATATTTTTGACAAGAAGTTCTGGTTTCACCTGTACCATTGGATAGATACTGGGATAGTTGGTGAACAATGTTTGCAATTGCTCAAATGTGGCAGAGCGAAATTCATCAATTAGTTCGTTACGTTGCTGTTGTAGTTCTTCCTGTAGACGCAAACCTTCTTGACGCAATGCGCTATTTTCCTCACTCAATTGTTGTAACTGCTGTTGTAGTTTTGAGGATTCAGTTTTACTTGCATCTAATTCTTGTTTGAGTAATTCAAATGATGCATAAAAGCTTGTTTTTGTAGTTGTAGAGCTAAGTTTCTGAATCAGAAAAGGTAAAGCTAAAAATCCGATAGCAATTACCAACAGACTGGTAAGCGGAAATGTTGTGAAATCAAAATGTTGACTCACATTCATTGGACCACACCACAAAAAACCTTCCCTTGCTAACATCCTTGTAAGTTCTGTAACTCCTGCTACATCTCGCCACAGTAGTGTCAATACTGCCGCTATCATAAAAGGTAAATTCAGAATTCTATCCCTTAATCCTAGTTGGCGGTAGTAGTTTTCTTGTGCCGTGATAGCTGGGGTTACTAATGCTTCTTTGTTGCTGTACAATTACCTCATCCTCCACCATTGGTCTTTGAGTTTTTTTTAGCATGGTCCCGGTTAGTTTTTCGACTGGTGCTCACTGTTCGTTACGATCGCTCAATTACTTGCCTCAATCGAGTCTCACATGATTTTCTATCACTGCAAATATTACACCATGATCTCTTTAAAATTAGTCTTTTATTTCTATCTTTAGAAGTATTGACAAACTTTACTCAATTTTAACTTGTGACCAACGATCGGGGGTCAGGGGTCAGGAGTGAGGGAAAAACCCAATGCCCATTTTTATCCATTCCGGTGTATGTAGTTCATGACGACTTGGGACAACAAGTAAAAGATGGCAAAGCTGACAACTAGAAGTTGGCAAAAATTTAGGCTGTAATGCCTATTCTTTCGTTGATATTCTGAGGTAGATGCGCTCGACTGACAACCAGAATTTGTCTATAAATACCAATGACAACCATAAGTTGTACACAAGACCTGCTAAAAATTACTGTAGTACACAACAGACACATAACGATCGTATGTTGACAATCAACACTGACAACGATAAAGTGACAATTTTGCCAATTTATCGTTGTTGTCCCACAACTAGTTACAACCAATTCCCAATCAAAACATAAGGAGCCCAGTAAATAGGATGTTCGTAATAAGGATTTTTTAAAATAGCCAATTGAGATTGACGTAAAGCTTCTGCTTTAGTTTGTTGGGTATTAGTTAAATTTTGGTAAAATTTCCCCATAAAGTTAGCAGTAGCCTCATCGTTAATAGACCATAATGTTGCCAAAGTACTGCGAGCACCTGCCCTAACAGCAATTCCTGCTAACCCCAAGGCAGCACGCTTATCTCCTGTTGCTGTTTCACAAGCACTCAAAACCAAAAGTTCAATAGCTTGTTGCCGATTTTGTTGATTGTTTTTGAGTAAACTATCGAATTCGTTAATTTGAATCCGACTATCCCAAGTTAAAATAAAAGTCTCTGAGGCTTTAGAGCTAAAGTTTCCGTGAGTAGCAATGTGAACTATTGGGAAAGAAGCAGATTGAATTTCTTTTTGCAGATTCTTACTGGTAAACTGTTTGTTCAATAAAACTACACTTGGGACTTCAGATTTAATTTCCTTCAATTCTGTTTCTACGTATTCAAGGGGAGAAAAGCCTTGCCTTGCTTCAGTTAGCCCAGCACTTAAGACTTTCAAGTTCTCCTGTTGCAAGTGTTTGGGAGGTAATAACTGCAAACTGGGTGTGAGTGCAACGCTGTACTTTTCTATTAAAAATTGCTTGCCATCATGTAATGCTGCCATAGGAAGATTTCGCAAGACACCATCTAGCACAAACACTAATGTCTTAACTTCACTTTTGCTTAGGTCAGTTTCGCTCTGACGGAGCAACCAATCATAAAGTTGTTGCGACAATGCCATATAGTCGTCCCTAGAACGAATGACTATAGTTTGACGGAGCTTATCTGCAAGAGTTTCTAATTGATTTTGCTCGATAGGAGTTGCATAATGAAGCAGGGGTTGTTGTGGTAAACTGAGAATAACTTCTAAGCGATCTGGTAAAATGATGGGATAAATAACAGCAGCATTTGCATCAAAGCGATCGATAAGGTTGGGTTTTGCATCTAAGCAGGCTTCTTGGAAAAAGTTATCTAATTCCGCTAATTGCAAAGACTCAATAACTTGACGGGCTTGATGTAGGGATTCTTGGTTTGGTTCGGTTTTCCCTGGTTGTAAAAGCAGGCTGACCAATTCTCGATAAACTGGTTCTACTCTTTCCCGAAAAGAAAATTGCACATCTGGTTCAACAGCAACGAGTTCGTTACGTAACACTTGAAGAGTTTTCACAGCTTGAGTATAAGCTGCGATCGCTCCAGATACATCGCCCTGTTTTTTTAAAAGTCTTCCAAGCTGCCATTGCCAAAGATAAGCAATATCTGGTGTATTGTAACTCTGAGCAAGCATTAAAGCTTTTTGGGTTAAATTTTGAGCAATAGACCATTGCTGAGTTGTCTCGTACAAGCTACCGAGTCTCCCCAGTGCAAAAATTTCTGCTTGCTTGTCACCTATGCTTTTTGCTTTTTCCACAGTTGTTGCAACCAGTTGGGCAATAGTTGCTATGGTTGGTGCGTCTTGAATTTTTGCCTCGGATATGCGAGTTAAACTCCGGGCAAAGTTAAGCCGCATATAAATAACCCCACGACTTGCAGGCAGATTGACAAGTTGAGGTTCAATTTTCCGGCTTAATTCCCGCGCTAAATCCCATTGTTTTATATCAATTAAGGTATTAAGTTGATTGAGATTTGCTCGAAGTTTGAGGATTAGTGAGGGGGAAATATCTACAACTTTTTGATAAAAACCTAAAGCCGCTTCCATATCTCGATTTGCACGGGCTATGTTCCCTAGATCGATGAAGGCAGCACTTATATCTAATGGTGATTGCAATTTTTGCGCGATCGCCAAACTTTGTTGCAACACTTGCTTGGCTTGTTCTAATTTGCCCACCAAACGCAAATTAGTCCCTAAGTTACGCAATGCGACGGCTTTAATTGAAGAGTCAGGTTGTTTTTCTAGAATTTGGCTGACTTGTGTTAGAGTCGATAAGGCTCGACGATTTAACCCTAAAGCTCTAAAAGCCTGAGATTGATTGATAAGACTGCGAATAACTCCTGTTTGATTTTCTACTCTTGTATAAGTTGCAGTTGCTTTTTGCCAGGTTGCAAGCGCCGCCTCAGGTTGCCCGGTGGCTAACTCTAAATTTCCTCGCGTATTGAGTACTTGAGCTAAAACTTTTAATTGTTCTTTAGATTGATGGCTTGGTGTTTTCCCCAACCCCTCTAGGAATTCCAAACTTTGATTGAGTGCTGTTGTTGCTTGAGACCATTGCCCCAGTTTTTGGTAAGCTAATGAAAGATTGCTTAAAACTCTAGCTTGATTGAGTTTATCTCCTTGCAATTGATAAGCTTGAAAAACGTTTTGCCAGCTCGTGACAGCTTCCAAAAATTGCTCTCCTTCGTACAACTCCTTACCGCGATTCTCCTGTTGTAATGTGTCCTTCGCCCTGCTTTCCTCTTGTAGGGAAGGAAAGGGATAGATTAACTGAGAATCAGTATTAGACGCAACAACTTGCCTCACATTTGTGCCAGTCATAAATAAAGCGATAACTAGCCCTAACAACATCCTTTGGATGAATGTGAGTAGCCGACGATAAGATAGTGTATACAGCGCTTTGCATCTGAATGAGGTACACCCCCCTTTCATCCCCCCTTGGTAAGGGGGGACAGAACACCCCCCTTTCATCCCCCCTTGGTAAGGGGGGACAGAATACCCCCCTTTCATCCC